>JAGYLH010000011.1 GCA_018400955.1 Bacteroidales bacterium
GGTGGCAAACACATCCACATGACCCGAGCCAAAAGCACTGGCTGTATCTTTTTGGGTAACAATGCGGACTTGTTCCCCTTGTATATTGGGAATGATATTATAAGGTACCATTTTTATGAAAAGTTTATAGACACAGCAATTTTGTCAAGATTTGAAGTTGAGATGAACCACTTGTTTCAGATCGGGGTGCAGGCTCAGGGCAACCGGGCAGGTTTCAGATATTTTTTTAATGATGGCCTTGTGCTTGTTACTATATGCCAAGTCAGGAAAATCAATTGAAATATGCACTTCGGCAATGCGCCTGGGGCCAGAAGCCATGATTTTGGAAACCGATGCACGGGCACCATCAATACTGAACCCATGTTCGCGGCCCGAAATTCCCATGATGGTGAGCATGCAACTGCCCAATGCGGTAGCGACAAGATCGGTGGGCGAAAAGGCTTCGCCCTTGCCCTTGTTGTCAACAGGTGCATCTGTTATCACGCGTGTTTCCGATTGCAAATGAGTCATTTCAGTACGCAAATCGGTGGTGTATGTTATTGTTGAAGTCATGTTTGATTTTATTAATAGACTGCAAATTTAACAAGTGTTATTGTTTCTAACCTGATTAATTCTTGAACTTAATTAACTCACATAATATCAGTATAATATAGAAACTTTTGTTTTTTAGTTATTTTAAATCATCTGATAAATCCCCCGCAAAAGTGGCGGGGTAGTTAGTGCCTGCCACGTAGCGAAGCGTACTGTGCCATCCACGTTCTAATTTGAAAACATTGCAGTTATTCATAAATAATGCAGGCTAAAAAGAGTTGTTCAAAAAACGAAACATTAGCAATGTGCAAAAAAAAATCAAGCTTTCAGTTGATTGATGCCAGAGGCATCACATATTTATAGAAATCGATAGACGTTCATTTCGCGGCCCCAGCGGGGTCGAATATAACAAAATATTGCTTATCCACATGCGACTCCGCTGGAGTCGAAAACCCCTTTCATTCGTGTTTTTCTATAGCTATTCCACTCCTATGGAGTCGTGCCCTCGCTTGCAATCTTCCCTCTGTTTATCAGTAAAACTATGGCATAAAAAAAAGCCCCCCGACAGGACGTCGGAAGGCCCAAACCAAATTAAAACAAAACGTTGGGATTAGAATAATTCTGTAGAGATCTACTTCTTATCTTTGTCGCCGCAATCGCTTTTCTTTTTTGAACTGCAGCACTCTGATTTCTCAGTTTTTGTGGAGCAATCGCTTTTTTTCGTTTTTTTGTCGGCTTTCTTTTTCTCGTCAGGTTTTGCCATTTCGGTGTTTGTGGTGGCAGCAACTACATTGCTCATACCTACTGATCCAAATGCGAAGAAAGCTACAATTGCGAGTGATAATGCTAATTTTTTCATGGTATTTCAGTTATTGATTACTTAATTTCTTTTGACAAAGATATAGTCTCAACAACTACTTGGTTGTTAATTGGCTGTTAAATACTGTTAATGATATGTTAATGATTAAAATACATAGACAACAAGGCTTATTTTTGTGCTGAAATTCAGGGAGTTTAATGAAAAAGCGTCTTTTTAATTTAATTGCTTTCATCGCATTTATTTCACTTTTAGGGGTGGTTTTTACCCAGGTATTTTGGGTCCGCAACGCCATACACCTTAAAGAAGACCAGTTCAGGCAAAGTGTAAGCATTGCCATGAAGACTGTTTTCAACCAATTGCTCGCACACCACAACGATTCCACCTTGCGCAATATCACCTCCCCTGATCCTTGTTACCAGCAAAAAACACAAGTAAACGATGTGATTCATGCCCCCTTGCTCGATTCACTGATCAGGGCCGAGATGGGTTGCATGCGCATCAACAAGGACTATGTGTATGCCATATATAATAAGGAGGACATGAACTTTGCGATGGGTTCGTTCGAGGGCTACCGCGAAAACCTGAGCCTTTCGGAGCATCAGCAAAGTATAAAGGCACTTTTTGGCAAAGGCGAGTATTATTTCACGATGTTTTTCCCTCACCAAAGCACGATTATTTTCAGGCAAATCATCGTTTGGATGATTTTATCAGCCCTTTTTCTAATTGCAGTAATTTTTAGTTTCTGGTTTACAATTATGACAGTTTTCAGGCAAAAAAAGCTGTCTGAAATGAAAACCGACTTTGTGAACAATATGACGCATGAGTTCAAAACACCCATTGCTACTGTGTCGCTGGCATCGGAAATGTTAATGAAGCCCGAAGTGGCCCACTCGCCTGAGAAAACAAAAAAATATGCCGCCGTCATCTTCAACGAAAACAACCGATTGCAAAATCAGGTGGAACAGGTACTGCAGATGGCCATACTCGACAAGGGCGAAACCCAGCTGCGTATTAAGGAAACCGATTTGCACAAACTACTCGATATAATAATTGAAGGTTTTCAGCTGCGTGTTCGCGAAATGGAAGGGCATATACATACCGAACTTAAAGCCATACCGTGTACCATAGCAGGCGACAAAATGCACCTCACCAATGTTTTCAGCAACCTGATTGACAATGCCGTCAAGTATTCTTCCGGAGCGCCGCAACTATCTGTATTTTCTGAATCAAATCAATCAGGGGTTACTATTTCGGTGGCCGACAAAGGCATCGGTATTTCGCCCGAAAACCAAAAACAGGTTTTCAAAAACCTTTACCGGGTACACACAGGCGATTTGCACGACGTAAAAGGCTTTGGCCTTGGTTTGTATTATGTAAAACGTTTGGTTGAGATGCATGGCGGACGAATTACTTTGCAAAGTGAATTGGGGAAGGGTTCTGTTTTTAAAGTATTTTTACCATACAAAACAGTTTAGGAAATATGGATTCAATCGAAAAAAATACGGTTCCGAAAATCAACTTATTGTTGGTTGAGGACGATGCCAATCTGAGCATGGTATTGCGCGATTTTTTAGAAATGTCAGGATACAACTGCGTAGTTGCTGCCGATGGCAAAGAAGGGCTTAAACTGTTTTTGAAAAATCCGTTTGATATGTGCATTTTGGATATCATGATGCCAAAAATGGACGGATTCACGCTGGCAGGTGAAATCCGGAAGAAAAACCCCGGTATTCCCATCATTTTCCTTACAGCCAAATCGTTGAAGGAAGACAGGTTAAAGGGTTTTCAGCAAGGCTGCGACGATTATATTACCAAACCTTTCAGCACTGAGGAACTGAGCATGCGCATCAAAGCCATTCTGAGGCGTTGCATGCGCCTGGAAAATGCTGACAACAAGGAAAACGGCCTGCGATTCATTATCGGGAAATACACATTTGATGTAGATAATATGCAGCTGTCGGACAACGACAAAAAACAATCGCTTACCCGTAAAGAGGCTGCCCTTTTGAAACTGCTTTGCGAATATAAAAACAGGCTTTTACCCCGCGATATGGCCCTCAATTTGTTGTGGGGCGATGCCGATTATTTTGCCGGGCGGAGCATGGATGTGTTTATTGCGCGCCTGCGCAAATACCTTAAGGACGACCCCCATGTTGCCATCATCAATGTGCATGGCACTGGTTTTCGCCTTGAAGTAGAAGAATCAGCCTAAAATTATTATCTTTTTTTGTGGCAGATTTTACTATCACCTTAATTTTTATAATTTAGCACTCCAAACCACGGTTGACGTGTTCATTAAACGAAGCAATTTTGTTTATGGATTTTTTTAATACAAAAAAGGGTGATTGAAATATAGTAGCGATCGAAGATGCAACAGACCCATAAGAATTTTTATTATTACTTATCTTATCAATTGCTGGCATTGGCCTTTGTGTCGATGTTTGGGGTGTCATGCGGCAATCAACAGCCAAGCGGTAACACCATCTCGTTTCGAGTAAATCAGGATTTACTCTCAGATACTGTTTTTACAACCAGTGATGAAATGCTACGTCTGCAGCCTCCGCAAAACTGGGCACAGCTTAGCAGCAATGATACCATTTATTTGGTTTTTGCAGAAGTGATGCAACATAAATTGGAAGCCGTTTTTATCGATACGAAAACCGAAGCTTCGCTTTTAATTTCTGAAGTTTCAGCCGATGAAATGCTGGCAATGGAACAAGTTTTTGAAAACCCTGATTTGTTTTACAACAGCAACAACAACTGGCTGAGTGTACAACACGGTGATTTTAAGTATAACTCATACCAAATAGACCAAATTGTGCTGCAAAACCATGATATTGTTATTTACAAGCTGTTTGCCAGCCGGATGGGAAAAACATACGAAATCAATTACAGCGTGCCCCGGGCATATGCTGAACAGATATTAAGAGCTGTGGAATCCTCCATAGGATCAATTAATTAAATTTCTAACCAACAAAATCTTTGTATTTATGAAAAAATTAAAAATTACGATCATCGCCGTTTTAATGGCGTTTGCATTCGCATCATGCATGACACTTAATCACACCGTTGGCGATGGAGCCAAAACCGGCGTAGAAGTTTCTGCAAAACAATGGTATGTGCTTTGGGGCCTGGTGCCACTCAACGATGTTAACTCACAAGCAATGGCTGCCGGTGCATCTGATTACACCATTACGACTCAGTACACCTTTGTTGATGCCATTATCTCAAGTTTCACAAGTATTGTTACCGTTAATGTTCAAACAGTTAAGGTAGCGCGATAACTTAATTTGAGTGCCTGGGAATGTAATCTGGAAACGTAAAATAGTTCCTGAATAAAAAAGCCACGAAATGATCTTTTGACCATTCCGTGGCTTTTTTTTACGTTTAGTGACCTGACTTGATGGGCTTAAAAAACACCATCCATTTTCAGCCACTCGCGCTTCTCCCCACAGGTTGCCTCCACATCGGCTACTGTTTTGGGGATGGGCTTGCCCAAAATGCGGTTTCCGGTTTCGGTAACCAACACATCGTCCTCAATACGGATACCACCAAAATCCTTATAGGTTTCCACCTTGTCGTAATTGATGAATTCCATGAATTTGTCTTCGCTGCGGAATTTATCAATCAGGGCAGGGATAAAATAAATGCCGGGTTCGTTGGTCAACACAAAGCCTGGCTTTAACTTCTTGCCCAATCGCAGATAGGCAGTACCAAACTGCGTAGCACGATGTGTGTGTTCATCATAGCCTACATGGTTTTCGCCAAGGCCTTCCATATCGTGCACATCCATGCCCATCATATGGCCCAGTCCGTGGGGGAAGAACAGCGTATGCGCACCGGCTGCAACAGCCTCGTCCACATTGCCTTTCATCAATCCAAGGTTTTTCAATCCCTCAGTAAGGATGCGCGCAGCCATCAGGTGCATTTCCCTGTATTCAATACCGGGTTTGGTGGCGGCAATGGTATCCATCTCCGCTTTTAGCACAATTTCATAAATTTCCTTTTGCCTTTGGTTAAACTTACCCCCTACCGGCATAGTGCGGGTGATATCGCTCGAATAGAGGGTGGTCGTTTCAGTGCCTGTGTCAACCACCAGCATACGGCCTTCTTTGAGTTCATTGCCATGATAATGGTTGTGCAATGTTTGCCCGTTGATGCTCAATATAATTGGAAAAGATACCGGTCCGCCATGGGCCAGGGCAATCCCTTCGATGGTGCCTGCAATTTCGCGTTCGTTCATGCCCGGTTTGGCCATTTTCATGGCGGTGGTGTGCATGAGCCAGGCGGTATCAACGGCTTTTTCGATTTCAATAATTTCAATTGACTCTTTGATTTCTTTCAGCTGAACAACTGCTTTGATTAAGTCAATGCTGGCATTGGCCTTTACTTCGTGTGGAGGCATACCAAGCAAACGGCCCAGTTCCATCATCATTTCGCCACGATACGGCGGCAGATAATGAATGGCACGCCCACTGCCTTTGGCTTTGCTGATATAATCAGCTATTTTGCTATAGGGATAAGTTTCACTTATTCCCACCTTCGCGGCTTGTTCTGAAAGGGCAGGCTGTGGCCCCATCCAGATAATATCGTCAATATCAAAATCGTTTCCAAAAAGGATTTCATCACCACTTTCAAAATCAATCAGGCCGATAAAACCGGGATGGTTCAGGCCAAAGAAATAAGAAAAATAGCTGTCCTGCCGAAAATGATAAATGTTGGCAGGGTAGTTAAAGGCCGCATCCTGGTTAGCCGCAAACAAGGCAATACCCTTGTTGATTAGTTTTTTCAGTTTGTTTCGGCGATTGGCATAAACTTCTTTTTCGAACATAGTTAAAATGATTTTTTGATTTGTAATTAATTGTTTCAGGTTTATTGCATAAGTGATTCTATTTCGCTGGCCTCAATGGGAATATCAGCCATCAGGTCAACAGGTCCGTTTTCGGTTACCAGTATATCATTTTCGAGCCGGATACCTATTTTTTCAGCTGTGATATAGAGTCCGGGCTCACAGGTGAGTACCATCCCTGACTTAAGCGGCTCAAACTTCGACCCTACATCATGTACATCCAACCCTATGGGGTGGGCCACTCCGTGCATCAGGTACTGTCGGTAAAGTGGTGCAGCCTCATCCTGGTTTTTAACATCTTCAGCCGTAAAAAGGCCCAAGCCGATCATTTCTTCTTCCATCATCTGCCAACAAGCCTTATTGATGGCATCCACCGTATTTCCGGGAACATACAGGGCGCGTGTTTTTTTGAATACCCTCAAAACGGCTTCGTAGCATTGTCTTTGCCTGGCACTGAATTTGCCATTTACCGGCAAAGTGCGGCTCAAATCAGCAGTGTAATTGGCATATTCAGCACCAAAATCGAGCAGCAACAAGTCACCATCCTCCAGTTGCTTGTCGTTGTCGTTATAATGCAAAATGCAACTATCAGCACCGCCGGCAACAATGGGGTAATAGCCGTGGCCATTGGCCCTGTTGATGGTGAATTCGTGCTCCATTTCGGCTTGCACTTCAAACTCATAAACGCCGGGTTTTACAAAAGCAGCCATCCGTTTAAATGCCTTGTGAGTGATTTCGCAGGCTTTTTTAAGCAAGTCTATTTCTTCGCCCGACTTACATTCGCGTAGGGAGGTGAGCAAAGGGGCAGCACGTTTATATATGTGCAAAGGATATTTTTCGCGAAGTTGGTGTGCCAGGCGCAACTGCTTGCCCGCAACATCGGTAAAAAACTTGATATATTCGTTGTTGTTCAGCCAAACTGTTTCGGCATAATTCATCACTTCCTGAAGTACTGCTTCAAAGGTTTCATTTGTTTGTACCTTTGGGAATCCCGAAATTGCCGTTGCTTCGGCAGGGTTCAGTTTATGGCCTTCCCAAACAGCAGCAACAGGATCAAATTTAGCGATGAAAAGCACTTCCCGAAATGCTGGGTTGGGGCAATCGGGAAACAGCAATAGACTGGTTTCTTCTTGCTCAATACCAGTGAGGTAAAAAAAATCGGACTGTTGCCTGAAAGGAAAAAACTGGTCGCCGTTTCGTGGCATTTGATCAGCCGATTGCAAGATGACAACGCTTCCTTTGGGCAGCAGTTTTTTCAGGTTTTCACGGTTTTGTTGAAATAGTTTTTTATCGATCGGCAAGTAGCGCATAGTCCTTTTTATATTGAATCAATCTAAATTGCTAAAAAAATAGAAAAACTGTTTAAATATATCCTTACATTTGTTTGCTCAACTGACAAAGGTAGTTTTTTTCATGTTTTAACCAATCAAAATAACCCATCACTTGTTTTATATAGCAAAATGAAGCACTATGAGTAAAGCAGTTTTACACTATTCATCCATCACCAAAAAAATCATCATGTCGCTGGCCGGCCTGTTTTTGATTACATTTTTGGTGGTTCACCTGGCCATCAACATATTGATACTGTTTGATGACAGCCGTGAATTGTTCAATCAGGCCGCCCATTTTATGATTACCAACCCTTTGATACAGGGTTTTCAGTGGGTGCTGTTTGCCGGATTTATCCTTCACATCATACTGGGTTTTGTGCTTCAGGTGCAAAACTGGTTGGCCCGCCCCACACGATACGACCGCAAGGGGCACAGCGAAACATCCTATTTTTCAAAGTTTATGATTCATACGGGTGTTATTGTTCTGATTTTTTTAGGTATTCACATGGCCAACTTTTTCTTCAGGGTAAAATTTGGCGAAGTGCCCATGATCACATACGATTCGGGTGACACCTACAGGGACGTTGGCCTGCTCGTAATCGAGTTGTTCAAGGATTTGGGCTATGTTGTTTTTTACATCATCTCACTTTTACTACTTGGCTTTCATTTAGATCACGGCTTTCAGTCGGCCTTTCAGTCGCTGGGCCTGTATCACAAAAGCTATACACCTGCCATCAAGTTGATTGGTAAGTTTTATACCATCGTGGTAACAGCGGGTTATATTGCTATTCCGGTAGTACTTTATTTCTTTTAAAAGCACAGAAAAGATATGGCAAAGTTAGACGCAAAAATTCCAAATGGCCCGTTGGCTGAAAAATGGACCAATTATAAAGTTCACCAAAATTTGGTAAACCCCGCCAACAAGCGCAAGATCGATATCCTTGTTGTAGGCACCGGACTTGCAGGTGCTGCTGCCGCAGCCAGTTTGGGCGAAATGGGTTTCAATGTTAAGATATTCGGTATTCACGACAGCCCCAGGCGTGCGCACAGTATTGCTGCACAGGGCGGAATAAATGCCGCAAAAAATTATACCAACGATGGCGACAGCGTTTACAGGCTGTTCAACGACACCATCAAAGGGGGCGACTACCGCTCACGCGAAGCCAATGTTTATCGTTTGGCCGAAGTAAGTAACAGCATTATTGACCAATGCGTTGCCCAAGGGGTGCCCTTTGCGCGCGAATATGGCGGGTTGCTCGACAACCGCTCTTTTGGTGGCGCACAGGTATCGCGCACCTTTTATGCACGCGGCCAAACCGGCCAGCAATTGTTGCTGGGCGCCTACAGTGCTTTGAGCAAAGAAATCAACAAAGGTTCAGTAAAAATGTACACCCGCCGCGATATGATGGACCTCGTAATGGTTGACGGACGCGCGCGCGGCGTCATTATGCGCAACCTGGTTACCGGCGAACTCGAAAGGTATTTTGGCCATGCAGTGGTGATTGCTACCGGCGGTTATAGCAATGTGTTTTTCCTGAGCACCAATGCCATGGCATCAAATGGCAGTGTCGCCTGGAAAGCTTATAAGAAAGGTGCCTTTTTCGGGAACCCCAGTTTTGCACAAATTCACCCCACCTGCATCCCTGTGCATGGCGATTACCAGTCGAAACTGACTTTGATGAGCGAAAGCTTGCGCAACGACGGGCGTATATGGGTGCCCAAGAAAAAAGAAGATGCCGAAAAAATCCAGAAAGGTACCTTAAAACCAACGTCTATTCCCGAAGAGGACCGCGATTATTACCTCGAAAGACGTTATCCTGCTTTTGGAAACCTGGTGCCCCGTGATGTGGCTTCAAGGGCCGCCAAAGAGCGCTGCGATGCCGGACATGGCGTTGGCTCAACAGGTTTGGCTGTTTACCTCGATTTTGCTGATTCTATCAAACGCCTTGGCAAACATGTGATTGAGTCGCGCTACGGCAACCTCTTCCAGATGTATGAAAAAATTGTGGATGAGAACCCCTACGAAACCCCGATGATGATTTATCCCGCCGTGCATTATACTATGGGCGGCATTTGGGTTGACTACGAATTGCAAACCACCATCCCCGGCTTGTTTGCTGCCGGCGAAGCCAATTTCTCTGATCATGGTGCCAACCGCCTTGGTGCTTCGGCCCTGATGCAGGGTTTGGCTGACGGTTATTTTGTATTGCCTTATACGCTGCAGAATTACCTGGCTGACCAGATTGGTGTAAAGCCCCTGCCGACCGACTTGCCTGAATTTTCCAAAACAGAACAGGAAACACAAGCGCTGATAGATAAACTATTGGCCGTAAATGGCAACAATACCGTTGACTATTACCACCGCAAGCTTGGTTTTATTATGTGGGATTATGTGGGCATGGCCCGCAACAAGGAAGGGCTGGAAAAAGCCATTCAGATGATTAAGGAGTTGCGCATTGAATTTTGGAAAAATGTTCGCGTGCCCGGCAAGGCCGACACCATGAATGTGGAGCTTGAAAAAGCACTCCGCGTGGTTGATTTCCTTGAAATGGGAGAGCTTATGGCGCGTGATGCACTTATGCGTGACGAGTCGTGCGGTGGCCATTTCCGCGAAGAATACCAAACCCCCGAAGGCGAGGCCATGCGTGACGACAATAAATTCAACTTTGTGGCTGCCTGGCAATACACCGGCGATGACAAAGAACCTGAGCTTCACAAAGAGCCGCTTGTGTTTGAATTCACGGAGGTGAAACAGCGCAACTATAAATAAAACCTATTTTCTGATTAACCGACATAAAACGCTATAAAGATGGATCTTACGTTAAAAATCTGGAGACAGGCCTCGGCTGGTGCCAAAGGGCAATTTGTCAATTACCAGGTCAAGAATATATCTGCTGAGGCTTCTTTTCTCGAAATGCTCGACATACTCAACGAAGAGCTCGTTATGAAAGGAAATGAAGAGCCTGTTGCTTTCGACCATGATTGCCGCGAAGGAATTTGCGGGGCCTGCAGCCTCTATATCAATGGCCGTCCGCATGGGCCCGACCGCGGAATTACGACTTGCCAGATGCATATGCGCAATTTTAAAGATGGCGAAACCATTGTGATCGAACCCTGGCGGGCCAAACCTTTTCCGGTAATAAAAGACCTGATGGTTGACCGCACTGCTTTTGATGAAATTATCCAAGCCGGGGGCTATGTATCCGTTCGCACCGGAGGCACCCTGCCCGATGCCAATGCCTTGCCCATTCCCAAAGCAGCCTCGGATGAAGCCATGGATGCCGCTTCGTGCATTGGATGCGGTGCCTGTGTGGCTGCCTGCAAAAACGCCAGTGCTATGCTGTTTGTTTCGGCCAAGGTATCACAACTGGCCCTGTTACCGCAAGGCAAACTCGAAGCCCGCGAAAGGGTGCAAAATATGGTTAAAAAAATGGACGAACTTGGCTTTGGCAACTGCACCAATACCTACGCCTGCGAAGCCGAATGCCCCAAGGAAATTTCGGTAACGCACATCGCCCGCATGAACCGCGAATATTTAAGTGCCAAAATTACTGCCCCTCAGAAATAGATGGTGGTAACACCGCATTGTTTCTTTTACAGAAAGGCCGGCCCGATTGGGTGGGCCTTTTGATTTTTTAACCTGTGATTTGGTATTTGATTGGACTTAAAAAAACAAATCACAAATCAGTTTAATCATAACAATCAGTAAGATCAGTATATGAGCTATAGCACACTGATTAGACTGATTACACTGATTGATTATGATTTAGTCATTGATTGGACTTAAAAAAACAAATCACAAATCAGTTTAATCATAACAATCACTAAGATCAGTATATGAGCTATAGCACACTGATCAGACTGATTACACTGATTGATTATGATTTAGTCATTGATTGGACTTAAAAAATTGTGTACAACACCAACCGACAAGATAATTCAAAACCCACACTCAAATCAATCAAAATATTTGCGTAATCAAAATTAAGTACTTATTTTTGTACCTGATTAATAACTTATAGATATTAAACATGATTGCTGCAAATTTCACAGAGTTCAGGACGGAACTAAAAAAATTCCTTGATCAGGTTGAAAACAACCACGAGACCTTGGTAATAAAAAGGAAATCAGGAAAAGGGACTGTTATGATTTCATTGGACGAATACAACTCCATAATGGAAACGGTTCATCTTTTGAGCTCCAAAGCCAATGCTGACCGGCTTTATGAGTCGATTCAGCAAATGAAAACGGGAGCAACTGTAAAACATGATTTAATTGAAGAGTGATGAAAATTACTTTTTCGAAAAACTCATGGGAAGATTATGTTGCCTGGCAGAAAGAAGACAAAAAAATGGTGAAAAGGATTATTCAATTGATCAAGGACATACAACGTACCCCTTTTCATGGGCTTGGAAATCCGGAACCTTTAAAGTATGATTTATCTGGATTTTGGTCAAGGCGAATTGACAGGGAACACAGGCTTGTTTACCAGGTTATTGACAAAGAGATCTTGATTTATAGTTGTAAGTATCATTACGACAAATAATTACGTAGCATACAGCAGCCTTTGCGGAAATTCTACCCAACACATGCACCGACAACACATTTGTTGTACATTTGCAGTATATTTGTTGCATTATGGCACAGGAGACACTAAAAACAAAACCGTTTAACACCGGAAGAAGTATTAAAAAAGCTGCGGGGGCAAGTAAATCCACGAAAGCCTGGCATATAGATTCGGGTGGCAAAACTTATGCGTGGTCAAGCAGCATGGAACGTGTCGGAATCATCAGGCAAGGAATTCCTTATGATTCAATAGAAACCATCAGCAAAAGGTTAAACCGTTCCGTTAAATCTGTATTGTCCATTGTTGGGATGCCACAAACAACCTATAACAAGAAAAAGAGCGAACATTCATTGCTAGATAGCAGAAATAGCGAATTGATCCTATTGATAACGGAGCTTATTGACTTTGGGTTAGAGGTGTTTAATCAAGAAGAAGAAAAATTCCAGCGATGGTTAAAGAAACCTAATCTATCCCTTGCCGGGAATTCACCTGAAAGCTTGTTAGACACAACAACAGGCATTGACGAGGTAAAGTTCGCCCTGAACAGAATTGAATTTAGCAATTTTGCATAATGAGGGTTTTCAGGATTGAAAGAGGGAAATATCTAAAAACTGCCCTAACAGGAATTGGGGCATCCATGACACAAGGGTATAGATGGAACAGCCTGAATACGAAATTGGTATATACAGCTGAAAGCAGGGCTTTAGCAACATTGGAAATTTCATGCACCTGGATTTAAGTGAAGATTTACCGACTGACAGGCATTATGTAGAAATGATATTCCTGATACCTTTAACGATACAAGAAGTAAAAATTGGAGACCTTCCTGATAATTGGAACCCTTACCCCAACAAACAATTACGCAAACCATTGGAGATGACTTTGTGTTTGAAAATGAAGCTGTCATTTTGAAAGTTCCCAGCAGGTATTGTGCCTCAAGAATTTAATTACCTGATAAACCCAAATCATCTAGATGCCGGCAAGATTAGCAATCACAAAATACCCATGGTATTTGACCCCACGTTTTAAGGCAAAATAAAACGGAAACACCTACCAAAAAAATCGTAATTTTGTTCAAAATAAGGATTATGTTGACAAAGGAAAAAATAAAAAAAGCCATTGAATTACTACCTGACAATGCATTGTTGATGAAATAATTGGATAGAATTATACTCCGTGACAAGATAGAACAAGGGCTTAATGACGTTGAAAATGGCAAACACTTATACAACTGAACAAGTTGAAATAAGCTCAATAAAATGGGTTAAATAATATTACTCGCCAGGGCATTAGCTGATTTGTAAGACATTAGCGAATATATTACTTAAAAGATCTTCCAAGATATAAAAATGTGGAGCTTGGAGAATTATCGAAAAGCCAAATTACTGCTCCTCAAAATAGGTGGGTAACGCAGCATTGATATGTTTTTTCTTGAAAAAAGGCTTCACTCGATTGCAGTGGCCTTTGTTTTTTGTAGGTTGTCTAATAGTTCAAGATTTTGCAGTCAAAAATGGCCGAAGGATGATTGAGTGGTTAAGTTTCTTTTATCTTTATGCCATGAGAAAGTTTAACTCAAGCCATGGAGCGTATTTACAAACACTAAAATCGGTGAGAGGTGTGTATGTTCTCAATATCAGTTTTGTAAAAGACAATCCAGCAAAAGATGAAGTATATAATTGTAACTTCTAAGCATTGGCAAATATTCATTTTCATTGAACTGGATACATTTCAACTTAGTTCTAACCGGAATAAATTTTTCATTAGGAAACATCTCTTCATGGAACTTAGCATTGTGATTGGATAATTACAATCGTCTTGTTCTTCTTGTGGGTTTTAGCAAATAGGATTATATCTAAACAGTATCCCAGATAATCCATATAAATTTAATAAATTAACCCTAATTATATCTATTGTCTTTAGCACTGTGGTATTCAGACTTACTTATCAAAGACTTGGAGTAGGGAATTCCCATGCCAGATTGGGTTTCATCTATAATTAATAATTTTACTTTTCTAGGATTACTCTATACCTTTTATAACGTTCCAAAAATCCCTAAAATCAATAGAACTCAACAAAAATCAAAATTTTTAGATTAAGTATAGTTTTATCAGTACTACTTTTTGCCTTTTCCAATTGGAATATGGTTTATGGCCAACCTAGACTGAATAGAATCTATGATGCCAAGGAAATGACTAAGTAAAAATTTCTTAATAGCTCCTTAAAACAATATAATAGTCCTGAAGCTAAGCTGAGCTGTTCTCACCTCAAAGTTCATCACAGCTTAATATGGTCAAAGCGAATTGACAGGGAACACAGGCTTGTTTACCAGGTTATTGACAAAAAGATCTTGATTTATAGTTGTAAGTATCATTACGACAAATAATTACACAGACTAAGAGCGGATCCTATTGCATGTCATGATTAGTGACTTATTACCTTCAACCAATACTGCTGATAATCTGTTTCAAACCGATTAGATAAAGGCCGGCAAGTTCTTCCGGCGAAAACAAATCGCTAAGCAACAACCGCTGGTGCGCCGGTCTGAAAAGGTGCCCAGTTGCTTTCAAAAGACATTTTGCCTTGTAGGTTGTACAGGTAAATCCCTGACCTATGAAGCCTGTTCCAAATTAAACGCAAGCTTCGGGAATCGATGTTAATCGGCTCAGCACCATCAAACCAGATGTTTTGTTGAAGGTTATTAACAGCCACCGTCGGAAATTCATAAGCCCTATATCGAGCCTCCGTTTCGAAATCCGAGAGTTCATTGCCAGGTCGTGCCAAGGCAAAGCAAGGCCAGCTGTATCTGCCATGCCCGTATTGATGCAGGGGCTTTGTTCGAGCAATCTAAAGTCTGCCTTCAAGCGGCCGGCAAAAGAAGCGGGTCTTCCTCGATGCAATCCACATAATACTCTTCGAACATGTCCGCCGCCAAAAGCCTCAAATACCAAAATTGCACGGAACAATTAACAGAACCCGGCCCGCTATCGGTATCCCATAGCCACACCTGCGAGCCAAATGGTTCGTTTCTCGGCAGAAGTGTTTCCCAGAGGATGCTGTTAAATAGTTTCGCATTGGAGGTAAGCTTGCTGCAGTACAAACCACCTCCCATAGCATAATTACCTGATATGGTAGTGTTTGTAAACATAGGAGGCAGCCGCTTACTGGCAATGCCCTCCAAAAAACGCAGCATAATTGTCGATCACAAGCAGATTGGCATTTATTTGCGTGGGGCTTGCATGCCGCAATAGCTTGATAGCAACCCAGCCTGCTGCTGTATTGAAAATGCAATTATCATTTTGGGGTTTGAAACTCAAACTGGAAATGGCACCGCCAATACCTGCCAGATGCGTTGTTGTAGAAATTGCAAAAACGGATATCAGGTTGGCCATAAATATTTAACAGCACCGCCATAGCCATAGCAATCAGGCTGTCGTTGCCGGCGAAATTGTCTCCCTTCAAAATGACTTCCGGTGATCGACATCCGACTTTGTGGCATAAAACCGCCCCGCCGCGCAAAGGCAAAATTATTATCGAAAACGCAATCCGAAATGCGCACCTTGTCAACACTTCGCACAATAAATGGCCCCCCACCAGCGATAAACTGAGTCGATTACAGCTTTCCATAATTGAAAACACAATGGGCAAAAAAAGGAAGAATCATTGGTTATGTCTATCTGTCTGCTCGATGCCGCCCCAACTCTCGGTGTACTAGCATATTTGCTGCCTGTGGTATCGCCCATCGAAAATGAATGGGCGCGATGGATCTATTTCATGGCTTGCAAAGCCTCTTCGACCACAATTTTATAATGATCCTGAAAAGCACAATCGTTCCCGAAGCAATGGCAAGCACTTCACTGTCAGGGATTAGCACATCGCATACCACAAAACCGTATCGTAGCTCCACACACCCGATTGCTCCCTACAGGCATCAAAGCTAATTTTTGAGCGTTACCGGAATGATGATAGGATTAAGAGAAAGACAATCGACAAAGCCAATTGGTTAATACGTCTGGACACAGAAGAAAATTGGCTATTTCGTCCGAAATCAGGTTGGGATAAAAGGAGGTCATACTATTAAGATTAATTTGGTTTTAGGTAACAAATATTATACGATTGACAAGTTCGTATGACAAAAAAGCAAGCACTTTGCATTTTTTTCTCCCTCAATCATCCATGCAATCGTTGCTATTAATAATTGTGGCCTTCCAACTGCCCAATTACTATTGATGCTTGCATTTTAATTACCTTTGCGGGACAAACCTTAAATCCAATAAAATTGATTATCAGCAATATAAAACATAAAATACCGAATATAAATGAAAACATTGATCAGTACAACCTTACAGGAAAACGTGCACTGGTGCGTGTAGATTTTAACGTACCCTCAACGACCAATTCGCAGCGTTACGGACGACACCCGCATACGGGCTGCAATACCTACTTCATTAAAAATCCTTGAAGTAGGTGGATCCGTCATCCCGATGTCGCATTTTTGGCATGACCAAAAGATTTCACACCCCTGAAGACAAGCATTCCTCAGGCATATCATACCAAACCTGGATAAAAACCTGGGCAAGAAAGTTAAATTTGCCAATGATTGCATTGGTCAGTCAGCTGACCAGGCAGCGTCTTTAGCAGCATAAGTGAGCTGCTTTTGCTAGAAAACCTATGTTTCCATAAAGAAAGAAACTAAAGGTGATGAAGCCTTCGCACAAAAACTTGCCTCTATTGGCCGATAATGTTTATATCAATGATGCTTTGGCACAGCACATCGTGCCCATGCCCACCTCCATCATCGTTAATTATTTCCCCGGGCGCCAGCCTGTTTGGGTACTCTCATGCAAGACGAAGTTTCTAACTCCGAAAAAGTAACCAAGCATCCTGAAAAGCCATTTACAGCTGTTTTGGGTGGTGCCAAAGTTTCGGGCAAATTGAGATCATCAACAACCCGCTCGACAAGGTGGACAACCTGATCATTGGCGGGTGGTATGATGTTTTACCTTTACTGTGCCGCCAGGCGGAAGTGTTGGCAACTCGCCGTCGAAGAAGATTTGGTGAAACAGCCAAAGCCGCTATCGAAAAGGCCAAAGCCAATGGTGTTAACCCGTTAATCCCCACTGACACGGTTGTTGCTGATAAGTTCAGTGATGATGCCAATAATAAACATGCCCGGTGATGGAAATCCCCGACGGCTGGATGGGACTGGATATTTACCGGTGCTACTGAAACTTTCAGCAAAACCATTCAGGCCTCCAAACGATTCTCTCTGAAATCTACCCGATGGGTGTTTTTGAGTTTTCGAATTTTGCAACAGGCACACGCGATATTGCCTATGCCATTGCCCAAAGCTAATTTCCATGGGCACCTACTCGGTTGGCGGTGGCGACTCAGCTGCAGCCAAACAACACCGACCTTCCGACAAAGTGAGCTATGTATCCACCGGAGGCGTGCCATGCTGAGTATATCGAAGGTAAGGAATTGCCCGGGCGTGAAAGCCGCATTGCGGAGGGATAAACTCTTCTCTTATATCAGAGCATCTGGCGTATTGCCTTTTCTATTCCTGAATCGGTCAAAGCCGCAGATGGATTCTAATCCATCCGGTTTACTTTTGCTGTGGATACAAACTGATCAGAACACCCAAACGCTTTATGGGTTTGTAGTAGGCATGCAATTGGGCAACTCCATCAGGCATGCCTATACTCTCCTGCAATTACTCCATCTTCAAATAGCACACGGTACTGGTGGTTTTGAAAAAGCATTGTGTAAAAAGTTGCTCATCAAGTGGCTTTAAAAACGTAAATCATAGTGACTGAGTTGATGCCTTCATTTTCCAAATTATCCAAAACGTTGGCCACATCACTTCCAGGCTGTCCGATGCTGACGATGGCCAAAATGGCTGCCCCTCAGCAACAAGCGCCCCGTCCTGTTTCTTGATAGGCTCAAATGGGATTTTCCAATCAAGGTTGATACCGCCTGATAGCGGATGGCGAATGCCTGATAGATTGAACCAGACCGTAAAGCAGTTGCCGGAATTCTACTGCATTCATGGGATGGCAGGGCTAACGAAACCGATGCACCGCAAATAGGCCAGATCGAATGCCCTCCCGTGATGGGTGGCACCATCTTCGCCTACCAACCAGCCCTGTCGATGCAGAAGACAACCGGTAATTTTTGGCAAGGCTACGCTGCTGAATCAGCTGGTCGTAAGCGCGTTGCAGAAAAACTGGAATAAATGGTACAATAAGGGATTTCTTTTCCCTGCGGACAATCCAGCAGCAAAGGTTACGGCGTGTTGTTCGCTATGCCTACATCAAATGCGTTCAGGATACTGTTCCATCATACCAATCAGTCCGCTCCTGGTTGGTATGGCGGCGTGATGGCAACAATTTTATCATTCATTCCAGCCAGTTCGAGCAGGGTTTCGCCAAACACTTCCTGATAAAGCGGTGCTTCGCCGGGCGCATGTACAAGCCTTGGAATATTTCCTGTTATTCTGTCAAAAGTACCCGGTGCATGGTAGCGGATCTGATGGCGTTCGGCCTGTTCAAAACCTTTGCCCTTTATGGTTCTGATGCAGCAAGCGCTGGGCCTTTTGTCCTTCAGTTTGATTCAAACACCAAGTAATTTCCGATTAAATTATTGCCATCCACGGTTCCCGAATAAGGCATATTAAAGGAATCAACAAGGGGTTTTCATTAGTTGACCCATCTGCTTGGAGCCTGCCTTTAAGGTAATCTTGGCTACCCGGCACTTTTGTCAATCGAAATGCCATTGTCGTTCAGAATGATTAAAATATTGGCCAGGCTGTCGCCGGTATGGTTTAAGGCTTCGAAAAACATACCGCCAGTTATGGCACCATCTCCCACAACAGCAATATTATGTTGCCGTTCATTATCACCATGCATAGCGCAAGTGGCTGTGGCCATACCCAAAGCTGCTGAAGTGTTGTGGAAGCATGGCCAGTCCCGAAAATATCATGTTCGCTTTCGTCCCCGATACAGGAAAACCACAAATGCCATCCAATTTGGTGCAAGCTATGGAAGTTATCCCTAGTGACCAGTTAATATTTTATATTATAAGCCTGATGCCCCACATCCCAGATCAGCTTGTCGTCAGGGGTGTTGAATATAGTGAGGTGAAAAGCAAATTGTAAGTTCAACCACACCCAATGAAGCTACTCTATTGTCCCGGATTGGCTGATACCACATCCAGGATAAAGGCCTGAGTTCGCTGGGCCAGTTGCAACAAGTCGTTGTGCGACAGTTTTCGCAAGGCCTTTTGCTGTTGATGCTGCGTGCCAAAGTGCTCTGGGATGCAAGGTCATGCTAATTTTTTGAGCAAAGGTAAGTAAAAGGGTAATTTTCGGGAGATAATTGCACCCAATACCTACTATTGATTGCCTATTCAAAGAGTAACACATCAACAAGGTATTGTCCGCCTTCAATTGCATTTGTATAGCTTACGATAATGTGATTTTTATTTGAAGTTTAATAAAGTTTCCCTCATCCAAACAGAATCAAGCAAAAAAATTTCGTCCTGTTATTATGCCTACTCTTTGCAGCCTTTTTTAGGAATTACTAGTTAATATAAATATATTCAGATGATTATAGTCTCAGACTTAAAAATACAATTTGGTAAGAAAATATTGACGCAAGATGTAAACCTGAAGTTTACGTCCGCAACTGTTACGGGATAATTGGGCTAACGGGAAGCGCCGGAAAAACCACATTGATAAAGGCCATTGCCGGACAAATTGATTATATTAAGTGGGCAAATTTTCGATCACCCGGCGAAAGGCTTCGCGCTCAAACAGGATCATTTTGCCTTGATGCGCATGACTGTAATCGATACTGTACTGATGGGACATAAACCATTGTGGGACATCATGCGCGAAAAAAGATGAACTCTATGCCAAAGCTGATTTCTCTGAGGCTGATGGGCTTAGAGCCGCTGAACTGGAAGGGCAATTTGCTGATATGGATGAAGCCGAATGCCGAAAGCAATGCCGCCAGCTTGCTTGGCAACCTCGGCATCAAGGAAGAATTCCATTTCAACTCATGAAGGATATATGAGTGGCAAGCAAAGCCAAGTGGTGCTGCTTGCCCATACTTTGGGGAGCCTGATAACTCTGAGTTGCTCGACGTGGCTTCCACCCAACGACCTCGACCTGGATACCGTGATGTGGCTCGAAAACTACCTTTCCAATTATGCAAATACCGTTTTGGTGGTGTCGCACGACAGGCACTTTTAAATGCCATTAGCACCCATACTGTTGATATTGACTTCGCAAAGCGCAAATGTTCCCGGAAACTACAGCTATTGGCATGAAAGTAGTCAGCTGGCGCTTGCGTCAGTTGCAGAAACAAACAAAAAAGCTGAAGAAAAGCGCAAAGAACTGGCAAGAGTTTATTGCCCGCTTTAGCCTAATGCTTCCAAATCGAAGCAGACAACCAGCCGCAAAAAATGATTTAGAAACTCAATGTAGAGGATATCAAACCTTCCACAAGGCGCCATCCCGGCATTATCTTTAAACCCGAGCGCGAAGTGGGTGATAAGCGCTGACGCACCGGCCTGAGTGCACAAATTGGAAGGTAAATTGCTGTTTGGCAATGTGGATTTCAGTGTGAATAAAGGCGATAAAATCATTTTCCTGTCAAGGGATACTCGCGCCATGACGGCTTTGTTTGAAATCATTAACGGCAACCAAAAAGCCGAAACCGGAACCTATTATTGGGGGCAAACCATTACACCGGCCTATCTGCCGCTCAACAATTCCGCATTTTTCAACAAGGGTTACAGCCTTTCGGATTGGCTTTGCCAGTTTACGTCGGACACTACAGAGTTTTTTGTGCGCGGCCATCTGGGGAAAATGCTGTTTGCCGGCGAGGAAATTCACAAACAAGTGCATGTGCTTTCAGGCGGCGAGAAAATGCGCTGCATGATTGCCAAAATGATGCTGCTCAATGCCAATACGCTTATCCTGGACACACCCACCAATCACCTCGACCTGGAAACCATTCAGGCCTTCAACAACAACCTGGTGAAATATCCGGGAAATATATTAATGGCCTCGCACGACCACGAATTCATTCAGACGGTCAGCAACCGCATTATTGAGCTCACTCCCAACGGAACCATCGACAAACTAATGGAATACGATGCCTATATTGCAGACGAAAAAATTCAGGAATTGCGTGAGAAAATGTACGAGAAAATAAAGGCATAGCATGTTGCAAATCGTTAAAAATCAATCGGATATTTTGAATAAATTGGGCATTGAGGCACTCAATCCCATGCAGCAGGCTGCCCGTGAAACCATTTTGTCAGGTGCTGAAACCGTATTGCTTTCGCCAACCGGAACCGGAAAAACACTTGCATTCCTGCTACCCCTTGTCGAGGAATTGGATGCCTCCATGCGCGAAGTTCAGGCCTTGATACTGGTTCCCTCACGCGAACTGGCCCTGCAGATTGAAGGGGTTGTGCGTCAAATGGGCACGGGTTTTAAAGCCAATGCGGTATATGGTGGCCGATCCGGCTATCAGGACAAAATCGACTTGAAACACCCTGCCAGCCATCCTGATTGGCACGCCTGGACGCATCGCAGACCATTTACGGCGCAACAGTTTCTCAACGGAGAAAATAAGGATGCTGGTCCTGGACGAATTCGACAAATCGCTCGAAGTGGGCTTTGAAGCTGAAATGTCAGAAATCATGTCGCACCTGCACCACCTGAACAAAAAAATATTGACCTCTGCTTCCAACAAAGTGGAGATTCCGAAGTTTGTTGGACTGAAAAATCCGGTACGGTTAAATTTTTCGGACAAGGGAAGTGCACAGCTAAGCCTGAAAATTGTTGTTTCGCCTGTCAAGGACAAATTAAAAAGCCTGCTGGCCACCCTGAAGCATTTGGGCGGGCAGCCTGGCATTGTTTTCTGCAATTTTAAAGATACCATCAGTTATGTCAGCGACTTTTTAACGGAAAACCATATCAGCCACGACTGCTTTTTTGGGGATATGGAGCAAAGGGATCGTGAGCTGGCGCTGATAAAATTCAGGAATGGAACACACCGCCTGCTGCTCGCAACCGATCTGGCGGCCAGGGGCATTGATGTTCCTGAGCTGCGGTTTATCATCCATTATCAGCTTCCACAAAAAAGCCACGAATTTATGCACCGCAATGGGCGAACCGCCCGCATGAACGCCGATGGCACGGCCTATGTGCTGAAATGGAAAGACGAAACCCTCCCTGAGTATATACCCGAAACACCCGTCGAAAATCCGAAAAAGGCAGAACAGCTTTCTGCTTCAAACTGGAAGACCATTCAGATTTTGGGTGGCCGAAGGGATAAAATCTCAAAAGGCGATATTGCCGGACTGTTTATGAAGGTGGGCAAGCTCAAGAAAGATGAACTGGGCCTGATCGAAATACAACAGGAAATTTCGTACGTGGCGGTTCCTGCGGCCAAAGCACACCTGCTAACTCAAAGCCTGAACAACAGCAAGCTCAAAGGAAAAAAGCTCAGGCTGGGGGTGGTTTAGGTTGGGGTGTCATTGAATGGCCATTTTATCCGGAATGTCCCTTTTTATAAAAAATAAAAGCCTCTCTTATTTGATTAACCATTACTACTACAGGCTTGTTTTATCAAGTTATTGAGATGTATTTACTCAAAATAAACACGAACAAAACAAACAAACTTAACAGCCCGATTGCTGAAGTTGCTATTCCGGTTTTGCGGTCGTAAAGCCAACCACTCATGCCTAAAGCTGAAATTATGGCCAATAAGCCTAAAATCAAAAGCCTGACAAGCATTTGGTGATGAGATTGTAAATCGTGCCCTCTGTTGAAATCCATGAGGGACCAACCTAAAGCTGACAATAAAAAGCCCATAGAGGCAATCATCAGCATGATTACGAGCCAGAATTTGATTTTCTTTTGGCTGCCCGTTGTCAACAAAGCGCTCAAAAAAGTAAACGAAAAGCCCCCCAAAACAGAACTTATCAAAGCAAGTTGCCTGATGCTATCTTCCATTTTCTGATGTCTTTAAATTTTCGATCATTGTACTAATCCTCTTCAACATTAAACCATTAACTTAGAGTTTAATAAATTGCTTTTAAGCTTTCACTATCATGTCCTGTTTAGCTTTTGTTAGTCAATCGCAACCGGTGGGGACTGGTATTGGGAACCCTGCGAATGATTCCACGTGCTTCAAGATCGAGTTTTACGGTTACGATATACCAGCCTACACTGCCATCAAAGCTGTCTGACAGTCTGGCAAAGGCAAGCTCCGTAAGGGCTTTGAAGCTGATTTCATTGTGTTCGATCAGGGTTTCAACAATGAAATTCCTGATCACATCATACCTCCTCTTCAAGATGTTTACCCCCGTTTTTCCCTGGGGATGAAGGGTTAGGATTTTTTCTTCGTTCATATAGGATTGTTTTTTAATTCCGATTGGGTTTGCAAGTTTAAATATTGATAAAACCACCGCAATGATAAAAAAAAATGCCTTCGAAATGTCTTTTGCTTCGATTTCTATTAAAAATTGATCCCACAAAATGGCGAACATACTTTAAAAAAAATGCTGCTGGCACAATTTTAAACTAAGAACTTAGTTATATTTGTATGACTAAACTAAACCGATGAAAAAGAAGCACATATTGTTAGTTATCAGTATTTTAGTGGTTTTCGTCCTATCGGTTGGCGCCCAGGAATCAGAATCCTCCAAAGCCTTCAGGGCACGCAATGATTCGCTGATAAGAGCATGGAAAAAGGAACACGAAGAACAGGCCCGGATGCGGCGGACAGTATTTCTGACCCTTATAGATACCATCGCATCCGATAGCCTGACGGTACTCAGTGCCCGCAATATGGAGCTGCAAACCCTGCCCGATTTGTCGCGTTTTAAGCGGCTCAAACAAATACGCCTCGAAGGGCATGCATTGGGCAAGCTTCCAAAATCAACTTTCAGGGCCGACAGCCTGACACATATTATTTTAGACCGTAGTGAACTGGAAAAGATACATTTCCCGGTCAACCGAAAAGTCAAAGTACTTTCGTTAACCAAAAACCAATTGAAACGTGTGCCACGCAGTATCCGAAAATTGAAAAACCTGCAATCGCTCAACCTCGAAAATAACAGTATCAAACGCATCCCCCGTTTTCTTAAACGGATGGACAGCCTGAAAGATATTAACCTCAACCACAACAATATCCAATTAAACAAGAGGGCAATCAGGCGCCTGGCACACATTGAGGCGGTGTCGCTGGGCGGCAATAAAATCAATGTGCTTCCAGAAAACACAGGTAAGATGCAGGGGCTTAAAACCCTCAACCTGGGCAAAAATCAGTTACATGAACTACCGCCTTCATTTGCCGAACTTAAAGGACTTGAACAACTGATATTTTATGAAAATAATTTTTCGGTATTTCCGGCAGAGGTACTCGAACTTCCTAACCTTAAACATATTGACTTTTACTATAACCAACTTTCAAGTTTGCCGGAAGCCCTTGGTGAGTTGTCAGGGCTTGAACAATTGTTCTTGTCGTTTAATCAGATTCAAGCATTGCCCAACAGCCTGCAAAAGCTCGAAAACCTGACCTATCTGTATGTGCACAACAACCGACTCGTAGTGGTTCCAAACTGGATAGGACAACACCAAAAACTGCAACGCCTGGGGTTTAGCAATAACCAGATTATCAACCTTCCCGATTTTTCAGCTATGCAGGCACTCACCGACCTGGATTTACAGGATAACATGATAGAAAAATTCCCCTGGGAGTTGCTCGAAAAAGAAGGCATGCAATTGCTGCTGCTGAAAAACAATGAATTTATGCTCGGGAAAGACCAAAAAGAAATGTTAACAAAAACGATTGAGCAGTTGAAAAAACGAGGTTTCGTAGTCGTTTTATAAATTGGTTTACAGCTTTTTATTCCTGTTGGCTTGCTGTTTCATTTGGCTGCTCCATATTTTCGAGCCACGTGTTTCAAAGGTCAGGCAAATGGTTGTTCTCTGCAAGCTTCCGTTTCCGTCTTTTATCCGAAAGAAAAAACACCAACCCGATATAGGCAGCAGTTCCTCCATAAGCCAAAAGGTATGTTGACCAGGTTGCACCTGCAAAGATATCAGCATAATAGAAGAAAAAGGCCACAAGCAACAACAACATGAAATGGGAGTTGCAAATCGAAGTGCAAACAATCGGATTTTATAATACCACCGCTTTTTTTTTGGAAAATGACCCCAATGTTTTACCTTTGAGCCATTACCCATTAAATGAAGTGTTTAGCTTTCAACCTTGTCATAACACAACTGTTTTTGGTCTTTCTCAAACTTATGTGCTATTGACTATTACCACATTATAATATTGGTATTCAAAGCACTACGTTTATTTTCAACCATAACGATTTACAATGTTTTATAATAATTACATTTGCAGCAATCACTATAAATCGTTCTATATGTCGAAAAAGTACCGTTTTGGATTGACGCTTGTTATTCTGGTGTTTTTGGTCCTGTTCGTTGAATTGATTCGAGATGTTTTGATTCGTGACGGCGACTTTATTGGATATGTACTGGTTGGTAATTTAACACTCCAAGGGCAAAATATTTACAAAGACCATTTGATAAATACCTGGCCTCCATTTTTTTCCATTGTAAGTGTCCCAATAGCCATTATTGATAATGTGAGCCATTATTTGTCCCGTTTTCTCTGGCTTTCGGCCAGCCTTTTTGCCATGTTTGCCGTCATTAATTATACGGCCAAAATGACAATAGAAAAAAAACTGACATTGTTCCAGATTCGTAGCGGGAAAACGATAACTAATGAAAAGATAAGCTTGGCGCACTATATTGTTGTAGTCCCCTTGCTACTAAGCCTGAGGTATATAATGGATAATATGAGCAATATCCAGATCAATATCCTGATCTTAGCGATGGCCATGGCTTCTTTGTATTTTTTTACCAAAAACAAAATTATATTGGCTTTTTTTATTCTTGCGTTCAGTATATCAATCAAAGTGATTACTGTTTTTCTGCTGCTTTATTTCTTGGTTAAACGGGAGTTTAAAATTGCGTCTTATACATTTCTGTTCTGCATTCTATTTGCGTTGGTACCATTTCTGGTATATGGCTTTGGCCAAACGCTCGATTATTACGACTTCTGGTATCACTCAAATATTGAGCCTTTTGCAAGTGTGGCGCATAAAAACCAGTCGTATTTCTCAATGATGCGCAGTTTGCTAACACATGAAAGCCCTGGAGTGAACCAGCCGCTAAACAAGGAGTTTTACATTAACATTGTGAACCTGCCAATAGAAAAGTAAGGCTGATTTCGTATGCTATCCTGGCCATTGCAGCACTGCCAGTAATTTATTTGTTCAGAGAAAAACTAATAAACAGAAGCAGCCAAAAGTCATTTATTGAATACGCATTTATTTTGTGTATCATCCCGATTCTGTCACCTCTGGCTTGGAAGGCCTATTTTATTTTTCTTTTTCCCGCTTGGTTTGTGAGTTATTTATTTATATATCAATATAATAACAGTTTAAACAAAAGGAGCCTCAACTCAATAAAAATACTTTTTTTTGGGTCAATTGTACTCACGGTTTTTACAAGTAATCTTTTTGTGGGAGATTTATCCAGATGGTTCGAATTGTTTTCGAGCATCACCATAGGCACAATCCTGCTCTCTTTAAACCTGCTCGTGATTTACATCAACTATGATAAATTTAATAAAGCATTAAAGAGCTGATCTTACAAGATTTAAATGCACCATCGCACAATTTAAGTGAAGTCATTTGTGATTTAGCCTGAAAAATTCATCTCGCATACCTGTCCCGTCCTTCGAGAGAAGCAAAGGCGCAAAGCTTTGAACAGGAATATAATAGATATCAAACAAGTTTAAACCAATAAAAAAAAATTCCCATAATTTTCAACTGAATTGCTTATTCTTTGCGACTTAGCGGCTTGGCAAGAAATTTTGTGAATTAAGCAGGTTCGATATCATTTTGTTTATTTCCTTACAAACATTTTCCTTTGAGTCGCATAGCAATACTTTTTCCTGACCGCTCAACAATATGATAACTTTGATCGAAGCGCATAAATCTGTCAAAAGGTTTAAAGAAAAAAAACCAAATCCGGCAAAAAGCAACTATGGGAAAAGGTTTATTCTATTCCGATAGCTTTTGCGTATCTTTGCGCGGTAGCCGGTTTTTCGTGTAATAATACATCTATAATTTGATGAATAACATTTAATTAGCATCATAATCAAGCTAGATTTTTTTCATTTCTTTTTAATTTTCAATCTTTTTTGACTTTCATCAAACATATAGTAAAAAAAAGATAAATTACTGGATATAAACCAAATAAACTATCATAAGTAGCCTATGAGCATTTCGGCTGAAGCATTATGAAAGAGAAAAGCATTGATAAACTGCAAAAAGTTATGCGGTCGCATTTGTGCAACCGTTGTGGGAGTTGTGTGGGCTTGTCGGAAGGAAAAATCGTTTTTAAAAACAAAACAGGAATTTATTTGCCCAAAGCGATTGCCCCCATTGATGATGAAATGGCAGAAACCTTGTGGCATGCCTGTCCGGGTGCCAAATTCAATTTTCCAGCTTACCGGGAGCAGTTCTACCCCGAAAGTCCTCATTTTCATGATTTTATCGGGTCTTATTTCCGTATTGGCATCGGCCATGCCATGCAACCCGATATCCGCAGAGCTGGCGCATCAGGTGGTATCATTTCGGCCATTTTGATCTGGCTGCTCCAAAAGAATCTTATTGATGGAGCAGTGGTATTGGGCATGTCGAAAACGGAGCCCTGGCTCACACAAGCCTTTATCGCAACCACCGAGGCTGAAATTATGGAAGCAGCCCAAAGCAAATACATCATCAGCTCCAACAACGACATACTGCCAGAAATTGCAGCTTTCAAAGGCATTCTGGCTTATGTTGGCCTGCCCGGCCAGATACAGTCGATCCGTAAATTGCAGGCCATTGACCATCCTTCCGTTAAAAATATCCGCTATATTTTTGGGCCTTTTTACGGCAACACCCTGCATTTTTCGTCGATAAACAGCTTCTTAAAAACACATGGCGAAAAGGACTACCGGAACATCACCAAGCTCTATTTCCGCCACGGCGAATGGCCCGGCAATATGCGTGTTGAGCTGAAAAGCGGACGTATTATTGAACTTAAAAAGTTTCATGCCAATTACCTGATCCCTTTCCATATCCTGCGCAACAGCCTGTATTGCACCGACCTTACCAATGAATTTACAGATATTTCGGGTGGCGACGCCTGGGCACCAGTTTATGAAGAGCGCGGCAAAGGTTTCTCCATGGTCATCAGCAGGAGCAAAAAAGGTGAAGAAATTCTCCAGCAAATGCTCGGGGAAGGTTGGCTGAAGTTTGACCAAATTAGTGAGCAGGAAGCCATCACCATGCACTCGCATGGTTACGATTTTAAAAAACGTGGTGGTTTTATCCGCATCCGTTTCCGCCATATGCTGGGCAAATCCACCCCTGATTATGGTTACACCTTAAAAGGTTTCACCCTGTTGCGGTATCTGATGGAAGTGTTCATCAGTACCCTGTTTATCTTGTTAAGCACCAGGCTGGCACGCTGGTCTGTGGAACAGTTTTCGCCCACTTTTATTGGTGGTATTTTTGAAAAAACACGCACTATCTGGAAAAACTCAACCCATAAAATCAAACGCAAGAATTTGTAGTCTGTAAAATGAAAAAATCACACCGCAGCTTGCTTATCAAAATTGCAGGGTCCTTACTAATTCTGTATGTCCTTTTTCGTTTGATCGATTTTGACAGCGAAACTTTCACAACTGTTTTGAAGGATTTGCACCCAGGCTACTATTTGCTTTCGTTGGCCGGCGTAGTGATTGTGCTGGCCATCAAGAGTTTTCGCTGGCACAGGATTATCAAAAATGAAGGCCATAACTACCCGCCCCTAAAAGCTTTTGGTGCCTATATGGCATCCTTCACCATAGGAGTGATTACGCCGGGACGCATCGGCGAAATCGCCCGCTTGTATTACCTCAGGCAATCGTGCGAACTGTCCTTTTTACCTGCTTTTCGTACCATTGTCACGGACAGGATTTTCGATCTCGGTGTTTTGATAATGCTTGGCATGGCTGCCTTGTTACACTTCAGCGGACTAGATGGCGGAAATGCGTATTTGGCTGTATTGACAGGTATTGTGCTGTTTTTTACCACGTTGCTCCTGGGAGTTTTCTTGCTAAAACTACTGTTGAGAAGCACTGCTTTCGGGCAATTTGGTTTTTTTCAATTTGTCCGCGACAGTTTACTGCAAGCTGTTGATCGCCGTGCCTTGCCCTTGTGGCTGATTACCCTGGCCGCGTATATGGCTTTTTACCTCGCCATTGATTTAATTTTTCTTTCGCTGGGAATCGATATTCGTATTGTTGATATTGCACTGGTTTTAAGTGTGGTGGGACTGGCTACCATCTTACCCATTTCCTGGGCAGGTTTTGGCACCAGGGAGATTAGTCTGGTTTATTTGCTCGCCTTTTATGATATTCCGGCAGAAGTTGCACTTTCGTTTTCCCTGCTTCAATTTGGTGCATTTTTCCTGTGGGGAAGCCTCATCGGGCTGGTATTCTGGCTGTTGATGCCTATCACCATGGAGCAAATCAAAACCGACAGCCAGGCACTGAAAGCATTGCTAAAAGGCAGTAAGAATAAAACAGTCTGATGCAGATTTATTTGCCACTGCCCTATTCACCACCAATATACTCAAAAACATAAACTTCATAATTGTATCCACCCAGCACCTGGAATGGATGTACAGGTTTGAAAACCCCAAGGGTTTCAAAATTGCCACTTTCCTGAATTCTCTCAAGCGGCAAGCCACCTTCGTTTGGGCCAAAATGGGCATCCCAGACTAAAATACCTCCGGCTTTCATTTTATTGCCAGGTTTTCCCCTATCAGGAACCTCTTCACGGATGCGACTCTGGTCGTGGGGGTCGATACCAAGCATAAAAAATACATTCGGATTGTAAAAGTATATCATCCTTTCGTCAAGTCCCTTGTCAGCAATAAAATCGCAGGCCTGTTTGATAACAGCATTCGTGGCCTGCATGGGGACGGGCAGCCTATAAATGGCAAAAGCTGTAATAACAACCAGGCACAAGGCAACACCTTTTAGTAAATAGGCTAAATGATGCTGGCCAAGCGACATATAGTGTTCAATGGTGTTGTATCCCTTCAGGCTGAGGAAAACAAAAGGAGGCACGACCAATATCATAAAACGATCGAGTGCCAGGGCCCCGGTACCCATATACCAAGCCAGGGAATGAAAGGCGAGCACCCCGAAAAAGCTGAGAAAAATCAATACAAACTCATCAATATGCTGCTTCTTTAAAGAAAAACGGGATTGGAAAAGTTCGTAAATAAGCTTTATCAGGCCAGGCACAAAAAAGAGCGTTAACGGAATACCCCATATTAATTTGGCCCTGGCCACATAATATATCAGGCTTCCACTACCGTAAATATCTGCCGATTTTGAAGAATAGGGAAATTGGTTTACAATCCACAGGTAATCCCCAAAAAACCAGCCTCCCACAAGGGTATATAGTGCTGTTCCTGTAAACAAGGCGGGAAAAGCCAGCCACTGTCTGCGCAATAAAAACATAAGCCCAAACAAGGGAAGGATAAACATACCCTCGGTGCGCACAAAAGGCAGGAAGGAAATCGCTATAGCTGCCCAAACATAATTTTTACGGAAGTAAAGCCATAAACCAAAAGCCAGCAAAAAGGCTCCTGTAATCTCTGTCATCGCACTTGGTATCAAAGCAGCAAAAACAGGGGCAAATAACACAAAAGGAATGGCCATCCAGGCATTGTCGAGCTTTTGCCTGATGGCCAGCCGCCAGCTAAACAAGGCGGCTAGCAAAGCGGCCAGCAGGTTATAGAATTTGGCACCCAAATAGCCCATCTGACTGAAGGGTGCACTCAAGAGTGTAAAAACCGGCTTGCCCCAGTGGTCGAAAAAAAAGCGCGGATAGTCGAAGGCATAACGCGACAAACGATAATGGTGCAAATCGTCGCCACCACCATACGAATCTTTCGACAACCATGAAATAATTCCAAAAACAACGCCAAGCATAACAAGCAGTGCCCACCCTATCCATTTGTTGAATTGTCTTGGCGGGTGCAGCTTGCGGCGGTTGTATTTCAGGATGCAATAAATGGCCTTGAAGCCATCTTTCCAGTTTATTTTCTTGCCCTCTTTGTAGGTGCGTCCGTGATAGGAAATTCCCACTTCATAAATACGGATGCCCGGTACCCTCGATATTTTGGCCGTGATTTCAGGTTCAATGCCAAAGCGGTTTTCACACAATGGCAATTGCTGAATGATGCTCGTGCGAAACACTTTGTAGCCGGTTTCCATATCTGTAAGGTTCAGATTGGTGAATGAATTTGACAAAGCTGTAAGGAATCTGTTGCCAATGGAATGCCAGAAAAACAACATACGGTGCGGGTTTCCTCCGGCAAAACGCGAACCATACACTACATCAGCCTTGTCTTCGATTAGCGGGGCCAGCAAATTGGGATAGTCGCGTGGATCATATTCGTGGTCGGCGTCCTGAATGAGCAAAAACTCACCCTTCGCCTTGGCTATACCTTGCCTGATGGCATAACCCTTTCCCCGATTGGGGCAAGATTCAATCAGCTGAACCGGCAGGGCGGGATTTTGTGCCATATAGCTTTTAACAAGCTGCAAAGTGTTGTCGGTTGAGCAATCATCAAAAATAATTACCTCAGCAGCTATATGATTACTTTTCAGGCTATTTTCAATATTCACCAGCACATCGGACAGATGCGCTGACTCGTTGTAAGCAGGTATGATAATGCTTAGCAAGGGCTTCATGGTTTTTGATTAAAATTAAAACGCAAACTTAGACTATGCACATCAATTATTCAATGGAATGTTGTCTCTTTTTAAAAAAAATCTGTTAAACCATAAAATTAATATCTTGGTCAATTCCTAAATCAATATCTTGTTGCATCTTTGTCCTATGCACATATCATTGAAATGAAACTACCACTAAAAAAAACCTACAAAGGAATTAAGAATCGATTGTTATCTGTTTCAATTGGCTCTAAAACTGTAATATACCTAATAATCATCGTGGCAAGCTGGGTGAATTTCAACAACAGCATCTGGAACAAACCCAACGGGGTGGTCCACAATGATATTATCAGCTATTACAGCTATTTGCCTGCCTTATTTATCCACAACGATTTGAGTTTTTCTTATGTGGATGATGACCCAAAGTTTTTTGCAGGCAAGTTTTACGATTATTTCACCGAAGATGGCAGGCGATACCAAAAGATGACCATGGGACTTTCGGTTTTGTATAGTCCGTTTTTCATGATGGGACACCTTACAGCCTGGCTCAGCAATGCCGAAATGAATGGCTATTCAACACCCTATATGTTTTTTTTGGCCTTTAGCTCTCTGGCCTATTTGGTTTTAGGCTTGTTTATACTCCGGCGGCTGTTATTACGCTATTTCAGCGATGGCATCATTGCCCTGGTGTTGCTGCTTATAGTAATGGGCACCAATATGTTATATTATGCCACCTTGCAGGCGGCCATGCCCCATGTTTACAATTTCAGCCTGTTTGCCCTCTTTATCTGGCTAACTATCCGTTGGCACGAAAAACCGAATTGGCTCAACTCCATTTGGATTGGATTAGTAATAGGATTGATTGGCTTAATCAGGCCTACGAATAGCATCCTTGTACTCTTCTTTTTGTTTTTTAACGTTTACAGCATCAATAGCTTCAAAAATAAATTAATGCTTTTGCTAAAAAACCCTTTACAATTGTTGCTGATGGTGCTCCTTGGTTTTTTGGTGGTGGTGCCTCAGCTGCTTTTCTGGAAAAACAATACAGGGCAATGGGTGTATTATTCCTACGACCAGGAAGGCTTTTTCTTTAACAATCCCCAAATACTAAGTGGTTTGTTCAGCTACCGCAAAGGCTGGCTGCTCTATACACCGCTAATGATTTTTGCACTGATAGGTATTGCCTATTTACCCAAATGGCGAAAAAGTTTCTTTTTGCCTATATTGATTTTTACCACAGCAAATATTTACATCGTTTATTCATGGTGGAGCTGGTGGTATGGTGGCAGTTTTGGTTCGCGGCCCATGATTGACTCCTATGCGCTGATGGCCATTCCTATGGCAGTTTTTATTCAGCATTTTAGCAGCAAAAGCTTGCTCATCAAACGTTTTTTGTATAGCGTTTTGTTGTTGCTGATGATGTTCAACATTTACCAGACAACGCAGTATAAATATGGCATCATCCACCACGATGAAATGTCGAAGGCAGCTTATTGGCATATTTTTGGTAAGAAATCGGCCGACCTTGATCTTTACGATAAGCTGGAACCGATAGATATTGACCTGGCCATGCAGGGTATATACCAAACAAAGCTTAAAATAAAGCCTTCCATACGGCAAAAGGCGTTTACTTCTTTCGAAACACTCACAAAGGACAGCACACATTTTTTGTCGGAAGACCGCCATTTTCACTTCCGTCGAGGAAAAAGCCAGTATTTTGAAATTGTTCGCAGTGGGCAGGCATCCATGCAATTGGATAAGGAATACGCTTTTGGGGCCACCATCGATTTTTATGTATATCCCAATGATGAATACCAGGTGGAAGTTTGGAAATATCCCGCCAGTTCGCGGGCTTCAATTGTTTTGGCTGCCACCACAGCCGAAGAATTTTACCGCACACAGGAAATCCCCGACAGCATAAGTGCCGATGGCTGGGGCCGATTGCGTTTCACAGCAAAAATACCCAACGTAATAGATGGTAAATACAGGCTTTACATCTGGAACAAGGCAGGAGAAGATGTGTATATAGATGATTTGCTGATTGAACGGATCAAATAGCCAGCAATAAAAAAAAGCTGACAGCATAACCATCAGCATCTTTGAACTAATCACCTCGGATTAAGTATCCAAGGTGATTCTTTTTTACATACGACTCCGCTGGAGTCGGAATAGGTGATGTTTCGATTTTTATAAATATTTGACTCCGCTGGAGTCATGAACTTTAGAAAATAGTTTAACAAAAAAATCACCGCTATTAGATAGCCATTTATTATAATACTTTCATAATCAATTTATATCCCTTCAATCCCAGAGGGATTGCATATGTATAGCAAACAAAAAAAATCAATTAAACGACTCCATAGGAGTCGAATATTGAATCTATCACTGGCTTTTGGAAATAAATGTAGTCTTGATAAATATGATACCCGATATTAGCATATGCTTTTCTTGATCGCAGCCATATTTATCGTAGCCTGACCCAAGTATCAAATGCTTGAAAATCAAATCGCTTAAATTCAATAATTAGGATCTGAGTAAGACAAGCTCTGGCACAGAATAGGACATCGGCAATTTGCTGATTGAGCGGATCAAATAGCAGGCAACAAAAAAAGCTGACAGGATTACTATCAGCTTCTTTGAAATATTTTTGGGATTCAAACTATCTGTTGGAGAAAGCATCCATATCAAATACCAGCGCGAACCGTATGGTATTCCCTAATGGATTGTTGCGTGTATCAACAGGAATCAGGTAGCTGAAATCGAGGCCAAACACATTGTAGCGCAAGCCGGCACCTAAGGTGAAGAACTTTCGGTTACCTTTGGTTTTGTCTTCGAAAAAGCCGCCACCGCGGATAGCAAACACTTCGTTGTACCAGTATTCAACACCCACTGCATAGCTTAATTCACTTATTTCTTCACCAAAACCACCCGGGGCATCATAAAATGATTGCAACATACCGGCTACTACGACAACTTCATTGTCCATGCCACTGGCAATTTCAAATTTGTCTGTCCCGGGAATAGGAATGGGGTTCCCCTGGTCATCACGCTTATAAAGCGGTGGTGTAGGCACCAGCAATTTATTGATATCAGCTGTAAAGGCGATAGAGTTATAGTCGTCAATCTCGAGGTTCAGTGTTGGACCGAAACGCAGATTGGTCGGTATAAAGTCACGGCGGATACTCGTTCCGGAATAACCTATTTTATTTCCGATATTGGAAATATTTATGCCCCATGCAAATTCAGCACCAATATCGCGGAACCATTCCACTTCCTTTTGCCAATAAACGGCCACATCAGCAGCAACAGATATACCTGCACGTGAGCCTTCCAATTGGCCAAGCGTAAGGTTTGAGTAAATAAACCTGGCAGCCACAGCACCCGACAAGTTGTCGGTAAGCATGCGTGAATAGGCTGCATCAATGGCAAATTCATTAGGCCTGTATGTTCCCAGGTCGCCTCCATTTACATCGGTAAATTGGATATCACCCAGTGTAAAAAACCGCAGAGTAGCTGCCACAGCCGACATATTGTCGATGCGGCTGGCAAAACTCAGGTAAGCCAGGTTCATATCGGGCACCAGGTTGCGCAACCAGGGGCTGTAAGCCAATCCCCAACTGATATCTTTGTCAAGGAATGCATACTTAGCAGGATTCCAGTGCATTGAGTTCACGTCTGCTGAGGTGGATACGCCGGCATCGCCCATAGCACCGGCACGGGCATCAGGCGATATCATCAAAAATGGAACTGCTGTTGTAATAACATTCAATCCCCCGCTCCTGCCGGCCAGATTTCCATAATTTGGATCGTCATTACCCTGTCCCCAGGTTTGCAGCCCCCACATTACAAGCACTGCTAAGCTTATGATTTTTAACTTCATGTAGTAATTATCAGGTTTAGAAAAAAACGTTGCAAAACTAACGATTTATTGTAAATTATATTGTTTCTTTAAAAATGTATCTCCCAAAAAAACATCTCAGCTAACGGGCTATCATAAGTTTCTGATGGGCGATAATTTGTTTTCCTGTTTCGTCCGTAAGCTGAAAACGATAAACATACAAGCCTGAGGAGAGCAGTTGGCCGTTGGCATCCCTTCCATCCCAGTCGAGCGATACATATTGATTAAGCATTATCAGGTTTTTCGATTCAAGGCTTGTGACCAATTGGCCATCCATGCGAAATATATCAAGCTGCAGATCAACGGTCCCACCTACTTTATTGTGTTCAAAAACAAAAGTTGTCCGATCGCTGAATGGGTTGGGTTTATTATGCAGTTTACTCAATATCAATTCGGCCTGATCGTCAATAACAAAAAACACCTCATGTTCAGACGAATTATTGTGCAGGTCCCAGGCTTTCAACTTGAAAGAATGTTCCCCGTTTTCGAGCCAGGGCAGTGTCAATTTCAATGTGCCACTTGTATAATTGTCAACATCTGGAACAAATTTATCATTCAGGTTGTAGGCCAAAGCAGTATTGTTATTCAAATAGCCCATCATATCGCGGCCTATACCAACACCTAAATGGTTTACCCCTTGAGGGTCTGTAATTTGGGCAAAAACAACCACCTCGTTGCGGAGCAGGTCGCCGGATTCAAAATCAGGCCGGTTCAGATACAAATCAATAGCAGGGCCCGTTTGGTCAAGGGCCACATCTTCTGCAAGGCCACCAATTGTTAGCCCGCTAAATTGCCCGGATGCATCGGCAAAAGTTACCGTATCCACCGCATAATAGGATATGCGACCTGTGCCATATTGATAGGCGATGTCGCGCGGAACAGGGAAACTAAAGGAAAACAGGCCATCTTTTACAGTAACCTTACCAGAGTAAATAAGCCTGTCGTGGTAGCTGAAATTTGTCGGCTGACTGCTATTGCTGTTTCCCAGGGTGCGGTAAATGGTTTTTTTATCAAAGACTTTGGGGTACAAATACCCATTAAAATCCTGATCAATCAGCCCGTTGGCATGGGTTACTTTTCCACGCACATCAACCAGCATCAGGGCTTGGATGGTATCCTGCCTGACTGAAACATCCACATTGTTAAAGCTGCTTGTTTCAATCCTCCGTTCAGGTGAAGCAGGCCTGAGGGCCGGATCGCCCAACAAAACAAAATTATATACACTTGCGTTCGAGGGGCTCTTACTGATGCGCATGGCATCGCCCAGGCGATTGATTTCTGCCTTTTCCGAATTGAATAAAGCACCGTAAATTTTCCGGTTCAGGAAAAAATTTGAGTGAGCAAAAGCCAGTCTGGTGGTTGTCATCAAGGCAATGCCGCCTCCATTGGGATTGAGCACCAAGCGTTCGCCTGCCGAAACAAACTCTGGATTGTCGTAGCGACTGAACTCGCATGTAGCCGTAATAAAAAAGGGCATATTGTTGATATTATCCAGGCCCACAATATCCGGAATGGTCAAAACCCGTTCGTCTGCCAATCCATTCACACCACCATGACCTGTATAATTAATCAGCAGGGCTCCATTATTTATGCGGTCAACAAATGCCTTGTTGGCATCGGGAAAACGATAACCACCGGCAACATTTTGCCTTGGATAGGCATCGAAGTATATTTTATTGATGTTTAAAATATTGCGTGCCGTATCAACAATTCGGGAGAGGGCTTCTGCCTGATCAAGGTGCAAATTATTATCTTCATCATCACCCACAAAAGCAATCACATTGCGCCAGTCGGCAGCAACAGCTTTAGAGGGAATCATATAATGTTTTACTTTGCTAACAAGCAATTCTGCTTCTGCTGTGGTATTTACAGGAAAACGGCCAATGCCAATGTCGAGGGTACCTGCCATTAAATAGCCTTCTGTATAACCCATCAATCCAAAATAATCATCCGTAACCCAGCTCGCTGTTTCGCGCAGCGATTCCAGGGCCTGATAGGTAGGCACACGATTGGTATTGTTGTGCACCCTGTCTTTATAATCATAGGAGGCATCTCCAAAAAGCAGGAGGTATTTCAGGTTTTGGTTGCTACGCAGGTAAACCATACGCACAAAATCGCGCAGCGCAGTAATATCCGGGGCACCATTACCAAACTCATTATAAATCTCTTTCACATTCACAACCTTCACATCAAGCCCCTGGTGTTCAGTGTGAAAAGCTGCCAACTCATTGGCGCTTTCCGTAAATAGCGGGTCCGTAACAATCAGGTATTCCGCATCATGGATGGCATGCAAGTTTTGGTTGGGAATTTTTCTTGCCGAGGCGATCTCCATAATCTGGCTGTTATCAAACAGCAAATATTTGCGTACCACATCCGCTGTGTTGGCAACAAAAGAAATTCCACCTTCCACAGTGTTATATTGCTGGCTTGCAATATCCAATGGGTTGGTAACGTCCCAAAGCATAGCATCTTGCCCGTTTCCGCTGATCGTAAACCTGCTGATGCTTTCGGCGCCAAGCAGTTCAGGGTTGCTAAATGCAAACTGACCACCGCCAAAATGCAACTGGCACCAGGCATTGATACGGATATAGTTGAGCCAGCCCTGTGATCCATTGTCATTGGCAAAAAAGTTAACTCGTACATTCAGCTGTGGTTCGGATGCATTGAACTGGGCCATGCGGATGCTCTCGCGGGCATGCAACGATTCATTCGAAGTTACACGTCTGAGCAAAGTCAAATCAATCACTTGCTCTGCATTTACTTCAAGGTCGAAGTGCATGTCTTCAGTAACCGAACGACCTACAAAATGTGCTTGCAGATGTACCGGCATGTCAGGCAGCAAACCGGGGAAATCAAAACTCACATCAAGGGATGGTGATAGGACTGAAAATTGTTCGCCATACCACTCGCGTCCAGAAGCCAACAAATTGTTCAAATCATTTTCGTGATATTGATAGGCTAAATGACGGGTTACTTCAAAATCGACCGGGCCACTTGCCTGGGGTTTTTCCTCAATACGTTTTCCGGGATGTGCATCATCAACGGTCAGAAAATAAAAGGTGGTATCAGTGTAAAAGTTTATTTTGTGGGAAACGCGGTTGGTTAGCGGATTAAAAGCAACTGCCACAGGGCTTTGGCCATAAAAAAGTATGTAGTCGCCTTCATCAAAAACACCATCTGATTCACCATGCACATAAATGGCATTCTCGGCCAGGTCGTCAATCCTGCTAACACTGTTGCTTTCGGGAAGCATGCCTATACCATTGCCAAATAATCGCAGTTTTTGCGGATCAATTGCGGCAGGGTCAATTCCCATGGCCTGCAATTGAGCAAAGTCAATTTTATAAATACCGCTTTGCTGCACCCCTATTTTGTACCAATCGCCCGAGCTCAAAACAGATTGTTCTGCATAATCGGGCATAGGTTCGTCAAATTGCATACGGGCATCTTCAATTTCGTAACCCAATGTAAAACGCTGCAAACGTTCCATTATGCCATTCCGATTCCTTAATGGCATCACTCGGACTCCTTCTGCTATGCTATATGCCTGGGTTGCCTGCATGAATTGCACATCGAACTCCTCCCCTATCAAATCGGCATCAATTAGGATGGAGGCTACTGATGCAGGCACCGTATCAAACACCAGGTTAAGCAATTCGGCGTGGGCAAAAAATTCAGATGTTTCGCTTTGGATGGCTGCCACAAACCAGGGCAACAAGCCTGTATGTGCTTGGGTAATTGATTGCTCCGCTGTTAGCACAGCGTTGTGGTTCCCCGGCTTAATGCTTATGTACTCGGCTTGATTCCAGGGAATGTCGAAGTTCTCCATTTTCTGGGCATAGCCACTTGAAAAAATGAAAGCGGATAGCAGAAAAATTAAAAGTGTAAATATTTTTGTCATTTTCAATAAGCTGTATGCTTTGGGATTACAAAGATACTATTTTCATACTGGCCTATAACTCATATAGAGGCGATAATTCAACTGATCACAACTGCATCAGCTTTTCATATAAACGATCCAACCTAATATTTGTTGCAAGCAATCATACTTCCTTACAAAAAATAAGAAATAATTTTTAACTCTATTGGTGAAATATAAACTTGGAGCGCAATTCATTTTTCTCCCCACGTTCATTGGTAACTAGTAAGCGATACACATACAGTCCGCTGGCAATTTTATATCCTGAATCATTTGAGGCATCCCAGCGTATGGGTGTGCTGCGATAGCTTCCGGGGATAATGGTTTTTGCAATGGTGTGTATCAGCATACCATTCATATTAAAAATTTGAATTTCAACTTCCAGTGTACGTCCGGCCTGGTTGTGTTCAAAAACAAAATAAGTTTCAAAGTTGAAAGGGTTGGGGTAGTTCATCAGTTGCTCAATGGCCATTTGTTCGCTGTTTACTACCACGAAATCAATGGCGGCCTCATTGGAATTGTTAAATACATCCCACACTTTGAGGCGGAGGTTATGCTGGCCTTCATTCAATCCAAAAAAAGGATAGGCTATTGTTCCTGAGGCACTTTCATCAAGATCTGCACCAAAAAAATCATTCACGATGGCACTCAATTCTGTTTCACCTGTAATGGTGGCCACAATATCATGCCCAATGCCTGCCCCCGTAGTGTTTATGCCACTTTCATCGCTTATGTGGGCGAGCATTACAGGTCTTTCATCAGTAATATCGCCACTTTTAAAAGTGGTATCATTCATGAACAGCCTGATTTCCGGGCCACGATCATCAGCAACAGCGTTTTCATTGAACCCACCTACCATAATGCCTTCATAGGCACCATAAGCATCAATTTCATAATTGGTAGCATAATAGCTTATGCGCCCTGTGCCATAATTATAGGCAATATCCTTGGGCACCAAAAAAGAGAACTCAAAATGGCCGTTGACCACACTGGCTTTGCCCTGGTAGATGATGCTCTTGCGCGCAGTAAAGCTCTGCTCAGACCCATTTTCATCCCCTTTAGTAACGATTTCACTTTTTTTGTCGAACACTGTCGGGTAAACTACCCCATTAAACCCACTGTGCAAATTGCCTGCGTCGTCTGTGATTTGGCCGGCAATGGTTACCATATCAAGGCCACGGATAGTATCTTGCCGTGTGCCTACTGCGCGCCCATTGATATGTGTTGTAACAACCCGCTCGGTGGGATAGGCCATTTGCAATGCCGGATCGCCCAGCAGTACAAACTTGCGATCGTTGGCATCGCCATTGAGTTTGGCCTTTCGGATTATATCACCAAAACGGGGATATTCACCATTCACTTTCTGAAACATATTGTTATTGAAAACAGCCCTGTTAAGCAACAGATTGGCTGAAGCAAAGGTGGCCCTTGCGGTAGTAAACATAGCAATGGCACCACCACGCGGATTGAGTATTACCAACTCACCGGCCGAAGTACGTTCTGCATCATCGTAGCGACTAAACTCGCAGGTTGCTGTTATGAATACCGGCATTTTATCGGTGTTGCGCCAGGAGGTGATATCTGCAATTTGCAAGATTTGTTCCTCGGCCCAGCCTACTTCGCCTCCATGACCTGAATAGTTTATGATTAAGCTTCCTTTTTCGATTCTGCGTGTGATGGCTTCATTCACCTGAGGTGCTTTTTGTCCGCTCGAAGTGGCGATCTGCTCATAAGCATCCAGGTAAATTTTGTCGATGTTCAAGGCCGGATAGGCTGACTCGAGCAATTGGGAAAGGTTTTCGGCATCACGCATATGCAGGTTTCCGTCTCCGTCGTCAGCCACAAAGCTCACATAGGTGCGCCAGGGGCCCATGGTTTTATCATCTTTGCGAATGTATTCCTCCACCTTATCCACCATTTGCTTAGCTTGCTCTACTGTGCCTACCGGAAAACGGCCAATGCCGATATCCAGTAAGTTAGCAGTTCCACCCCCTTCCCCATCGTCCAGATAGCCGAAAAAGTCGTCAGTAGCAATAGACGTAACGGTATGTAAAGAGTTGACTGACTGCCAGGTGGGAACAAAATTCGTGTTGCCGCCTATACGGTCCTTGTAATCGAAAGAAGCGTCACCAAAAAGCAGAAGGTAACGGATTTGCTTGCCCGGATCACTGCTTTGATAGAGCTTGCGCACAAAATCACGTATTGCAGATATATCCTGGCCACCCGACGAAAACTCATTATATACTTTTTGCGGCGTGGTTACATACACTGTAAAGTTGCTTTGGTTGCGGTGAATATCAGCAAGTCGCTCCGCCTCCACCATAAACTCCTCTGTTGTCAGAATCAGGTAATCAATATTTCGCAAGGCATGCAGGTTTTGATTGGGCAGCTGTTCCACAAATTCAATGGGATGGTAAAAGCTACCGTCAAATGCGAGGTATTCACGCAACATATCGCCTTGTGAACGCCATGTTTTGGTATTTCCGGATTGGGTGGTATTCACTGTTTGTGGATTTACCGGATTGGTTACGTCCCAAACTGTTAGTTGCTGTGGTGCATTGGCCAGGCGGTACTCATTCACTTTTGCCTCGCCATGTGTATCAGGGTTTCTGAAAAGCAACTGCTGACCGCCAAAGCGAAGCTGACGCCAGGCATTCACACTGATATAATCGAGCCATCCACGGGATGTATTGGCGGTGCGGTTGTACTTGAGGCTAATTTTTATATTTGACGAAACGGGCATTGCCTCAAAAGTTGTCGATCCTGAACTGGCAAACCCATAGCCAGTAGGTGAAACCATGTTAAATGAGAAACTTGCATGTTGTTGGTCGTTGAACAACCATTGAAAACTGGCAGGGTTAAAGTTCCTTGAAGCAACTTCTGATTTCACTTGGATTGGTTTGCTTGTAACGATGTCCATAAAAGCGAAATCAAAATGCTGGAGCAGATTGAAATCAAAAATTTCGCCATACCAGGTACGACCCATATTAATCAGGTTGAAAAGGTCCTGCTCATAAACCTGATAATCCAAAAAATCAGTAACTATATCTGTTGGTTCAGCTGATGGCGAGTTGCCGGGCTGCATACGCTTGCCGGGGCCAAGGTCGGCAGTGAGAAAGAAATAAGTATAGTCTTCGTAGTAATTTTTCTGATGTTCAAAATAATTGGTCACCTCATTAAATTTCCATGTGACTGGCCCACGGCCATAGAACAAAATTTCATCATTGGGATCGAAACTGCCATCCCCCTCACCTGTTATTATTACCGGATTTTCCACCAGGTCTTCATATCTGAATGAAGCATTCGATTCAGGCAATACACCACCACCATTGCCATAAATGCGGATATTACGCGGATCGATACTGCCTGGGTTAAGCCCCATCTGCTGCAAATCACTATATGTGACCCGGTGAACACCCGATTGGCTACTCCTGAATTTATACCAATTCCCATTTGAAAGCACCGAATTGTCAATAAAAGTCTGCTGATCACGCTGCATAACAAATGGACTAAGCTCGAGCTCTACAGACATGTGAAACGACAGCAGGCGCTCAATTTTACCAGTTTGGGGATTGGTCCTGAAAGGCAGCACATGCAATCCGGCATTGATATCGTGCCTTGCTTTACCAATACTTACCCTTGTTTGAAAAACTGTGTCGGGTTTTAGCCCCTGAAGCAGGTGCAAAGCATTGCCATGCAGTGGCTCAACCACTAAAGAATCTAGTGAGGGAATGAGTTGCAGTCCCAGATCATAAACCGGAAAAGCATCGTAGAACCAAGGCACCCAAAAAGACTCAGCATCATAGGTGGCGCCTTCAAAATACATTCTTTTCAGGGTTTCATGGCCAGGCATATGAAGTGTGTCATTAGGCTCCCAAACAATTGAATGATGCTTGCTGTAAAAGGGCTGATTTTGCGCAGAAAGGTGCTGAGCAACTAGTAAGGAAAAAAACAGGAAAATGACATACCTCATTTTGTAATATGTTGGTTTATAATTCCCTATGTTGTCATGCCAAACATAAACTATTGCCAAAATATCTGGTTTAAAAATGGAAATAAACCGCGATGGCCCGCTCTTGTTTATCGGACAACTTAGTGCATTAAACGCAACTAAAAACAAAATATTGCAAGCTTTTTCATATCCCCATAAGTAAAACCCTGCATGGCCATGCTTCTGGAATAACATCCCAATAAAACCCCTCAGAAATCTATACAAAAGAAAAAGCCGTTTTGTCCCTGATTGATTTCCAAAAAGGTTGTATAATTGTACCCTGAAAAATCAGAAGTTGTTTGGGTTTTGTTTTTGATCTTTTTTATTGTGAATCAAACACTCAAATAGCTTTAAAAATCAGGCAGAAGGAAAATTTATAGGGCATTCGCTTAAGAGATTTGCCGGTTTTTTTAGAAATGCTTGAGAAATTATGGGGTACACAATAAGGTAAAGGATAAAACCAAAACGCTTTCTAAGCCTTAAAACTATTGTTGGGATTCATGGTCAGTCGAAAACTGTTAGCTTTATTAATCATGATGGTAATTACGCAAAATGCTTTGTTTGCGCAAGATGCAGCGTTTTCGCAGTTTTATGCCAATCCCCTGTTTTTAAACCCTGCCTTGACCGGATCAACGGAATGTGGGCGCCTTCATTTGAATTACCGCAACCAATGGCCCTCTATTTCAAATGCCTTTGTAACTTATAGTGTAAGCTACGACCAAAGCCTGGATGCCATCAACAGTGGGTTTGGCTTTCTGGTAATGGCCGACCAGCAGGGCGATGCAGCTTATAACCGCACCAGCGTTGGCGGATCGTATGCCTACACAGCCAAATTAAGCAATTCCGCTATGCTCTCCTTTGGGATAAAGGCTGCCTATTATCAGGAAAAACTCAATTGGCAAAAACTGATTTTTGCTGACCAAATCAATACTTCTACCGGAAACATCGCTGCCAGAAGTGACGAAAGCCCACCTAACCAAACAGATGTTTCCACTGTTGATTTTGGTGCAGGCCTGATGCTGGCTTTCGATGATATGTTTTTGTTGGGCTGAGTGCTGACCACCTTACACAGCCCAATTTATCATTTTACAACGATCCCGACAGCAAATTGCCGTTTAAGCTTACCGCCCACGCAGGCACTGTAATCAATGTGTCGCAAGGCATGATCGGAGGCGCTTATGAGGGTGATATTCTTTTGCAGCCGAATTTACTTTTTCAGCAGCAGGGAAATTTCACCCAATTAAATGCCGGCCTTTATGCCGTAAAATACCCATTTGTGCTCGGCGGCTGGTTCAGGCACAATTTCGAAAACCCTGATGCAGCCATCGTTCTGGCAGGCATTACCTGGCAAAATTTTCGCTTTGCTTATAGCTTTGATATCAGCCTTTCGCAAATTGGAATGCCCGGTGGCGGGGCGCACGAAATATCTTTTGCCTGGGATTTTTGCATTTATCGTGAATCAAAAAGAAGAATACGCACAATAAAATCTCCCTCTTTTTAGTTAATACCCAAATGATTTTGCTAAAAACTTTTAATAGAAATGCTTAGAATCAACAAATTAATCACAACAATCCTCCTCATTGCAGGTGTTGCTTTCATGGCTTCATGCCGAAAAGAGCGTTCCCTCTCAACCGGCTGGCCATATAATGACCCAAAAACGGGTGGTTTTGAGAAAGCTAGTAGCAAGGAACAAATTACCGGGCCCGGTTTGGTAGCCATCGAAGGCGGAACGTTTTTGATGGGTGCCACCCATGAAGACTTGCTTTATGAATGGAACAATATGCCCAGGCAAATAACCGTGGCTTCCTTTTTCATGGACCAAACCGAGGTGAGCAACCTCGATTACCTTGAGTATATTTATTGGCTAAACAGGGTTTATGGCCAAAGTTTCCCACAGGTAGTGCAAAAAGCACTTCCTGATACATTGGCCTGGCGCGACAGGCTGGCGTACAATGAGCCCCTGATTGAAATTTATTTCAGGCACCCTGCCTACCGCGATTATCCGGTTGTGGGTGTTAGCTGGCTGCAAGCCAATGATTATGCCAACTGGCGTACCGACAGGGTGAACGAGATGCTATTAATCGAAGCAGGTATCCTCTTTTTTGACCCGGATCAACGCGATGAAAATAACTTCAATACTGAAGCCTATCTTGCTGGTCAATATGTTGGCCTGGTTGATGGCGGAATGCCCGATCTCGACCCAAGTGGCACAGGCGTGCGCAATGTGCGCTTTGAAGATGGTATTTTGCTTCCACGTTATCGCCTGCCTACTGAGGCTGAATGGGAATATGCCGCCTTAGGCCTTGTTGGTAATACAATGGGAGAACGCATTGTGGAACGTAGAATATACCCCTGGAACGGAGCAGGCCTGCGTACAGACGACAAAAAATATTATGGCAGTTTCGTTGCCAACTTCAAACGTGGTTCAGGCGACTATATGGGCGTGGCCGGAAATCTAAACGATGGAGCCGCCCTGCCAGCCCCCGTTGGAAGCTATTGGCCTAACGATTTTGGCCTCTACAATATGGCCGGTAATGTTTCGGAATGGGTGCAGGATGTGTATCGTCCCCTATCATTTGAAGATATGGCCGATTTTAATCCGGTGCGTGGTAACGTATTTATGAATAAAGAACGTGATGCCGATGGCTTCCTTGCCGAAAAAGATTCACTTGGCCGCATTCGCTACGTTGAAGTTACCGATGAAGAAGCCGCCGAGCGCAAAAACTATCGTCAGGCCAACAACATCAACTACCGCGATGGCGACTTCATGTCAACCATTCAGACAGACTGGTCAGACGACCCCAATGACCCCGAATCAACCATGAAAATGTACGATTACGCCAGCACTTCGCTTGTATCGGACAAATCAAGGGTTTATAAAGGTGGTTCATGGGCCGACAGGGCTTATTTCATGAGCCCGGGCACCCGCAGGTTCCTCAACGAGAATGAAGCCTCACCATCCATTGGCTTCCGTTGTGCCATGAATAAAGTTGGTGGTTCATTTTCAGGTAGATAATAATTGTTTTAAACATACAAAAAACCCCATCCCTCAAACCATTTGGGATGGGGTTTTTGCTTCCACAGCTACCATGAAAAAAACATTGGATGATATTTACGCTTGCTTTCTCGAGCATCCCATCATAAGCACTGACAGCCGAACACCACAAAAAGACAGCCTCTTTTTCGCATTGAAAGGCGAAACCTTTGATGGAAATCAGTTTGCCATGCAGGCATTGGAAAATGGTGCCGCTTATGCTATCGTTGACAATGAAGATTTACCACATGACGAACGGCTTATAAAGGTAGGCAATGTTCTTTTGAGTCTTCAAAAACTGGCAGCTCTGCATCGTAGCAAAATGTCGGCCAAAGTGCTGGCAATAACCGGTTCAAACGGCAAGACGACTACCAAGGAGATTTGTGCAGCCGTACTTTCAAAAAAATACGATACCATTTACACCAAAGGAAACCTGAACAACCATATTGGAGTTCCACTTACTTTGCTGCGTCTAACACCCCAAACTGAAATCGCCGTAATCGAAATGGGGGCCAATCATTTGGGTGAAATCAGGCATCTTTGTCAGCTGGCTTCACCTCACTACGGGCTGATTACAAATATTGGCAAAGCCCACCTCGAAGGCTTTGGCAGCCTTACGGGTGTTATCAATGCCAAAAGTGAACTCTACACCTATATTGATGACCATATGGGCATGCTTTTTGTCAATATGGACAATAACTTATTGAATACGCTGTCGCGCAATATCAACCGGTTTACCTATGGCAAGTCGGTACAGGCCGACCTCTACGGCGAACTCGTTGCCTTGAGCCCCTACCTGCATCTGATTTGGGAACATAAAGGCATGCAATCTCATCTAGAAACCAGCATGATTGGCGCTTACAATCTGGAAAACATCCTTGCTGCTATTGCCATTGGTTGCTATTTTGGTGTTGATATGGATGACATAGATGAAGCTGTAAAAAGTTATATTCCTGCAAATAATCGTTCGCAACTACTGCAAACAAAGAACAATCGATTGGTACTGGATGCTTACAATGCCAACCCTGTTAGCATGACTGAAGCCATAAAAAGTTTTGAGCAATTCCGGAACCAAAAGCCTTTGTATATTCTTGGAGATATGTTGGAATTAGGGCAGGATAGTAATTTTGAACATGCTGAGATATTAAAACAGCTTAGTGATTTGGATGCCCGCGAAGTATTGCTGGTTGGTCCGGAATTTGGAAAGGTTTACCGGGGAGATGACTGGTTGGCTTTTGACAACGTAAATGCACTTTGCGAATATCTGAAAAAAAAGCCCGTAAAAGGGTATGATATCCTTGTAAAAGCATCGCGTGGCATTCAACTTGAAAAAGTGGTTGAATACCTCTAAAAGCTTTTCAAAGTCGTAACAGATAATTAAAATTCTGTTAAACAAACCAATACCATGGAAACGAAAACTGTAATAGGACTGATGTCGGGCACCTCCCTGGATGGTGTTGACCTGGCTTGTTGCCGGTTTTCATATAATGGGCAATGGCATTACGAAGTTCTGGCTACAGAATGCATCCTCTACCCGGCCATCTGGAAAAAAAAACTCAACACAGCTTTTCATATGGAACCAACCCGGCTGGCAGCCCTTGACATTGAATATGGCAGCTATCTGGGCGATCTTGTAGCGGCTTTCGTTCGAAAATATAATTTAAAACCCGACTTGATTGCTTCGCATGGGCACACCATATTTCACAAGCCTGAAGAGGCTTATACCTTGCAAATTGGCCATGGGAAGCGTCTGGCAGAAACCACCGGAATTACTGTTGTAAACGATTTCAGAAAAGCAGATGTTCAAAAAGGGGGACAGGGGGCGCCGCTAGTGCCAATAGGAGACCGTCTTTTATTTGGAGATTTTGGTATCTGCCTCAATATCGGTGGCATTGCAAATCTTTCGTTTGAACAAAATCAAAACCGTGTGGCTTATGATGTTTGCCCGGCCAATCAGGTTTTGAATTTGTTGGCACAGCAAGCCGGAAGCGATTATGATGAAAATGGCCGAATAGCTGGCAGTGGCCAGCTCAACCAGGATTTGCTGCAAAAACTTAATACCCTTGATTTCTATCAACATAATGGCCCTAAATCACTTGGCCGTGAATGGGTGCAACAAGTGTTTTTACCTGATTTAAATCAAGCCGCACTGCCCATCAACGACCTGATGAGCACTGTTTGCCACCATATTGCTGTGCAGCTGGCAAAGGCCACCGACCACCTGAAACCAACTACCATGCTTGTTACGGGCGGGGGCGCTTTTAACACCTTTTTGATGGACTGCATCCGGTCGCAAAGCAAGCACACCGTTGCAATTCCCGAAGCGCAGTTGGTTAATTATAAGGAAGCTATTGTTTTTGCATTCTTGGGCTATTTGCGGATAAATGGCCTTATCAATTGCCTGTCGTCTGTAACAGGGGCTTACGAAGACAGTTCATGTGGCGACATCCATCATCCCTGACGATGTCGGTTTTTTAGCCCCATCAAAATAAAATGGGAAACAAATAGTTATTGTTAACAAGATGATGTTGAGAATTCAGCAAAGCAAAAAATGAGCCCTTCAGAAAATTGGATTACCTTTAAATCAAAATTTTAACCCATGTTCAAAGGAATTTTATTACAAGCCCGCACTGTGGCTAACGATCTGACCAATACGGCAGAAACAATTGAAAACGAAGCTGGTGAGCTTTCCTTATCAATCCTCGAATTGGCTATGAAAGGGGGCTGGATAGTTGCCGTACTCGCCGTTTTTTCCATAATTGCCGTGTATATTTTCATTGAGCGTTATCTGGTTATCAACAGGGCATCGGGACATGACAAAGGCTTTATGAACAACATCCGCGAATACATCCATGGTGGCAAACTGGAGGCTGCGCAGGCTCTGTGCCGCAACAACAGGTCGCCAATTGCCCGCATGATCGAAAAAGGCCTGTCGCGCATTGGTAAACCCCTGAACGATATCAATGCCGCTATTGAAAATGTTGGGAAGCTGGAAGTGAGTAAACTGGAAAAGGGGGTTGCAGGCCTGGCTACCATCGCAGGGGCAGCGCCTATGTTGGGATTTCTGGGAACTGTAATCGGGATGATACGCGCCTTTTATGATATGTCGATGGCTGGAAATAATATTGATATTGCCTTGCTTTCATCGGGTATTTATCAGGCCATGATTACCACCGTAGCTGGCCTTATTGTTGGCATCCTGGCGTTTATATTTTACAATATCCTTGTTTCCCGCATCGAAAAAGTGGTGTATATGCTCGAAGCACGTGCCACTGAATTTATGGATGTGCTGCACGAGCCGGCACGCTAATTGCTTCAAATAAAAAGAATTCAGGAATATTAAAAAACCATTATATGGCCATCCAAACACGAAATAAACGCAGCATAGCCTTCAGCCTCGTATCCATGTCGGATATCGTTTTTCTGTTGCTGATTTTCTTTATGCTTACTTCCACTTTGGTAGCCCCCAATGCCATCAAACTCCTGTTGCCTTCGAGCAGTAGCAAAACAATGGCCAAACAGACCATTACGATTTACATCAACGAAAACATGAACTACTTCATTGAAGAAAGCCGCGTGAATGAAGCTGACTTGCAATCGAGGCTCGAAAACAGCCTGACTGCGCAGCAGGAAGCCTCGGTTGTGTTGCGTGCTGACAAAACAGTGCCTGTGCAATATGTTGTAAACGTAATCGATGTGGTGAACACCATCAATACGAAAAGAAACACCAAGCATAAAGTTATTTTAGCCACTTCCCCAAGGAAATGAGCATGAAAATTGACAAAGACAAAAGTAAAGGCGTTATCGGCACCATATTATTTCACATGATATTGCTGCTGGCATTGCTATTTCTGGCATTGCGCACCCCTTTGCCGCTTCCGGGAGAGGAAGGTGTTGAGGTAATACTAGGTTATACCGATTCGGGCTATGGTGAAATTATCCCGGAAAACCCCGCCCCGCAAGCCAGACCTGTTCCTGTGCCTGCCAGTCCGCCTGAGGAAGAAATTGTTGAAGAAATCGTAACCCAAACAACAGAAGAGTCCCTGGTTATACCCGACACCAAACCGGAAAAGGAAATAGAAAAGCCTATGGAAGAAATACCGGAAGAAGAAGTTAAGGAAGAAATTATTCCTGAACCCGAGCCGGTAGAAGAAATACCACCTCAGCCAGAAGTCAATCCACGTGCACTTTTCAAAGGTTCGCAAAGCAACAATGAAGAGGGCGGTTCGTCCGGTATTGCCGGTGGCGAAGGCAGTCAGGGAAGGCCTGATGGACTTAGGGAAGTGCAACGTTATGACGGACAAGGTGGCCGCGGCGATGGCCCATCATATAGTCTTGGTGGCAGGGGATCAAAATACCTGGAAAGGCCAAGCACCGATTTTCAGGAGCAGGGCGATGTGGTGGTGGATATATGGGTGGACCGCAACGGAAATGTAAAAAGGGCGTCGGTAAGTCCCAGGGGAACTACCATTCTCGATGCCAACCTGCGCAATACAGCCGTAAAGGCAGCTTACAACTCCACCTTTAGCGAAGACCCGAAAGCGCCTGACCTTCAAAAAGGCACCATTACCTACACCTTTATTATCAGGCGATAAAACCTACTGATTTTCGAGTATTATGTGCTCATTGAGCTTATTTTCTGAATGGGCCACAGCACAGGCAATGGTGGAGTCGCCGGTGATGTTCACCACGGTGCGAAGCATATCCAGCGGCCGGTCAACAGCAAATATTAAGGCAATTCCTTCAGTTGGAATCCCAACTGAGGTAAGAACGATTACAAGCATAATCATACCAGCGCCCGGCACCGCCGCTGACCCAATGGAAGCCAATGTTGCCGTAAGCACAATCGTCAACTGCTGCAAAATGGTAAGGTCCATCCCATAAATCTGTGCCAGAAATACCGCTGCCACAGCCTGGTACAAACTGGTGCCATCCATATTGATGGTAGCGCCCAAAGGCAGCACAAAACTGCTGATTTCCTTTTTTACCCCCAATTCATTTTCACAGCATTCCATCGTCATGGGCAGCGTAGCCGCACTGGAACTGGTTGAAAAAGCCAGCAGCTGCGCAGGCGCAATACCTTTAAGGAATTGCCTGAACTTAATGATGGTAAAAGAACTGATTGCAAG
>JAGYLH010000110.1 GCA_018400955.1 Bacteroidales bacterium
TTAATTATGGGGTTTGGTTGGTAGATGGCGGCACACAAATTATTACCAACAACGGTTCTATTAACCTGACAGGAACTGCCGGTGGAACAGGTGAGGGATCAAGGGATAACAGGGGTATCGAAATACAAAATGGGCCTGTGGTTCAAGCCGGAGGTTCAGGGGACATTCATTTGAATGGCATTGGTGGTCAGCATGCTGAAGGCAGTTTTAATTATGGTTTACGCATTTATGGGTCTACCACTCAGATTGCCACTACGGAGGGATCTGTGTTTATTACCGGTTCCGGTGGTGGAATTGGTGCATTATCAGCTAGTAACAGGGGCTTACAGATTACAGTTGGCGCACTTGTTTCTGCCGGTGGAGCCGGAGATGTTACAATCAATGGAGTCGGAGGCCAAGGTGGTGGAAACTTCAATCATGGGGTTAGTCTAAATCATAGTGAAACACAAATAACTACCGCTGATGGAAACTTATTTATCAATGGTACCGGAGGCGGCGAGGATGCCTCAACCAACAACAGGGGAATCGAAATTCAGAATGGAGCGATAGCAACTGCCGGAGGGTCAGGGGAGGTGCATCTGAACGGTGTTGGCGGAACCTCACCCGGTAATTTTAATATTGGCATTGCACTATGGAACAGCACTGGAGTAACCTCCTCTGGCGGTGATATTCATATCTCTGCATTTGGATCAACAAATGCCGCGAGCAACGCTGTTGGTATGTTATTAATTAATGGCGGTAAAATTGTTGTACCCGAAAATGCGACCCTTCATCTGGAAGCCAATGGTGGAGGTATGGCTGGTGGTGAAAACAATTTTGGGATTGATTTTTGGGCAAATTCAGGTATTGAAAGCCTGGGTGGAAGCATCAACATAATTGCTGCCGCAGGCCCCGGCGACAATGCCATTGATTTTCTTTTTAGGGAAGATGGCATTTTAAGCATGGAACCCCATGATGGCACAATCAGCTTGATGGCTGATGTACTAAGCGTTGAAGAGGATATCCTTGCAGGTGCAGATGGCTTGATCCAAGTGATGCCACGTACAAACGGCCTTGCCATTGAACTGACTGCAAGCCCAGCAACAAGCAGCACCGGTCACAACGACACATCCGGAAGCTCCTTAAGCCGCGAAGTGCCTTTGCTGGCTTATGTCGAATTGGACAACAGCACCCTTACTTTGGATGGAGAAAGTGAAATGCAGTACAGGGTTGTACGCGTTCCTGATGTGCCTTTGCCAGTTTCAATGCAAGGTGACGCTGGCAGAAGCGCAACCGCTATGGTACTCACCAATGATGTGTTAAACCACTTTATTGCAGGCAATTTGACCATTGGAAGTGCGCAGGCAGGTGACATCAGTGTAGAGAACGATATCGTTCTTAACAATGCTCCCAACATTGCCTTTGTTTCAGGTTCTGATATTGTGTTCAATGGCGGTGGGGTAAATACAAGTGGTGGCAATATACTGCTGAACCCTGGCACAAGCCCGGCCGCAGTAAAACCCACATTTTCAGGAACAGATGTAACTGCCGATACCCTCAGCTTTGCAAGCGACCTGGCTATTGCCATTAACGGAACCACAGCCGGGGCAGAATACGACCAGCTCATTGTTGATGGGGTTATTGACCTCAGCGGGGTTGATTTGATACTTTCAGGCGCACATATTGCCTCAACGGGCGAAAGTTTTACCATAGTCAAAAACCTTGGCGGCGAGCCCATTATTGGTACATTCAACGGCATACCCGAAGGCCATGTGCTAAACAGTTTCTTTGGCAGTGGTTTGGCGGCTTATGTAAGTTATACAGGTGGCAATGGCCATGACGTGGTAATATCACTTTGCACCAATCCTAACAATGCCGGCACCATAGCAGGTGAACAAACGATTTGTTCGGGGAGCGTTCCCACAGCCTTAACCTCTTCTTCTGAAGCATCAGGAGGTGTGGGGATTACTGAATATCAATGGCAATACAGCATTGTGGATCCCAGTGGCCCTGACTTCGAACCAACTGACTGGCAAGTTATAATGTCAAGCAATACAGTCGGTTATCAACCCGGTGCACTGACCCAAACCACCTGGTTCCGCAGGCTGGCGAAGGTAACGTGTGAAACAGACTGGGTGGCGTCGAATGTGATAACAATAACCGTTGATGCTACACCCCCCTCTGCCACAGCCCAGGATAACACAGTTTACCTCGATCCTTACGGAAATTACACCCTCACAGCAGATGATGTGCTCTCAGCTTATAGTGACGATTTCACGGCAACAGAGGACATTGATGTTAGCATGGATCCCGCCTCCTTTAGTTGCGCTGATCATGGACAGACAATACAGGTGGAGGTTACCGTAACAGACGAATGTGGAAATTCCACAGTGGTTTATTCCGACATCACCGTGGAAGAAAGCGCCACACTGCTTCCCCCCTGGCAAAGCTGCGACACGCATGCAAATGCCAATGGTACATCCATCTATTCACCATGCACAAACGATGGTACTTTCCACCTCACCGCCACAGGCCAATCCTCCTCCATCAACGACGTGTTCCATTACGTTTACCAGGAAGTTAGCGGCAATCAGGCCACGGTGATTGCACGGGTTGACAATGTGCAGCATGGCGGCTGGGCCGGTGTGATGATGCGCGAAAGTTGTGCCCCCGGGGCCAAGACCTTCTTCTTCAAAACGCAGTTGTACAGTGCTTTTGCACGGGTAGGCTTCCGCCAGATTGACAACCGCGCTGTGCGGATGGTAAACGTATTGGCTTCCAACATCCGCTGGCTGAAAATTCAGCGCAATGGCAACCAGTTCAGGTGCTACACCTCGCACAATGGTGTTTCATGGCAGTTGCGCTACAGGGTCAACATTGCCATGGACAACACCATCCAGGCAGGTATCTTCACCGAGAGCATGCGCGCCAACCGCACCTCGCTGGCCTGGTTCGACAATGTGGAAGTGGCCAGCTTCCTGAAGTCGGACGATGACTTTGGCGGCATTGCCTTTGACGAAAACACTCAGGCTACCCCAGCCATCGACATCTACCCCAATCCTTCCAGCGACCGTGTTTTTGTCGCCATCGAAGGCAACACGGCAAAGGTAAGCTACAGCATCAACGATATGGGCGGCAGGACCATTCAGCAATCACACTTTACAGGTAGTGGACACGAACTGGATGTAAGTAGTTTCATGCCCGGGGTTTATGTTATAAGGCTCGAAATAGATGGGGTGTATTACATACGCCGCCTTGTGGTCTTATAGCAAAAGGTGGGTTTGCCAGCATTACAAAACAGCCGGGGCAACTTTGCTCCGGCTGTTTTGTATTCAGACCATATACTGTATTAGATGTTTTTTCAGATGAAATGGCTGATGCCTGCTGCTTTTTATGAGGTGCTTTAGGTCAATCACCGTACCATTATCTGAGATTTCGCATGATCCAGGTGATTGAGCCGAAGAAGGCACAGGGAATAATGGCAATATGGTTGAAAGTCGGCACTTCGGCTCTCCTTCGACTGGCTTCGGCTACGCTCAGCCCGAGTCGCTCAGGACAAGCGCTCAGTGACCTCAGCTTATTGGGACTCGAGGAAAGATGCTCAGCCACCTTCGAGTTTGGGAGTTTGGCGACTGGCAATAATCTAGGTGACCGAGCCGAAGGCATCGGTGAAAATCGAAAAAAATCAATTTCAATACGAAGTAGAAGGCATCGTCGAAAAGAGTGTGAAAACACTAAGTTCGAAACTAAACATGAAAAGAAAAACAGGTGTTTTTTCACTCAAAGGTTCAGCAACTGCGTCTCAAAGTCGATATAGTCTGACAGGTCTTTTCGTGTAAAGTTCAGCAATCTTTTGGTAACGTGCAACGTGCAGGCAGGTCCTGAACAAAACGCCAGGGTGCGTTCCAGGCATGTCTCTTCAAAGTTATGTTCCTCGATAATGTCGTTTACCAACCCAAGCTGAAGTGCCTCAGGAGCATAAATCGGGCTTTGGCGCAGCAGAATTTCGGTGGCCTTGTTGTGGTGTAAAAATTTGGACAGGAAATAGGGAAGGGCCCCACCCGGATGCAACCCAAACTTGTGGTGTGCCATAAGGAATGAAAATTTGTCGGAGCCAAATTTAAAGTCGGCGGCCAGGCTACTGCCAAAAAAAGGACTTACAACCTCACCACGAAGCCCGACAATAAAAAGCTTTTTAAAGTCGATAATTCTGCGGATTAAGCGGTTTATTACCTGGTTGAACAGAAAGTTTATTTTTCCTTCGCGAATTACCGGAAATCCACACTCGGTGAGCTCTGTATCAACAACTGTTTCCATAAAGCTGTTGTAAGCTTTTTCGCTGTATACCTCCTTGTCATTGAGTAAAAGCAATGCCTTCAGCGTATTGTCCTGATTGACTTGGGTAAGTACATGAATGAAATTGTCACTTTGATTGATATCGGTAATCAGTTGGTAAACATCGCCTGTTATTTTAACTATGGCCACAGGACCGTTAACCCGAATATCCAATAAGGCAGATTTGTTGTTGACTGTGTGCATGGGCGGCTTCTTTTTAGGGTTGCAAACTTTTGGTTATAAAATTAGCTATTTTGCAACAAGATTGCAAGAAGCAACTCCAGAATATTTTTGAGTAATTGCTGGTAATTGTTATCCGGCTATTTATTTCTTCAAATAAACAATGGGATTTACCCTGCTAAAGAAGCCTTGCTTGTTGGAGGTTTTAAAGAACCCTTCGTTTACAGTTTGCACCTCTTCTATTGTATAAAAAGCATGTGGGTTATATGTGTTCAAAATATGCAGCACATCTTGCAGGTCCTTGCGCTTTACAATGCTGAAGAGCACCTGCACCGGACCAGATTTTCCTTCGGCAGTCATGGTGGTAACGCCATAATTTTCTGCACGGAGCTTTTGAACCAGGTCACTTGTATCTATTTTTGGGATGATACGGATAACCACAGTGCCCAAAGTCATTTTTTCGACAAGAATAATACCGATATAATTTCCGGCAGCAAATCCGGCACCATAGCCAATGTAGCACATGATATTGTCGAGGTGTTGCATAATCTGGCTGATGGCCATTAACCAAATGATCACTTCTGCAAAACCAAGCAAGGGAGCCAGGTATTTGTAACCACGCGAAACAAAAATCAGCCTGATGGTGCCGATGGTTACATCCATAATGCGCGCAATAGCAATGAGCAAAGGCAATACAACCCAATTGAAAATTTCAGAATCAAGAAATTCGTGCATATTTAAAGGGCTTTTAAATGTGGTTAATTTTCGTTTTTGATGGAACTACAAAATCAGTTAAAAGTATTGCAAAGATACCGAATGGTAGTCCTATGTAGTTTTTTTGGCCGCTAATTCTCATGAACAGGCATCCATTAGTTTAGTTCGGAAAAACTTTCGTCAGCCCGATTCGAGGTCAAGGTATAAACAGTACAAATTCAGGGCTTTACCTGCCTCAGCTTTTCAATAAGTGCCGATGTGGAGTAGCCCTCAACCAAATCAATTGTTTCAACGCTGCCCCCTTTGTCCATCACAATGTCATAGCCCACTACATCTTCTGCTTTGTAATCTTTGCCTTTAACAAGTACGTCAGGTTGCACCCGCTTGATGAGTTCATAGGGTGTATCTTCATCAAAAAGCACTACGGTGTCAACAAACTGCAGCGAAGCCAGCATCATGGCCCTAGCATTTTCGTCGAGTATGGGCCGTTGTGGCCCTTTGATGCGGCTTACAGAGGCATCCGTATTCAATCCGATCAGCAAAACATCGCCCAGGTCGGCGGCTTTGCTCAAATAGTCAATATGGCCCAGGTGCAGCAGGTCGAAACAGCCATTGGTAAACACCACTTTTTTCTCCTTAAAACGCCACAATACCAATAGGCTGTCAATTTTGTTGGCAGCAATAATTTTCCTTTTGATGAATTCAGTTTTGCTCATTTTGCTGTTTTTTTCTATTTGTGAAAGTAAGCAAAAAATAGCCGATAGCCCCCACACCAACATTTAGCAATGTTTGCCCGGCATGTGTAATGGCCACAAACGACCCGGCAATTGTTCCCGAAATGCCGTACAATTCAACCAGGGTAGCTTTTCCAATAAAGTGGTAGGCACCAATACCGCCCGGAACAGGGGCCACTATGCCCAGGCTTCCGATAACCAGAAAAGTTACAGCCGACATAAAATCGAGATGGGCTGTTTCGGGAAGCATAAAGAAAGGAAGGTAAATCATCATAGCGTAAAACAGCCAAATCAAAAAGGTGTAAAGCAAAAAGAGGCCTTTCTGTTTTACGTTTTTGATGGTTTTGGCACCGGCAATTAAACCAAGGATAATTTCACGCGTTTTTCCGTAGCCCGGCAGGCCTTTGATGTGTTCCTTAAACATCAATGCAAGTGCCAATATGGCTGCAATGGATAAAACACCCGTAATTGATACGATCAGCAACAGGTTGAAATTATTCATTACAGATTCAATCAAAGGCCCGATCATGCGCGTTACAAAGCCACCGGCGAGGTCCCATTGAAAAACAACCACGCCAAAAAGCAAAATTAGCAACACCAGCAGGTCAAAAACCCTTTCGGATATTACAGAGCCTATCAAAGCATTGAAGGGGATTTTTCCTTTGCGCGCCAACATACCACAGCGCATAAATTCGCCCATGCGTGGAACCGCTGTATTGGCCATATAACCGACCATAACGGCATAAAATGTTGTCATTAATTTTGTTTGATAACCCATGCTGTTGATGAGTAAATTCCAACGCAAAGCCCTGAAAATATGAGAAAAAATAGCAAACACCAAAGCAATAAACATCCATATATAGTTGGCCTTCAGGATATCGGCCCACACCTCGGCTAAATCGAGCTGACGGAAACTAAGCCATAGCAAAAAAATACCCAGCAATAGGAAAAGCAGGTACTTCAGCCCATTTATAACTTTGCTGTTCAAAACTAATTTTCTATTTTATTCTGGCTGTTGGGAAAGATAATGGAAGGCTTGAATGATTTGGCCTTTTCAAAATCCATGCTGGCATAGGAAACAATAATCACATGGTCGCCAATGGCCACTTTGCGCGCTGCGGCACCATTCAGCGAAATGATACCACTTCCACGCTCACCCTTGATTACGTAAGTGTCAAGCCGTTCACCATTGGTGATGTTGTATATGCTCACGCGTTCATTTTCAATCAGGTTGGCTGCGTCCATTAAATTTTCATCAATGGCAATGCTGCCTATATAATTGAGGTCGGCCTGTGTGATTGTGGCGCGGTGAATTTTTGATTTTAAAATTTCAATATTCATCAAAATCGGGTTTGAAGACTGCAAATCAGTGTCAAAGATAATACTTTGGGATGCAAAAGTACTAAATAATTCGAATATTGTCGATCAGCCTCACTTCCTCCAGAAAAACAGCAACAAAAAGCGAAATGCCTGAAGCATCTTCCCAGTTGTGAACAGCTTGTAATTCGGTGGTATCGGCAATTTCGATATAATCAACCGTAAATGTCTCTTTGTTTTCAAACTGGCCGGCAACCCAATGTTTCAGGGCTTCGGGTGAATAGGTAGGAAAGAGCGTGATGGCCCTTTTCAGGGTTTCGTAAATAAATGGTGCTTCCTGCCTTGCTTCCTTGCTTAACCGCATATTGCGCGAACTCATGGCCAAACCATCCACTTCGCGCACGATGGGGCAGGGGATCACCTGAACCGGCATATTGAGCTTGCGCACCAAAGCTTGTATAATGGCGAGTTGCTGAAAATCTTTTTCCCCAAAATAGGCTTTGTCAGGTTCCACAATATCGAACAATTTGCGCACCACGATGGCAACACCATTGAAGTGTCCCGGCCGTTTTTCGCCCTCCATGCATTGAGCCAGTGCCCCAAAGTCGTAATATGTGTTGTCAGGCTCAGGATATATTTCTTCTGCCGAAGGATAGAAAAGAAAATCACAACCAATGTCTTCAAGCATTTGCCTGTCTGTTTCAAAGGTGCGTGGGTATTTTTTCAGGTCCTCAGGGTTGTTAAACTGAATAGGGTTCACAAAAATGCTTGCCACCAGGATGTCGTTTTCCTTTTTGGCCTGTTTCATCAGTTCCAAATGGCCTGGATGCAAAGCCCCCATTGTCGGGACAAAGCCAATGGTTTTGGCTTGTGAACGCTCGTGCATGAGCAGTTGCTTAAGCTCCGCAATATATTCGTTAATAATCATATCTAAGCTATAATGAATTACTCAATGATCTCCAGTAAATCAAGCTCGAGGCTTTTTTCAGGGGTTTCCACAATTCGGCCCTTTTCTATGCCTTCTTTGTAAAGGATGAAAGTGGGAACGCGCGCTATGTCAAGAAAATCAGTTTCCACATCGCGGGCTTTTTTTTGGAAATCAACGGCAAGCATCAACAATTTTTCCTCGGGGTAGGCAGCCAAATCAAGTATCCGCAAGAAGCGTGGCACTTGTTCTTTGCTGTCGATACACCAACTGGCCAACACGATCAAGATATCATATTCTGCCAATGATTCTTTTAACTTATTAATGGCATCATTATCAGCTGAATAATTGCTGTATTCATCCATATAGTGGGATTCAAACTCTCCTGTTTGCAAGCCTTCCTTGTTTACATAGTCAATCAGTATTTCCCTGTTTCTGGTAGGATCAACCAAACTTTGGTTAAGCACTTGCGTAAAACCGTTTTTCATGGATAAAAAGATTAATAGGCAGATAAATGCATACATTTTGTTACTTTGCATAGCCGATTTATTTTAAAGGTGCAAATGTAGCTGTAAATAATGTACTCAATGCAAATCAACCATGACACAATTTAAAAGCAAAACAGTATTGATTACAGGAGGTGCCTCTGGCATTGGATTTTTAATGGGAAGGCTGGCTCTGGAAGAAGGGGCTGATGCATTGATTATTTGGGATATTAACGACGATGCCATGCAAAAGGCAAAAGAAGCTTTGCTGCAAAATGCCTTTCAGGTACATACTTTCCGGGTTGATGTTGCTGATGGAGATAGCGTGCAAAATGCAGCAGATCAATGCATTGCAGAAGGGTTGCTTCCGGATATACTTATTCTGAATGCGGGAGTGGTTGCGGGCAAATACTTTCATGAACACCTGCCGGGCGAGATCGAAAAAACCATTGGCGTGAATGTGCTGGGATGCATGCTGGTGGCCCATGCATTTTTGCCGGTAATCATGGCGCATGGCGATGGGCACATAGTAAGCATTGCTTCAGCGGCTGGCATGTTGTCCAACCCGCGCATGGCGGCCTATGCCGGGAGCAAATGGGCGGTGCTGGGCTGGTCCGAATCCTTGCGTATTGAAATGCAACAGCTCAAAACAGGCGTGCGTGTCACAACGGTTACACCAAGCTATATTGATACTGGTATGTTCGCCGGTGCCCGCGTGAACCCCTTATTGCCCAACCTCAGCCCTGAGACT
>JAGYLH010000111.1 GCA_018400955.1 Bacteroidales bacterium
GCCCTTATAAAAAATCCCGAAATTGATCGGGATTCTTATCTTGGAGCGGAAAACGAGACTCGAACTCGCGACCCCGACCTTGGCAAGGTCGTGCTCTACCAACTGAGCTATTTCCGCATATGGTCATAAATTGGAGGTGCAAATGTACACATCTTTTCAGAAACCATGCAAGTATTTTTTGCGTTTTTTTTCAAATTATTGAAAGACGCCATTTTAAAGTAACAACAACTACTTTCCCAGAAGTTTTTTAATCTCATGCAACTTCAAAAGTGCTTCTACCGGCGTGAGGGTGTCAATATTTGTGTTTAAAATATCATCTTTGATCTGGTGGAGCAAGGGATCATCTAATTGTATGAAGCTCAATTGATAATCGTCTTTCTTCTCTGACTTTCCACCGCCGGCTTTCTTAAACGAATCGTTTGAATGTGCTTGTTCCAGCATACTGAGGAGTTTGTTGGCACGATCAATCACTTTTCGGGGCATGCCAGCCATAGTAGCCACATGGATGCCGAAACTATGGGCACTTCCGCCTTTTTTAAGTTTTCGCAGAAAGATAACATTTTTGCCAGTTTCCTTCACCGAAACATGGTAATTGCGAATCCGGCTGAATGAGGCTGCCATTTCATTTAACTCGTGATAGTGTGTGGCAAACAGCACCTTCGATCTGTAAGCGGGATGCTCATGCAGGTATTCCGTTATGGCCCATGCAATGCTGATGCCGTCGTAAGTGCTTGTTCCCCTGCCGATTTCATCTAAAAGCACAAGGCTTCGGCCTGAAATATTGTTCAGGATGCTGGCCGTTTCATTCATTTCAACCATAAAGGTAGATTCGCCGGATGAGATATTGTCGCTGGCACCCACACGGGTGAACACTTTGTCAACCATACCAATTTCGGCCGATGCGGCTGGCACAAAACTACCCATCTGGGCCATCAGCACAATCAGGGCTGTTTGGCGCAGCAAAGCCGATTTACCTGACATATTGGGCCCTGTGATAATAATTACCTGCTGCCTTTCATTGTCAAGATACACATCGTTACTGATATAGCCTTCCCCGGCAGGCAGTTGCTGCTCGATCACCGGATGTCTGCCGTCTTTAATATCAATCGCGTATCCATCATTCAGAACAGGTTTTTGATATTTATTCTTTAGTGCTATGGCAGCAAATGAAGCCAGGCAATCAATTTTAGCCATGGTTGCAGCACTGAGCTGAACAGGAGCTACAAATTCGCTAACGGCGATTACAAGGTTTTCGAAAAGCTGTTGCTCAATTACCAAAATCTTTTCTTCGGCCCCCAGGATTTTTTCTTCGTAGGTTTTTAGCTCCTCAGTAATATAACGTTCGGATCCTGTTAATGTTTGTTTACGGTTCCATTCGGGTGGCACCTTGTTTTTATGGACATTAGTCACTTCCAGGTAATAGCCAAACACATTATTATAGCCAATTTTAAGACTGCTGATGCCGGTTTTTTCAACCTCCCTTTTTTGGATATTAACCAGGTAATCCTTGCCTGAGCGGGATAGACTTCGCAGTTCATCAAGTTCTTCAGAAACGCCCTTGCCTATGATATTGCCTTTCGACACAATGGCTGGCGGGTCAGCACTCAGCTCATTTTGGATGCGGTTGCGAATGCTTCCGCAGGGGTTTAGCTGATCCCCTAATTTGACCAACCCCTCGGTATTGCTTTCGATGCACAACTTTTTACAATTTTCCACTTGCATCAAGGAGCGTGCTACCTGTAGCAGTTCGCGCGGACTTATTTTGCCCAAGGCCACTTTGGAAATCAGTCTTTCTAAATCTCCTGTTTGGCGCATGGTTTCGCGCAGTCGCTCCTTCAGTTCCGTTTGTTTTACCAGTTGATCCACTACTTCAAGGCGTTCTTCCACTGCTTGTCTATGCCTTAGGGGCAGGGCAATCCAGCGTCGCATAAGCCGGCTCCCCATAGGTGAAACTGTTTGATCAAGCACATCAAGCAAGGTTTTGGCATTGGGATGTGGGCTGTGCAACAACTCCAGGTTTCGCACAGTAAATTTATCAAGCCAAACATGGTGGCCTTCATCAATACGCGATAAACTTGAAATGTGTTCAATTTTATCATGATGGGTTTCCAGAAGATAGTGCAGGGCGGCACCGGCGGCAATTACGGCTTGCGGTATGTGTTCCACCCCAAAGCCCTTTAAGGAAGTGGTTTTAAAATGCCTTAGCAAAATATCCTGCGAAAACTCGGTTGAAAACACCCAATCGTCGAAAACATTCAGATAATACCTGTCGCTGTATTGCTCAATAAAGGCCCTGCGCTTGTTTCGCTGAAGGATGATTTCGCTCGGGTTAAAGCTTTGCAGCAGTTTATCAATGTACTCCGTTGTGCCTTGGGCAGCAAAAAACTCACCGGTGGAAATATCCAAAAAAGCGATGCCTGAGGTGCCTTCAAGCAAGTGCAATGCCGCTAAAAAATTATTTTCTTTTTGATGGAGTACATTGTCATTGTATGACACACCGGGCGTAACCAGTTCCGTAACGCCCCGCTTGACAATTTTTTTTGTCAGCTTTGGGTCTTCAAGCTGGTCGCAGATTGCAACCCGTTGTCCGGCCTTTACCAATTTGGGCAAATAAGTGTCGAGCGAATGATGTGGAAAGCCGGCCAATTCAATAGAGGCAGCAGCACCATTGGCTCTTTTGGTTAACACAATACCCAATATTTCAGCTGTTTTGACGGCATCCTGACCAAAGGTTTCATAAAAATCACCTACCCTGAAAAGAAGCAGTGCATCAGGGTATTTGGCCTTGATACTGTTATATTGCTTCATTAACGGCGTTTCTGCAACGGCTTTTTTTTCTGACATAAATCTATAGGGTGATTGATGGCTTGATTGCAGCACAAAAGTATGAAATCAATTTCAGTTTTAACAGGGAGGGGATAATGAGCTAAATTTGTTATTTTCGCAAGAAAAAATAGGCGTTTATGCGAAAGCTAACAATGGATGAGTTGGGCAGGCTTACTGCAAAGCAGTTTAAAGAAGCAAAGAAAATGCCTGTTATAATTGTGTTGGATAATATCCGGTCCCTAAGCAATATTGGTTCAGTTTTTCGCACAGCTGATGCCTTCCGTGTTGAATGCATCGTATTGTGTGGTATCAGCGCACAGCCACCTCACCGCGAAATTCATAAAACGGCTTTAGGGGCAACGGAAAGCGTTGATTGGAAATATTATCCATCTACGGCCGAGGCCATTGTTGACCTTAAAAAACACGGTTATCAAGTAGTAGGGGTTGAGCAAACAAATGGTAGTAAAATGTTGCACGAAGCCAAATTCAATCTTCCTTTAGCCTTGGTATTTGGTAATGAGGTGGATGGGATAGATGAAAATGTGATAGGGATGTGTAATTTCTGCACCGAAATACCACAGGCAGGGACCAAGCATTCCCTCAATGTTGCAGTTTGTGCGGGTGTAGTTATCTGGCATATTTATAGTCAATACCAGTATAACATGTAACTAAAACAGATAGTAAACGTACAAAATTCAGAGCATTTGAAAAAATATAAACTAGCATGTTGGAATACAACATTTATTTGTTACATTTGCATAGTGGTTTGATGAGTTTAGACCAGATAACTGCGGTGTATGCAATTGTGAACAAAATGAACAAATATATCCTAATTAAATCAGAAACTAATTAATCATTCATTGTTATGAAAAACCGTTATTCTCTCAGCAGATTGGCATTGATCGCTATGTTGGCGATCTTTCCAATGACTTTCTTCGGACAGGCCGCCGATGGCCAGGAAAAATCAAAATCAAGCCATATACCTTATTGGCATGTGTTTGGCGATATTGGTGCAGCATGGATGCACGCTGACTTATCGCAATACTTGAACAGGCCTGATTTTGAATATACCAAGCTAAACGGACGGCTGGGCTTGGGTTATCAATTTGGAGGTGTAATTGGTGCCAATGCAAAGCTCGAACGCGGATTCCTCGGTGGTGAAAAAGATTGGCGCAATTCAAAAACCGATTATAGTGATTATTATGGCGGCAGCCTCAACCTCACCTTTAACCTGATGAACCTCTTTGGAGATTATAATCCTGACAGGGTCTTTTCAATTGTACCGCATATTGGTGTCGGACATATCCAATACAAAGCCAAATCAGTTGATTTGACAACAGGGAATGTAATCCGCTACTCAGGTTTTAAAGACAATCCAGGTCTGGATGCTGCTGATGAGGGCAAAGGTATCAATAACCGCATTGTTGCCTTGAATGTTCCCATTGGTGCTGACCTCAATTTCAATGTCAGTGAAAAATGGGACATCTATGCCAATTATACATTTAATATCGTAGATTCTGACCGACTTGATGCCTATCCTGATTGGAATGACGACAGGCCTATCATCCAAGGAAGGGATATGTTTGCTACACTTAATTTAGGAGCCCGCTTTAAATTTGGTGGTTCCAGCCTCAAAGGTATGGTAAACAATTTCGACTTGGTTACTTTGCAAGTTATCCCCGAAGTATTGGTTGAAAGAGGCGACTCGGTTGAAGTAACTATTCGTGGCACATTCCCACCAAAATACTTCGTCCCGAATGCTGTAATGAACTTTACACCAATCATTAAATATGACGGCGGCGCAGTTGCCATGCACCCAATCAATTTCAAAGGTGAAAAAGTGAGTGGTGATGCCACCCTGATCAGTTATAAAAATGGAGGTTCATTTACCTACACTGGAAAAGTCCCATACAACCCGGGTATGAATGTTTCGGAATTGGTTGTGGAACCTTTAATTTATCCATTCAAAGGAACAATTCAGCCAAGTGCTGAGCTGGTTAAGGAAAATGAAGCGTTTTTTGTTGCCGATCAACGCAAACTTGCCGATGGCGTAATCTATACTTCAAAACGTATCGAAGACAGCTTTAAGGGTCAGATTACTGCCCACAAATATGAGAAAGAAACTATACTTACCAAAACAGCCAATATTTTCTTCCAGGTTAATTTGTTTAACCTGAACTGGAATTTGCCACTTAATAAACTGGCTGAAAATAAGGAGGCTTTGAAAGCTGTAACTGCTGACGCTGAAAAAGGCTATGTGATAAAAGACGTTACGATTGCCGGTTGGGCATCTCCCGAAGGTGAAGAAACCTTTAACCAGGGATTGTCAGAAAACAGGTCGAAGACTGCTGAATCATACATGAAAAAAACTTTCATGGATAAGCTTCGTGCCAAAGACACTAAAGTGGCCTATGCAAAAGTGGATGACATTGCATTTATGAAATCAGCTAACGGGCCTGACTGGAATGGATTCATGAATGCTGTTGAAGCATCAAACATCAGGGACAAAAACGCCATTCTCAATGTGATTCGTTCGGCTGATGTTGCCAAAAGGGAACAGGAAATCCGCAATATGATTTTGATTTATCCTGAGATAGAAGATCAAATCCTGCCCCCACTTCGTCGTTCAGTCATTAGTGTGAACACTTTTGAACCCAAGCATACAGACGAAGAAATTGCAAGCATGTCAACAAGCAATCCTGAAGCACTTAAGCTGAATGAATTGCTCTATGCTGCTACACTCACAGATGACCTGAAGACGCAAAAAATGATTTATGCCTCGGCTATGGAAATTCACCCGAAATGCTTTCGTGCTGTAGTCAATGCTGCCAATATTGAAATCCAGCTTGGCAACCTTGACGAAGCCAAGAAATTGCAAAGCAAAGCGAATGGTATGTACGATGCATCAGCCGAGTTATACAACAATATGGGTGTTGTTGCTGCAATGGAAAAGGACTTTGTTGCTGCTAAATCACATTTCAAAAAATCAGAACAACTTGGTGGCGATGTAAGCTACAATATGGGCGTTGTGAATATCTTTAAAGGTGATTACGCAAAGGCGATTACCCAAATGCGTGCTGCAAATTGTGATTACAACCTTGGGTTGGCTCAAATGCTTAATGGAGACAACAATGCTGCAAAATCCACATTGGATTGTGCCGAACAAAATGGTGCTGCATTTTACTTAAAATCCGTTATCGGTGCCCGCACAAGCGATAAAGCCATGATGACCGAAAACCTGATGAAAGCAATTCAGGCAGATGGGATGTATAAAAATGAAGCAAAAAATGATCGAGAATTCATGAAATATTTCAACGATCAAGACTTCATGAATATCGTCCAATAAGTTTTTTTAATTAGGATGAAAGCCCGGTTGCGCAAGTAGCCGGGCTTTTTTTTAGTATAGCCTGTTTTTATTGGCCGTAAAATCATTTCATTTGATGCTTAGTGGAAATGGCTAAGTTTTCTAAAAAACAAAGCGTTGCTAAACCCTTTCCAGATTGATAAGTTTTTCTTAGGCTCTGTTCGGAACAGGCCTTTTGATTTGGGCAGCTTAGAAGGTAAAGCGGTGGATGCCTACAGGGTATTCATCTTCCAAAATGGTTTTAATGCGCTCGTAGTCCTCGGGCGCCGACACAAAATCAAGATTGTTGGTGTCTAAAATTAAAATGCGCAAATCCCTTTGTTGTTTGATGAATTCAAAATAGCCCGCTTGTATGCCCGCCAGGTATTCATCTTTTATTTTTTGCTCGTAGTCTCGCCCCCGTCGCTTTATATTTTCTTGCAGCTTATCAACTTCCATATAGAGATAAACAAGCAGGTCGGGCTTTGGCAATGATGCTGTTATAAAATTAAAAAAGCGCGTAAACAATGCCAGTTCATCGGGGGGTAGGGTGTTGCGTGCGAAAATCAGTGACTTAACAATATAATAGTCTGAGATAACAAAGGAACTAAAAAGGTCTTGGGTGCCTAGCTGATCCTTTAGTTGCTGGAAACGTGAAGCCATAAACGACATTTCAAGTGGAAATGCATATTTTTCCTGGTCTTCGTAAAATTTAGGCAAAAAGGCATTGTCTTCAAATTGTTCCAGAATAAGCTTTGCTTTGTATTCTTCTGCAATCATCTGAGCCAGTGAGGTTTTTCCTGCTCCGATTGTTCCTTCTATTGCTATGAAATTGTTTCGCATACCCAACAAATATACAATGGATTTTTAGGTCAGGCAATCAATTTGAAAGGTTTTACCTCAGAAAAATCAACTGTTTTCTTCAGTAGCTCAGCATTGGTGAGTTTTAACCTGGGGTGAACAAAATCAGCCGCTATTTCCACCAAAGGTAGCAAGGTAAAACGACGCAGGTGTAAGCGGGGATGGGGTATAGAGAGTAGGGGTTCATTCAAGACAATTGAATCATAATACAAAATATCGAGATCGATTATCCGTGAGGAGTACCCGGAACCATTCCGTTCGCGCCCCATTTGTTTTTCAATGGTGAGGAGCTTTGTCAGCAATTCAGCCGGTCTGTGGTCGGTTTCGATTTCAACCACCTGATTCAAAAAGGACTGTTTGGCATCAAAGCCCCAGGGGGAACTCTCGTAAATGCCTGATTCCCGCAACATGCCTCCACAATTCAATCCCAACATAATTCTTGCTTTCTGAAGATGTTGTGTTCTGTCCCCTAAATTAGACCCCAATAATATATAGGCTTGATGATTCATTTCAAGGTGCAAATTTAAACCTTATCAATCAAAACGAGTAAAAAACACAAAGAAATGAGTTTTTGTGCCCAGAACAATTACTAGAGAGAATCTCTAAATAGTTATATAACAAATGGATGATATTTTTTAATTAGCCAGAAACATAGCTTCCGCTATACATCCTTTTCAGGAGGGATTCCAACTTCTTACCATAAAGCGGGTCGGTGGCCCATTTGCCAGTCAGTGCGTGGAAATCGGGTGCAGAGCCCCTTTTAACAAAACGAAATCTGTTGTACAACAAGGGGGTGTTTAGGCTGTCGTTTGAACCGTAGGCTTTTAGGTGCTGAATGTGCGCCCTTACACCTTCTTCCATAGTTGAAAAAGTCAGTCCGGGCTCCTTATTGCCTGTTGCGCCAAGCCCGCAATAGTTGAACTGGCTAACACATACATCACCTGTGAATTTCAGGAAACCGGTTTCGAGGCACATTTGGCTAAAAGCGATATCGTGGTTGATTCCCTCTGTTTTGGCCTCTTTTATGTATTTTTCGGCCAATTCAAGGGCTTTCCCTACCTCTACTTTTGGATTGTTAAACCACAAAAAACTCGCAAGCCGCTTGGCTGAAAGAAGGCCATCACCCATGAGTTTTTTGGAATAATGCATGCTTTTGAAATCGGCAGGCCTTTTAAGTGGAAAATTGAAGCTGAGGTTGGGATGCAAATATTTGTCCGACAACCATACCCTTTCCTCGTTGAGCCACTCGAACGGACTTTTCATTGGCGTTCTGTCCTTCTCATAAACTGACATACCAGCACCCATTTCAGATGTTAATGCCGTTGTAAATAGGATTAACAAAAGTAACAGGGCTGATTTGGACTTGAATTTAAGGCGATTCAGCATGAATTTCGTGCGCATTTCTATTTAACAAAGATCAACACCTGTCAAATATGTTTCATTTTAATTTCAATTATTTTTACACATATTTTTGTTAATATTGCTTGGCGAAAAAAGTTGCAGCGATTCGTTCAAAACAAAAACTTTGTACGCCATCGGACACAAGCTGTTTTGAAGCGGACACTTTATTGAAAAAAAAGACGAAGAAAAGTGAATGTAAATAAATAATTTACAACAATATAGATTCGAAGGTACAGTTTGTGTTAATTGATAATATCAGTAAAAAGTCAAAATTATATTTAAACTAAAATTCAAAAAAATGAAACAATTTTTCAAGTTCATGTTTGCCTCTGTGGCAGGTATGTTGTTAACCCTTATGCTTCTGCTTTTTTTAACTATTGGCCTGATTTCCTCATTGGTATCGATGGCTGAAAAAGAAGAGGTTAAACTAAAGGAAAACACGGTATTGGTTGCTAAGTTCGACACCCCCGTCGTTGATCGGACTATCCAGAACCCATTTGAGGGTTTTGATTTCGCCAGTTTCAAATCGAACCGGCCATTGGGACTGAACGATATTTTGAAAAATAT
>JAGYLH010000112.1 GCA_018400955.1 Bacteroidales bacterium
ATAGTTTTGTGATTGGGAGATGATTAAAGAGATTGAATCATTTTATTATGACCAAATTATGACAAGTAAAAAGAGCTTAACAAACCCGTTTTTGAATGTACTATTTTTCTAACCTGCAAACTTCTAAAGCCTTTACAAAGAATCTATTTCAAAGACATGAATAAACCAAATGAATAAACAACCCCAAAAACCTTTACCCATGAAACAATTCCTTTTACTATTTATGAGCATGCTCCTGGCTGTGGCTGGTATTGCGCAGCAGTTGAGCTTTCGGTTTGCAAATCCTCAGATTGTCTACCTTTATGATTATGACCAGTTCTTGACATTCGATATTGAGGTAAAAGCTGATGTGCCAAATACACTTTTATATGTTGGTCAAGCAAATTTATACTTTAATGATTTGGCTTTTGACATGGATCCCGATGAAATAGGTAGTAATTTTTTAATCGAAAAAGGTGACTTGCTAATAGGAACATACCCAATTAATCAACAAAAATATAGCATAGATGTTGTTACCATAACTACTTATGCGGGTCAGCCTGTTCTAAATGTTGCATACCTTGCAAATCATAATACCCCAAATACTAATCTTACCAGGTATAATGAAGTGCCAACCGAATGGACATCTCTAGTTAAAATTCAAGCAAGAATTAACAATCCAATTCATGAGGCGGGCATTAGTTTTGTTCAACCCATGATGAATGGAACACAACAATATGCAGGAACAAATCCTCCACTGAATTATGTTAACCCAAACCTCTATATTGGTGCTGATTTTAGCAACACCTATCTGCAAAGAGTTTATTCTGACAATATGGGTTGGTCGCAATATGGGGGTTCGGTAGATGGAGTTGTTTTTATGGATTGGACCACCGCCGCCAACACCACCATCTGGGACGGCAATGCCGCCATCACACAAGCCGACAACACAGCAGCACTCGCCAACAACCTCAATGTGATGCCGGGCGCCAACCTTACCCTTGGCGCAAACAAATGGCTCACCGTCAATGGCACACTGGCAACACCCAATGCAGCTGCACTTGTGGTGGACGATGGCGGTTCGCTTTTGCATGGCACTGCCCTGGTGGATGGGACCATACAACGCACACTTACAGGCGGAACAATCAACCCCACTACCCACCGCTACCACTTGGTTTCAGTGCCCATGCACGAAGCCTCAGTTTATACAGCCGGTGATTTATTTCTTGGCCGGCACCTTTGGGAGTTCGTTGCCGAAGATCAGGATTGGTTCAAAATCACACCGGTTTCGCATCCCATTAACAATAAAGAAGGCTATCTAATTTGGCACGAAGATGCAAATTTCCCTTACGATATAGCCGGCAAACTGAATGTTGACGATGTGTCATTGCCGGCCAAAAACCTTGGAGTTTCAGGTGATGGAAACTCTTACCGCTTAGTCCCAAACCCCTACCCTTCGGCCCTTGAGTGGGCTACTCCTGCCGGATACGATGCTGCTGTTTACTTTTTCAATGCATCCACAGGCAATTACATCACCTTTGCTGATGGGGTGCCAAATCCTGCGATTTTCCCTATAGGCCAATCAGCTTTTATAAAAAAGTCTGCTGCAGGAGGCGAAGGACAAGCCATAACCATTGGAAGCATTAACCGCTTACACCATGCCCAAGGCTTTTACAAAAACAATGAATTACCCAACAATACACTCAGAATGCTGGCCATTTCAGATAACTCTTCTGATGAAACCTTTGTGCGTTTTCACGAGGTGGCCACCTCACATTTTGATGGGGAACTCGATGCGGTAAAGCTCAAAGGATTTGGTGCAGCACCCCAATTGTTCTCGGTTTTGGAGGACAGGGATTATGCCATCAATGCCTTGCCCCTGACCAACGAAACAACCATTGTGCCGCTAAATTTTGAAATGAGTGAAGCCGGAAGAATCACCTTCGAAGCAAATGGTATGGATAGCTTTGTTGATGGGGCCACCATCTTCCTCGAAGACATGCTGCTCGATGAAATGGTGAACCTGATGGAACAATCTGCTTACGACTTCGACCACGAAAAAGAATATGATCCTGAGCGCTTCCGCCTGCACTTCATGGGTGTGCTGGGCACGGATGCTCTGCAATCTATCAAATGGGATATTTGGTCGCACAATAAGTACGTCTATATCAGTGTGCCCGAACTGTTTGGCCAGATGGCCCACATGAGCTGTTCGACATACTTGGCAACCGTTTTCTGCACGAAAGGATGCCATTGAACAACCCATTGTACCCGTGCCGGAGAGGTTACGCGTGTGATTGTCGCCAGAATAAGCACAGGGAGCATGTGTTCACAACAAGATTGATCATTTACTAAAACCCAACAAGCTATGAAAACAAGATTTATAACCGCGTGCATGATTTCCCTTATTCCTGATAATAGTTCAGCGCTGTTGGCACAAGGCCCGCCAGAACCACCAGTTGATCCGGAAACAGGTGGAGGCCTGTTGGCGAGGCAGCGCCAATAGAGACCGGTTTGGGCATTATGCTTGCCTGGGTGCTGCGTATGGAGGCGCAAAGGTTTACAGTTATTTTAAAAGCGTGAAAGAGGAGTTGGAAGCATAGCAAACTTGTGTTTTTTAAAGGCAGTTGCATGACGGTAGTATCTGCCGTGTTTTTATGACGTGGCATGCAGCATAAAACGTGCATGAATTATTCAGTTAGGATGCGATCTGTGTTCACTTCATTCAATTTTTTAGTGCACACCGCACTTAAATAAACTCGTATTGGCGGCCAGGCATGGTTCAAACAGCTCGCCTTAAGCGCTCAGTCTGCCGCTCGGGGTCTTGTGTTTTTGTCACTCACATGGGCTTTTACCAGACGCTACTGTATCTGCTTAGTGTCTGTCTTTAAAGTCTTGGGCTTGAGCTTTTAAGTTTGAGGGCAAGGCATGCAAGGAATGAATGTCAGGAGTCCCGAAAATTCGGTACGACTGATATGAATGACGCGCATAACGCATCCATCGGACTTAAAAGGCAAGCACTATTTACTAAATTTTAACATAATCTCCACTACTTCAAGCCATTTTCCTATTCTTACGGACGAGCCCGCCGACAGGCTATCAATGCCGCTTTACGTTCGGCTAAAAGGATGTGTTTAAGATCGGAAAATGAGGCCATTATTAACTATTGTTTCTGCTACAGCGGGAATTTGCCCGCAGAGTCGCTCTAATATAAGCGATTGAACGCTATTCTTTTATAATTTTCATCATTCGCTTCTCGTTGTCAAAGTTTGTAAGCACAACAACATACAATCCCCTTGTTAGCGCACCCATATCAATGTTAGCAAAATCGCCGGTTTGGCTCATAACTGCACGCCCTGTACGATCCATTATCTCAAGCGTTTTCACTTTTCCAAATGTCTGTGTTACCTGAATATTCATGCTTCCTTTTGTTGGGTTGGGGAATATTTTCAACTCTTCCTTAGCATGCAATGATCCGCTTTCATTGGTACTTACAAGTATTCCATCCGCATCAGTTTTAATTAAATACGCAGCTCTCCAGTTTACACCAAAACTGTTAGTTGACCCTGCAATAACAATTCCGCCATCACTTGTTTGCGCAACAGATCGGCCAATATCGAAGCCAGCGCCTCCAAATGTTCTGTACCACTCCAAATCTCCGTTTTCATTCGTTTTAATTAAAAAAACATCATCAGAGCCCGCACCAAAACTATTTGTTTTTCCTGCAACAATTATACCTCCGTCAGCAGACTGGGTGACCGAATAGCCTAAATCATTCTCTGCTCCTCCAAATGTCTTTGTCCATAAGGCATCACCTGTTGAATCTGTCCTGATCACATACACATCAAAAGAGCCAGACCCAAAGCTTTCTGTTCCTCCCGCAACAACAAAGCCTCCGTCGGCAGTCTGCACAACCGAATAGCCAAAATCTACATCTGCCCCTCCAAATGCACTTGTCCATAGCGTATCTCCTGTTGCGTCCGTCCTGATTAGATAAACATCATATGAACCTTCTCCAAAACTATTTGTGCTGCCAGCAACAATATATCCTCCATCAATTGTTGTAGCAACAGAATATCCATATTGACCTACCGAGCCTCCATAAAGCCTGGTCCACAATAGATTACCATTCAAATCTGTTTTTATTAAACATATTTTGGATCCTTTTCGCCCAACTACCAAATAACCGTCATCGGTTGATTCTGCCAAACGGTATCCAAATTCATCAAAATGCCCTGTAATTGTGCTTGTCCATAGTGAATCTCCATTTTCATCTGTCCGGATTAAATAAACGGAGCAAATGCCCCCCTGCTTAATATTATCTGTATATCCTGAAACAATAAAGCCACCGTCGCTCAATTGTTTTACTGAATTAGCAACGCTTGATACGCCAATTTTCCCATAATTTTTGGTCCACAAGGTGTCGCCATTCAAATCTGTCCTGATTAAATAAACATCGGTTGTACCGACCGCTGAAACATTTGTAATGCCAGCAATAATATACCCCTCATCATGCGTTTGGGCAACCGAATAAGCCATATTCAAACCGGTAGCACCGTAGGTTTTTTCAAAAGTGATTTGTGTGTAGGCGATGATACTCTGCAGTACACAGGCCAGGAATAACAGATAATGTTTTGTCATCTTTAAATGATTGTTATTTTTATAATCCTTAATGCTACTCAATTATATGGCAAATGATTGGCATAAGTATGTCTCAAACAACGAAATGTAAAAGTATTGTCATTTTCTGTATTATTCAATTATTTTTTAAAATACCCTCCAAGCTTGTCGCTGCATAAGGCATTCCGTGCGGGTTGGCACTTCTTCAGTCACATCCGCCACCCATTAGTGAGGAGTTTATTGATCACATATACTTACATTTAACACACAGCCCCCGTAAGAAAAGGGAAAGAAAAAAAGACCGGCAAAACAGATATACCCCGGAAGGAAGAGTCCGCTGGCTCATTTTGAACCCTTTGACCATTTTTTACACCTATTGAATTAAAAACGTATTTTTGAAGGGTGCAGCTTAAAAACAACATCCATGAACCACAAACCAAACTTTGCACCACGCATACCTAACCGTATCGCTTGTTTTTTGGCACTGGCCTTCTTTCCTTTATGGATAGACGCATCAAACCAGCAACTTGATTCACTGCGCCTCGCCTTGCAAAATGCCGAAGAAATTGAAAAGGCTTACATCTACCATAACATTTCCCTTCTTCATTTGGGCAGCAGTTACGATTCAACCTATCATTACGCAATACTCATGGAAAAGCATGCCAGGCGAAATGCACAAGACAGTTTACTTGCCTTTGCCCTCCTTCAGCAGGGTTCAGCCTTGCTCAATATGGGCAGGTTCAAGGAGTCGCTCAACCTATTGCAAAACGGGCTCGAAGTAGCACATCAATTTCCTCATTCGCATGTAAGCGGCAGTCTAACATACACCATTGGTGTAGTACACCTTAGAATGAATGATTATGAAAGAGGGGTGGCCTATGTAAGAAAAGCTTTGCCCATATTCGAGAGGCTTGATTTCACTTCCGGAAAGATAAATGTGCTCAATGGTATTGGGGGGTACCATATTTTTCAAAAACGATACGACTCGGCCATAATCTATTTTGAGCGCGCCATTGAGATCATACCGCCTGATTATCATGTTTCGTTTTATGGCAATGCCAAAGGCAATATTGCCAACTGCTATACCGAAATGCGAAGATACGATCTGGCACTTGAAACATTATATACCTTACTTGAAATGTGGCAACAGGCATCACACATCAGGGGCCAAATGAGCACGCTTGGAAACATTTCCCAGATTCTAATTGAAACCGGCAAAGGTGATGAAGCCATTCCGCTCCTGGAAAAGGCTTACCAGTTGAGTCAGGCACATAATATTGATTTTATGGTGCCTTATATCATCAAGCATCTTTCGCTTGCCAAAGAAGACATGGGCCTATACAAGCAGGCACTGCAATACCATAAGCAATATGCTGAAATGAACGATTCATTGCACCAGGCTGATTATTTGCAACAGATGGCCGATATGGAAATAAAATACCAAACAGCCGAAAAACAACGCGAAAATGAAGGGCTTAAAGTTGAACTGCTTTCAAACCAATTGAAAACCTCCAGGCGGGAGTCTGTCATCAGAGGCATGGTTTTTGGCTCTATTATGTTGTTGATTATCATTTTACTACTTCTACAACTGCTGAAATCACGTTCAAAAACCTTCGCCCAACAGCGCTTGGTTCAAAACCTGAAAATAGCACAAACCGAACAAGAAAAACAAGAAATAGAACAACGCCTTGCTTATGAAAAACAGCTCTCACTGCTGGAGCGTAAGGCCCATCAAAATGAAATTGATCTGAAAAACCGGGAGTTGGTTTCAGCTACTATGCAAATCCTGAACCGAAACAAAATTCTTGAAGAAATGCGCCACCTTGCCGACACAACAAGCACTGAAATGTTTAAGCAAAACATAGACGAAAAGCTTAGCAGCCAGGTACGCATGGAAAAGGACTGGGAGCATTTCAGGCAGCACTTTCAACAGGTGCATCCCTCCTTTTTCGAAAAACTCCGCGAAAGCCATCCCCAACTCACTGACCATGAGTTGCGGCTGGCAGCTTTTCTGCGAACCAATCTTTCCACCAAAGAAATGTCGCAATTGCTGCATGTAACCACTGCTGCCATTAATAAAAGCAGACAAAGGCTTCGCAAAAAACTTGGCATTGCCCCCGATGAAAGCCTGTATGCCTTTATGAACCAAAACTAAAGCTGTTTATTCAGAAACATTCTAAATTATACAGCCTCAATGGGCTGTCCTATCATTGTCCTATCCTTTTACTTGACTTCAACCATCCCGGGAATGTAATTTTATACGCAGATAGAATCGCGAACCCAAATCAATGAAATCATGCGGCATTAGGCTGCATGGTGAAACATGAAAACACCCTGTGATGTTGAAAAAAACAATCATTTTGACGACCACCTTTCTTATGGCCGCAGTCCTTCTTAGCGGACAACACTCATGCCTTAAATAAAACAACAACAAACCAAAAACCAGGGATTATGAAATCAAGATTTTTACTACTATTCTCGGCAATATTTGCAGTTTCGAATGTATTCGCAATTGACTATTATTGGGTAGGCGGATCAGGAAATTGGTCGGATTATTCAAACCACTGGGCAACTGAATCGGGTGGCTCAACTTTTCACAATAGCGTACCCGGCGAAAATGACCGTGTTTTTTTCGATGCTAATTCATTTCCCGAAGAAGGGGCTGTTGTCACCATTAATGTTGATGCCTATTGCAATAGCATGAATTGGACAGGTGCTGCAAACCATCCTGAGTTTATAGGTGCCACTAACCGCAAGCTATATATCTATGGCTCATTGACATTCATTCCCGAAATGGCTTTTATCTATACAGGCGAAGTTCACTTCAAGTCAGCCATTGCAGGCAGAACCATCACCTCTGCAGGCCATTCTTTCAAAAGACATGTTTATTTCGATGGCGAAGGAAGCTATACATTGATGGATTCATTCACGCAAACCGGGAATTTTTACCTGTATTTTGTCAGGGGCACATTGAATTTTAATAATCAGGCGGTTACAGCACAGTATTTCTGGAGCAACTATACAAATATCAGGACCCTGAACATGGGCTCATCCGTGTTTACCATCACCGGAGGCAGCACTACTGCATTTTACTACAATGGTTCCAATTTTAATTTTAACGCGGGACAATCGCAAATAGTGCTTACTGCTGCCGGCTCGGGCATCAGCCATGCCGGAACAGGACTTGCATACCATCATGTCCACTTCGATGCTTTAAGTGGAACGAATTCAGTGCAGAATACAGGTGGCAGTGCGCAAAAGATTTCTTTTACCAGCACTGGCAGTATCACAGGCGGGATGACTGTTGATTCATTGGTTTTTTATGACAATGGTACCATCAACAGCAACAATACAATCAGCAGGTTAATTGGTTTCGGTGCTGTGACCGTTAATGGTAATGGGACTTTCAGTAACATTGAGTTAAATGGTAACGCTTCATTTACAGGAAGCAACAATATTGGCAATATGACACTTGCCCCCGGAGGGCATTACATCTTTACAGGTGGTTCAACACAAACCTTTACAGGAAGTTTGAACGCTGCAGGCAATTGTGCTGAGCAGATCATTATTCAAAGCTCCAACGAAACGCGTGCAAACTTCAGTAAATCAACAGGATTTATAACTATTTCCTACAGCTTGATGGGTGGAATCCGTGGCATGGGCGGGGCTGTTTTCACTGCCAACCAATCCATTGACCTCGGGAATAACCATGGCTGGACCATCAATCCGCCCGGTCCGCTGAACCTGTATTGGGTAGGGAACAACGGTGTTTGGGAAGACCCCAACAATTGGTCATTGACGAGCGGTGGTGCAGGTGGGGCTTGCATCCCAAGTGCTGCCGACAATGTGTTTTTTGATGCCAACTCTTTTAGCGCCCCCGGGCAAACAGTAACCATTACGGGCGATGCAGGCGGGAATGTCAGGTGTAAAAACATGAACTGGAGCGGTGTAAGCAATACACCAACACTTAGTGGTTCAGCATCAACCAATTTGAGGGTTTTTGGTTCCCTTACGCTCGCTACGAATTTGGTTTATGCTTTCGACGGTCCTGTTTATTTCGAGTCAACGGAAACTGGCAACACCCTTTTCACATCCGGCATATCCTTAAACAGGAACAGCATGTATTTCAACGGTGCTGGCGGAGCGTGGGCCTTGATGGACGACCTGAACCTGGGCGGGCAAACGCTTCACCATGTGCATGGCAGTTTGCAGGCCAATGAACAGGCCATAACAGCCGGAATGTATTTAAGCAACTACACGAATGCACGTCACCTCGATATTTCACAATCGGAGGTCACCCTGAGTTCTCAGAGTCTCTTTTCCAGCGGCCGTTACGCCATGATCGTTGGTGGCACCAACATGACCTTGTTG
>JAGYLH010000113.1 GCA_018400955.1 Bacteroidales bacterium
CAAATACGGGCTATGCTGTTGAAATTGACGATGGATTTTTACAGGTAACAGATTATGTTGATGTTACGGTGAATCCATTGCCTGTTTTTGATATCATACCCTCCAACTTAAACCTTGTAAACGACACCCTTGTGGTTTGTGTTCGCGATTCGGTGATGTTGAATGCCGGGCCTGGTTACAATTATTATTGGTCGAATGGTTCAGTGCAGCAAGTGCAAAAGGCAACTACCAACGGCAATTGGCTCGACTGGCAAAGGTGGTGGGTTGAGGTCACCAATACCGAAACAGGCTGTAACAAACGGCAGGAAATTGTAATCTTTTTCAATTTCAATGCTTGCAATATAGGATTGGATGAGCACCGTCATGACCAATCATGGGTTGAAGTGTTTCCGAATCCTTCTACCGGTAAATTTGAGGTTTCTTTTGACAAGATGGCCGGCCATATAGTTTTGGGAGTTTATAATCTGCAAGGTCAACTTTTAATAATGCATGAGGGCATTACGGATTCGTCTATCGAAATAGATCTATCAACCTATCCCAGTGGCCCTTATATGCTTAAGCTGATAAGCCCTGAAGCAGCAATTTCGAAAAAGCTAATAAAACGCTAAAAAACAGAATGTTATGTGTTTTAGTGTTTTCCGTTATATCAAAAAGTATGCTGCAATTTGCAGAAATTGTTTAATTATAAGGTGCCCCTACGTGTATTTTAAGTAATTTGCAGGCGGAAAAAGGACACAGCAAAACTGTTCACACATTGATTCGGATTCAGGTCTGTCATTAGATGGATTTAGATTGGATTAAAACGCTTTAGATAATACCAAGGTGCCGCTAAAGCAGCCCTGTGTTATCTGCTTTTATTTGTTTGTTGAATGGGACTGCAGTGAAAAAAAGCTAAAATCATGAGAATTTTTTTTGTTTCAATTGCGCTTCTCTTGTTGAACAGCATGTTGGTAAAATCCCAAAGCCAGTATTGTGCTGATTCAGACCCCTTTTGTACAGGGACAACCTATATATTTCCTGCCGGGGTAAACACCGGAAGCGCAGAGCCAGGTGCCAATTATGGATGTCTTTCCACCCAGCCCAACCCGGCCTGGTATCATATGAAAATATTGGAGCCGGGTTCCATATCCATTCAGATGTTCAGTACTCCTTTGCGGGATATTGATTTTATCTTATGGGGTCCGTTTATTGATCCTGTAACACCTTGCGTGGCGGGCCTAACAGCAAATAAAATTGTTTCGTGCAGCTATTCGCCCAATCCAATTGAAACAGCTAATATACCCAATGGTCAGGTAGGGGAGTACTACATTTTATTGATTACCAATTTTTCGAATCAGCCTTGCAACATTACTTTTGAAAAAATTGGTGGCACAGGCGAAACCGATTGTACGATCATCCCGCCTCCGATAGGCAGCAACAGCCCAGTATGTTACGGCAATTCAATAGAGTTGCATGCTGATAATTACCCGGGGGCTACTTTTTCGTGGACAGGGCCCAATGGATATTCATCCAGCCTTCAGAACCCTGTAATTTTAAATGCCACCATGGAACATGCAGGAACTTATTCGCTTGTGATTACAGCCGGAGGAAACAGCAGCGATCCCATCAACACCGAAGTTAATGTATTTGCCAATCCACAACCTGCATTTGATTATACAGAAGTGTGCTTTGGTGTGCCAAACAGCTTCACTGACCAAAGCACTGTTAATCCGCCGGAGTATAGTATTACCAGCCGTTTGTGGCAATTTGGAGATGGAAACACAAGCAACCAAACCAACCCTGAACATACATTTGGTTCTCCGGGCGTTTACAATGTAAGCCTGACTACCTACACCGCCAATATGCAATGTGGTACTACTGTTACCCACGAGATTGAAGTGTTTGGTATGCCAACAGCAGATGCCGGCGACAACCAGGAAATTCCCAATGGCTGGACAACCCAACTCGAAGGAAATATCAATGGCGGATCAGGAAACTATGATATAGCATGGGAACCGGCAGCCCTGCTCGAAAACCCGACAGCAATCAATCCAACCACGGTTTCATTGAGCCAAACTGTAGTGTTTACGCTTACGGCAACCGATCAGGTTTCGGGTTGCCAACACAGCAACGAAGTCATGGTAAATGTTACCGGAGGAGCTTTGTACGTGGATGCGCTGGCCAATCCCTTGGAAATTTGTCAGGGCCAGCAGATACAACTGAATGCCATAACAAGTGGCGGTGCCGGAAGCTACAGCTATAGCTGGCAATCAAATCCGGCAGGCTTTTCGGCCAACATCAGCAATCCGGTTGACAGCCCCATGCAAACAACAACATACACAGTAGCTGTGTTTGACGGACAAAATACAGTGAGCAACCAGGTAACAGTAGTTGTAAACCCAAAGCCAATGGTGGCAAATGCGGGTGATATGTGCCAACTTAGGGACTGCCACACAGCTTCCAAGGTATTTGTTTCGAGCGGTACTTACTTACAAAGTATTGGTTTCCTGCAGACTCACTTCAAACACCTGGTGACATTTCTTTCAATCCTGGCACAAAAAACCTGCACGCGCCCACCCAAGTTTGCAGTCCCACTTTGATGGCAAAAGGGTTGCCAAAGCGAAACGGATCAAAGTGTATGTTTTCACAGGGGGGATTTTCTTACTGTATTTCCGGAAGCTTCCCAAACAGTGTTGTTTTGGACAGTCAACCGCATAAGCTACACTGCAGTGGGCGGAAGCGGTGAGGGTACGGGCTTTGCAGAATGGACAGCCGCTGAGGGTATTCTGCCTGGACGGAAAATGGGCAACAGGTGATGACCCCTGGGTGCATACGGTTTATACAGTTACCGTTTAGCGGATTCAGTATGTGCCAAATAATATTTCTGTGTTGAAATTAAAAACCCTTTACCTTGTTTGATGTTTTGCCTGATGGCATGTCAGGTCTTGATAATACAAGTACCGTATGCGTACTGATTCGGTGCTGCTCGATCGCTGGTCTGATATGATGGTCCGCGCAATTCTTCCTCACGCGTGCAAGGGAGTACCCACCAATGGTAACTACCTCGATTGGCAAACGGTCGGTTATAGTTACAAATCCACGAGGTTGTGTTGAGTATAAATCACTATTTTCTTTGATTTTCGAGTTGTAATATAGGTGTGGATGAAACCGCTTTGCCAGATAAATCAATGTTCATCCAATCCATCTGCAGACTTTATGTATTATTAAGCTCACGGTGGATGATTTTGTCAGAAGTGAATTATTGGTAACAAACCTGCATGGAGGCAAGCTGTGCTTCCTGTGCAGCGGCAAGCTGCTTCAAATGCCAGCCGCATGCAGCAAATCGACCTTTCTAGCTTCCCCCGAGGGTTTATTACTTACTGTAAACAGGGTTGGCAAGTGGTCTATAAACTGATTAAGAATCTTAATCACTAATTTTATTGATTTTGATTATGAGAAGATGTCTGGGGCTGGTGATTGGTTTAAATATGCAATGAGTGGCATTAAGTGCCCAAGCCTTTACTGCTGTGATTATCAACCACCGTTGAGGGCATCGAACGGTTTTTGGAGTAATTTTGACGGCCAGGCCATTGCCGAGAAACGCGGGTTGATGCAGGATTTAACATTCTGAATGGTACAGCATCAATTAGTGATGAAGTGGTAATTTGTGTTTTTCTAAGGTTGTGGTCCAGGGAGGCCATTTTATTTTCAGGGAACAACAGATCTTCAGGGAAATGATGCGGCACAATCTGCCTTATTTGTTCCACACCCCAATGATAGGTATACCTGTTTACGGTTGACATGTATTTACCATTGCCTGGGGGTAGGTACACAACTATCCAGCGTGCCGAATAATTGGAATGTAAGCTAAAAACCAATTGCTGCACCAATCAACGCCCAAAAAATAACGGCTTCTTAAGCACGCCAATGGCGGCGTACTGGGTAATTACACATGGATATGATGATACAGGAAATACATTTTTATGCCTGGTTGGTGGACGAGCCTGGTGTCTCAAATATTCCCGGTGGAATCACCACCAATTGGTATATTGTTTGGCAAACAGATTATAGTAATCTTGAAACTTTTAGCAACAACGGAGGTTATATGCGTGCATCACCTAATGGCACCAAAAATTGCACTCACGTTGCCTTTTGATGGTATCGTGAATTATTTGATTTTGATGCGGAAACTGGTCTGGTTTCGGAACAAGTAGCGGTTTCAGCTTTTTCTATCCATTTGAGTTATTTTCACCGGATAATTCAAAGCACATGCCACAACCTCTCCGCTAAATGATCCTACTTCACCATCTATACCAAGTCATTTCAGTTTGACCGCAGACAATAGATCCTTTTTCTAAGCTCAATAAATACATATGCAAAAATGGAGCCGATACCCATTGGAGCAGTTCAACTCGCTGTGGCCGCATTTATATGGCGCGCGTTCAGTAGTTGGTGTTAGGCCAAAAAAGAAAGACTGGTGTTATCCACAACCCCAACAGGCCTGGATTGGAATGCAGCTATAATCATTTGGAAGAGGTCAATAATGGCCTGTTTCTTGAAGGTGGTATGTATAGGCCTGTTAATTTCGTTACTTCTTTTTTTTCTAGATGTCCCTCATTTTTACTGGCAAACCACTGCCGCGAGGAATACAACAATTGCGCCGCAACGAAGCCAATATTACGAATCTATTACGAATGGGATTTTGATGATGGAGATTGTACGCCACTTCAGATGATCTCTCAGCGCGGGAATATATTTTCAGCGAGCCTGGTATTTGCTGGTCAGGTAACAGAAAGTTATAATGGCGAGCCTTATACACAAAAAACCGCGAGATCTTAATACCATGCTTTGCCAAAGTTGATATCGGACCGGGAGGCGACACCCATTTTCTAGCCACCCAATTCAAGCATTACGCTCGATGCCGGTATATTTGATGCTATTCTGGGAGCCTTCAGGAAGGTTTTACAGGCGCTCTCTGGATGTTGATACCGAAGGGATTTGAAGGTTACAACAGTAACCGACTCCAATTGCTGTGTGAATGATGCTTCAGTTTATTTTTCGGATATATTTTTATAACAACTTTTCGCCCGACGAAGCGACCGGCTGGAAAACACTCAATTCAAAAGTGCTTGGCGCTATTTCTGCAATTGCTGATTTCAGCATCCATATCTTTTTTGGCATCGTTGGGGCGAGCTGGTTGAATCAGCTGACCCCGATGAGGGGCTGGGATGGAACACTCGAAATAGCAACTTGGCCTATGAACTTATGCCTGGGTGATGTATTACAGTTTTGGCACAAGCTTGCAGCTCCCCAAGTACCAGGAGAGGCACAGTTACACCCTGGTTAGCATTAGACTTACAATGGTGTAATAATTACCATCTTGTCAATCTTTTAAATGTTTGACTTGTAACAGAATATTATATTGCATTATATCCGCTCAAGCCCAAATTGCTTTCAGTGCTTCCATTTAATCCCTTCTTTCCTTATTTTCGCATAAAAATTATGCCATGCATGGGAAATAACTGCCTATGCGCAAGCCACCGGTTTAACCTGACCTGACCACATATAATAGCATGTGCGCAACACACGCACTAAGCTTGTTGGCGAAGGTGCCACCCCTTGCCGTTTGTGGCCGCTTACCGCAAAGAGAGATGACCGGTTTCGATGAACGAAGAGATTATAGAAGCCATTCAAAAAAGGTTCCGCTTAAATGGTACTGCTCGACAAAAAGGCGCATGGCCTGGTGCTGGAGTCTATCCGCGAACAGGAAAAGTTAACACCTGAATTACGAGAGCCATTGAGGGCAGTTAAAGCATGCAGGAACTTGAGGACTTGTGGCGCACTTTGAACTTAGCACACCCGTGCTACCATTGCAAAAAGCGGAACTTGCGAGAATTGTTTGAGGTAAAGGAGTCATCATACTACAAAAAGCCACTGCTTGGCAGATAGGGGAAAAGGTGTTGTCGATGTGGACGAAGCCCTGGCTGGTGCCTGATATAGTAGCAGAATGAAGTAAGCGAAATGCGCGAAAGCAAATTGCGCCCGTTTCTACAGCAGAACAGCTGAAATCGCATCAACTGTTATTCCTGATAAAGCTGCCGAGGGAAAGCAGACTTATCGCCAGTGGCTTTTGATTGAAGAGCCGCTCTCCGGCAGCCTTCACCGTTGCTGGCCTTATTCGGGGGCTGAAAACGAGGCAATGCTGCATAAGTTTGCCGTGGATCAGGAGCAGGCAGTTGCTGGAACGTATCAATATCCGCTCGCATGGCGAAGCTGCCGACAGCTCGAAGTTGACACAGCCTTGCGTCGTGGAAACGCCTGCTGGCTTTACTCACTGAAGTGAACGCGTGCAGCACAAGGAAAAGGCCGATGAAACAGCCATTCGTATTCGCCGAAATGCGCCAGTTATTGATGGCTGCGCCTTTGGGCAAAAAGCGAGAATCATGGCTATTGATCTGGTTTTTCTGCTGGTTGCAAGCTGGTGATGCTGGATGAGTATGGTACTTTGTTGCACAACGAAGCCATTTACACCCGCAGTGCATGATAAAGCACGAGCTGTGCAAAAGCTGAAGAAACCTGGCCAGTGCTTATCGCATCGAAGTGATTGCAATTGGAAATGGCACGGCAGGCCAAAAACAGAAGATTTGGTTTTAATATCCGTTTTGACAAAAATGGTTTCAATGGTGAACAGTGGGGCATCAGTATATTCCATCAAAGTGCGTGGAAATTTCCTGACTACGATATCACGGTACGCGATGGGCTGTAACGTGGGAAGTACTGGAATGGTTTGGCATGGCCGGAAGTGATTAAAGTCTGATCCCAAGTCAATAGGGGTAGGGCAATACCAGCACGATGTGGATTTAAAAGCCCTGAACGAAAGCCTTGCCCGCACTGTTGAAAGCTGTGTAAATGCCGTGGGCGTGGAATTGAATACGGCCAGCGAACAATTGCTGGCTTATGTGTCAGGTGTTGGGCCACAACTTGCTTCAAATATCGTTGCCCACAGAAAGGAAATTCAAGGGTTTAAATCTAGGAAAGAACTGCTGAAAGTCAAACGTCTTGGCGAAAAAGTATTTGAGCAGTGTGCCGGCTTCTTACGTATTCATGGGGCCGAAAACCCTTTGGATACAAGTGCCGTGCATCCTGAAAGCTACGATGTTGTTGAGAAAATTGCCAATGATATGGGGTGTTCGGTCAAAGAGTTGGTTGGGCAAAAAAACCTCCGTAAGCAGGTGGATGCTGGAAAATATACCGATAACCAGCGAGGAATAGAAACCCTGACCGATATTCTCGAAGAATTGGAAAAACCCGGCCGCGATCCCCGAGAGCAGTTCGAAATGTTTGAATTCGCAAAAGATATAAGGAGTATCAATGACCTCAGTAAAGGGATGGTGCTCAATGGTTTGGTTACCAACATAACGGCTTTTGGTGCTTTTGTGGATGTGGGGGTGCATCAGGATGGCCTGGTGCATGTGAGCCAAATGGCCGACCGCTTTGTGCGCGATCCCAACGAAGTGGTTAAACTAAACCAACAGGTGAAAGTGGAAGTGCTGGAAGTGGACCTGGAACGAAACCGTATCAGCTTCACCATGAAATTGGGTAAGACAAATACTGAAAAAGCCTAATATGCGTTATTCCCTTATGAAAATATATACGTTTGGCCGGTTGACAGCTACGGTACTCGGCTTTTTTCTGATTTTGTTTTTTCAACCTGCAAAAGCACAGCTTTTTAAGGGTTATGGTGCTGCTGGTTTCAATATGGCGCAGATGGACGGGGATGAGGTGTATGGGTACAAAAAATTTGCCGGCAATCTGGGTGTTGGCGTAATGGTGCCTTTCGGGGAGAAGTGGCATCTGTCGCTCGAAACCGGTTTTAACCAGAAAGGTGCCAAAGGAAGGCCGGGCAGGATTATTGCCGAATATGATCATTATGATTTAAGGTTGAACTATGCAGAAGTGCCCCTGCTTGTTCATTTTACCGACAAGCAATTTTTTACCATCGGTGCCGGTTTTTCATGGGGTCGGCTGGTGGGTATCAACGAACTGGAGGATGGTGTAAATACAGAAATTGACTTGCTTGATAATACTTTTGAAAAGGATGATTTTGGTGTAATTATCGACTTGCGCTTTCCGGTTTATCAGCGCCTGAAGTTCAATTTCAGGTACCAATACTCCATGGCCGCCCTGCGTGAGCGCGAATACACCAATATAGCCGGCTCAACACGTAGCAGGCAATACTACAACAACCTGCTTTCGTTCAGGTTGATTTATATGTTTAATGAGGACTTAAGTAATTTGAGATTAAAAAACGATTGAAAAATGCATGATGCCAACACATGGATTCGGGATCTGGGTTTGACGAGTCATCCAGAAGGTGGCTTTTACCGCGAAGTTTATCGCGCTGCTGAGAATTTGGAGGCCACCGCTTTGCCTGACCGTTTCAATGGAAAAAGATCGATTTCAACTGCCATTTATTATTTATTGCAAGCCGGTGATTTTTCAGCTTTTCACCGTATCATATCAGATGAAATCTGGCATTTTTATGCCGGTGGTCCACTTGAACTGATTGTGATATACCCGGATGGAAGGCTTGGAAATTTGCGTTTGGGCAATGGGCAATCAGGAAACAGACCGATGCACATCATCCCCCACGGCAGTTGGTTTGCTGCCAGGCCTTTGCAAGGCGTCGCTTACAGTCTTGTTGGTTGTACCGTAGCTCCCGGTTTTGATTTTAACGATTTTGAGATGGCCGAAAGGATTCAATTGATCAACGACTATCCGCAATATTCCGATTTAATTTTGTCCTTAACGCGGGATTAGCTTTTGTTCGCGTTCCTGCTTATAAACTTCTGCTTCGAGCAGAAACTTTTTGGCGATCTCACCTGAAAATCCATCTTCATAATCCATCCATTCAGGATGCCACTGC
>JAGYLH010000114.1 GCA_018400955.1 Bacteroidales bacterium
AGATGTTTCTGATGGCAGACTGCCATCTTTTCCAAACGATAAAATTAATTGATTCAATGGTTTTAGTCAACATTAAATTTTGATTAAATCATTATTTATACTCCTTCTAAATAATTTCATTACACCTCTTCTTAAAAATAAATTCATTTTTAAGTAGCGACATAGTTTTGGGGAGGCAGATATTTTCAGTATTAAATCCACCATTGGCGCACACAGTGCCTGGATTATTCATTTCACAGTCATAGAAGCACAAAACACCGTCTTTTCCAAAAAGGCTTCTAACAATAGTGTTTCCATGTATTTCAAGTATGAGATAAGAGTATTAATTGAATAGATTGATTTTTACTTTAAGTTCATTGCCAAAGGCATTCGAAACAGAATTTTCATATTGCAAACGACCAACAATGATTCCGGGAGCAACCCTGAGCTTCTGGGCATAACTTATTATTTCCATTGGCATTAGCGGTAAATTGCTAACAATTTTTTTCCAATCTTTATCCTCAATTAATATTTTCGCCGCAAATGCATTGGCTTCATCTTCCTTCTCCTGATCAATTTTAGTTCCTTCCACATTTTCCAAAAAAATATCCTTTTTGCCATGCAGTATGATATGTGCCGCTTCGTGAAAAAAAGTAAACCAAAAATGATCGTTGGTCTTAAACCTACCTGATAATTGAATGATAGGCTTGTTGTGAAACCATCGTGTTGCACCACTAATTGGAGCTTTGGGCAGATTTGGGGTAAAAACAACTGCCACTCCACATTTTGCGCAAATATTCTGCAACTGCTTCACGAAATTATCGGGCAATGAAAAAGCAAGTTCTTTAATTTCTGTCAAAGCATCTTTAAATTCCTTTTTATTAAACGCTGCTAATGCAATTTCTTTTGATTGAATCTCACCCATCCTTAACCAGGCAGAAATAGCATGCGGGCTCTGTGTGTATGCCAACGAAACCCTGAAAGCAACTGAAACTTCTTCAGCCATGTAAATCCTTTCCCACTCGTCTGTGGATGCCACACAAAAGAACTTCAACAGGCTATCTACCAAAACGTGTTTTTTATTGGTATCAGGCAGCCAACCGTGCTTTTTCATTTCATTTACAGGAAAAGCAGCCAACCAGTCTTTTTTTTTCTCAAACTTTTCTTGTTGTTGCAATTCATAAAGTTCTTGCCGATATGATTTTTCGCTGTTGAGCCAAAAGCTGGCAGGAATGCCCAGTACCTTCTCAAGTTGAAACGCTGTAGCTGTGGTAATGGGTTCTCTGGCTTTTATGATGTCATTAATTTTTTCTTTTGGCCTGCCCATCCTTTCGGCAAGTTCGGCCTGGCTCATTCCAATAAAATCGATATGCTCCTGCATGGTGTCACCAGGAGGGGAGAGTAATGATTTCGATATTTCAAGTGAGGTCGCCATGTATTTTGGTTTAATGCTGTTTGTATTAGTGGTAGTCTTCAATTTGGTTAATCTGGATTTTCTTAATTTCCTCCCAGTTCATTCCGCCATCTTCTTTTTGTGGTATAGGGTCATGATAAGGTTCAAAAATCAACCGGTAGTTTCCGGAAACATCAACTGCCAATTCACCTTTACGGTTTCCTGATAGCTCATGACATCGTGCTGCCGGCAATGTTCTCATCACCGCTAAATTGTCTGCGTCCTTTAGATTCTTCAGTCTCATTTTAATCTTCACAGCCAATTGGCCATATGATTTTATCAACTCTCCCGGGTTGGTTAATTGTTTTTCAAGTTTTTTGTTTTTGTAACTAATTTCCACTGCAAAGATAAATATTATTAACGTAAAGGGTTAACAAAAATACTTAATATTTATGAACTACAAAAAACAGTAAATATAAATAACTCTTTTAGTTTCACTGTAGGGTCGGCATGAGGGAAGGCCTAACCAAATGTAACATTTCCTGGATGGCAAAAAAAAATCTTAAAGATATGAAGGGTTGGTTTTTCTTTCTCCCCTATTACTTGTCCAACCACTTAACTTCACTCACACATCAGCAAAAATCCCTAATTTTGCGCCATGTTTCTCAATACCTCATTGCAATTCGAATCGTTTGTCAACAAGCTGACAAAAAGGCTACAAAAGCCCTTGCCCGGCATTGAAGCACAATTGAAACTTGTGCCTGCCTACAGGGCCGAATTGCTCAAAATGAGAAAGCCGGATAAGCAGGCCCGGCAGAGTGCGGTTATGATTATGCTTTTTCCGGAGGACGGAGAAGTGCATACCACTTTTATACAGCGTAATACGTATGATGGGGTTCATAGCGGACAAATTGCATTCCCGGGAGGACGCCACGAAGAAACTGACCCCAGCCTGGAATTCACAGCTTTGCGCGAAACCGAGGAAGAAGTGGGGGTGCCAACGAGCTTGATAAAACCGATTGGGTCGCTTACCAAAATTTATATCCCACCGAGTAATTTTGATGTTTTACCGGTGGTAGGATACCTAGATGCCAAGCCGGATCTGGTGCCTGACCCATCCGAAGTTTCAGGTGTTTTTACCGTAAGCCTGAAACATTTGGTCAATCCGGAAACTTGTCAGCTGCAACCCATCAAACTGGCCAATGGCATGCAACTGGAAGTGCCATGCTACATGGCTAACGGCTACGTAATATGGGGAGCCACTTCCATGATCCTGAGCGAATTCATTGCTATTTTGAACGAAACAGGATTATAAAAACGGAAGCCAGATAAAGTTAAAGAACAACTATTTCGTGTGTTATTTCTGCACCTTTGCGCAGCATTTCGCTTACGCCACAATAGCGTTCTTGTGACAAATTGACTGCTTTTTCGAGTTTCTCCAAATCCAGGTTATCGCCACCAAAGGTGTAAGTAATATGAAATTTGTGATAATATTTGGGGTGCTCTTCAGTGAGTTCACCTTCTACATCCACACTAAAACGGTGGGGTTCGATGCGCATTTTCTTAAGGATTGAAATCACATCCATGGCAGTGCATCCACCTAATGAGGCCAGCGTAAGTGGTTTAGGACGTGGTCCAAGATTTTTTCCACCTACTTTTTCATCGGCATCAATCATCATTTTAAATCCGTTTACTTCTGCTTCAAAAGCCATATCAGCTTTCCAATTGATTGCTACTTTGTTGTTCATCTGTTAGATTTATTTAGTTATTAATTGAATCTTATTTGTCCGGGAATTATCCCGGCCCTGATAGAATCAATAAGCATGCCATCGGGCCTGTATCGAAAAATATAGCCATCCTGCATATAGTTTATGGCATCGGTAACAAGTATATGCGATAAACGAGGCTCCACAGCCAGGCTGTAAAAATTTCGTTCACCCATCTCGATAAAGGGCGTTTCGGGCAAGGCCTCCCCATCCACCTGAAACCTGTAAACACCATTATTCAGAAAATATAAAGTATCGCCTCCGGCATTGATGCAGAGTTGCTGGGGCGAAGATGAAATATCATCAAAATAAAAGGTCTGCATTATTTCCAGGCTGAGCGGGTTGATGCGGAAAAGTGCCGGCGATTCATCATTCATAAAGCCCCCACTGCACAACACCCACAATTTATTATCCTTGTCGAGCACCATGCTATTGGGTTCTTTGGCTACCAAAATACTATCAACCAACTGATTACTCAACCAATCAACTACCATTACGGTGTTGTTAGGGGTTGTTTGATAATAATCGGACCAATTGGCCACAAAAAGTTTTTCGTTTACCGAAAGCATGGCCTCGCTGCTTTTGCCCAAGCCTATAGCTCCAATATAATCAAGGGTAAGCGGGCTAAAAATAATTAATGAATCAGATTGTAAATCTGAAATAAATGCTTTTTCTGCATCGACGATGTGAATTTGGCGTGGCGACTGCAAACCCGTAATTTTGGCAATAAACTCCATGCTGTTTTTGTCTATCACATATATCAACCCACTGTTGTTGACAACGACAAAGGCTGTGTTTCTGAAAAAATTCATACTGACGGCTACATCACCCAGAGGTGCCCTGTTCTTTTCATAAAAAACATGGTTAAACATGCGGGCTGAATCATAGCTGTAAAATGACAAAGATGCATTTCCGACAGTAAAATTACCTTCGTTCACCACAAAAAAGCCTTGCCCAAGTGTTTCGGGCCTTACTTCAGGTGTGGGGTCGTCAGCCTTGCAGGCAGTAAGGAACAATGCGGCTGAAACTATAAAGATTCCTATCTTAATGGCTGTCGTAATCATGCTGTTTTCTTGAAACTGCCTGCGTTTATATCCGGTTTTGTGCAATTCAAGGCTAGAATTGGCCTGACCAAAAGTTGAATAACTGATTGTTAATTTCTTGTTCTTCATACGTTTCCCCTCATCATTATTACGTTACATCTCGTGTGTAAAAAACTTTACTTTATGACTTCGGTTAGTTTTGTGGTTTAAGCGATAGTTTAATATCCGGCAATCTCCTGCTAACCTCCAAATCAGGTAGTTCCTCCTGCTGATGAAAAAACACGCAGTTGTTCTGTTCCTAATGTAAAAACCGCTTTCTTTCTCATGCTTCAAGTTCCCTTTGTGACCCCTTTGTGACCCCTTTGGTAAATCATACAACAACCTGATTTAGTCTGATATAAGATGTATATCTTAGTTAAATATTTGTTTTATTGGCCCCTTTAGGGCATAATAAGTCCCCTTTCCTGTGTCACCCTGCTTTTGCAAGTACAGGTCTTCTAATCCAGATAAATACCTTGATGCAGTTCTTTTAGACACTTTGCAGATTTTCTGCACCTCCATATTTGAAACTTTACCCTTTTCTTGAACATATAGAACTATTTTGGATAAGGATTCATTCAATCCATTTTCTGTCAACAACTTTAGTGTGTATTTTTGAAACTCCACCAAAATACCTGAAAAATCGCAACGATAATTTGGCAAAGGCAAATTACGATTGATACATTCTTTCATCATGTTGATAGTTCCACGTCCCCATGCTTCAATATAACCACTACGAAACAAGGCGTTGGAAATATTCGGATTGTAAGGAATAGAAGGATGTTTCTCTTTAAGCTTTTCCACCGTCCAATTTTCTGGCAGCTCTCCTTTATTCCAAATAATCATTCTGTTGTCATAAACACTTATTTGTATTGGACTGGTGCAACTGTAATCTTTGTGTGCAATAGCATTTAATAGAGCCTCACGGAATGCACTGGGAGGAAACTGATATTCTTCAATTCTCGTAACACCTTCGTAATGAATTTCAGCTTTTAAATACTTGGTTTTCAACAAATCTATAGCTTTTTCAATTTGAGAAAAAATATTTCCATAGACTTCATCTTGATAGCGTAAATCATCGTCAGTGGTGAAGAATCCGATTTTGATAAATGCTCCGGTGAAATATCTATCGGGCTCCGGGTGAAAAAGAAGTACTCCTGCCCTATTAATATATTCACCATCAATAAGTTTTAAATTCTCTAACAAAGAAATGTTTGATTCTTTAAGAACATCTTCGTTTACTCTGCCACTGATATGTGCCTTCTTTCTGAATATACTGAAGGCATCATTATCTAATTCTTCAACAGATACTTTTGGAACAGGAAAACTATCCCAGGCTTTTCCCTGTTTTTGGAGCAGGAATTTATCAAGGGCAGCACCCTTTAATACTTGCTTTGTACTCCCACTCCGAAAGTGATATTCCCCTTTATAACTTATTGGATTTGGGTAAGAATCAACAATTATCTCAATAAAATTTTGATTGTATTCATTAAGCAGATTTATGTCACATATAATGCCCAAATTGGCAACTATCTTATTGACCAAGTCTTCAAGAAGTCTTTTAGCATTTTCAATGCCAACAACTTCACCTTTGTCATTCTTACCAATATATAAAATTCCACCTTGTGCATTGGCGAAGCCGCAAATCCATTTGAGGTATTCATCCCTCCAACTCACTTTCCATTCAATATTTTGTTTTTCTGGCATTGTATTTTACTATAATCCAAATTTGTTTCGATGAATATCAAGCAATTCTGTATATGGATAATATTTTAGATAGGCTAGAAGTATTGTTTTCATTACTCTTACTATTTTCGCGTGCAGTTATTTATTACATCCTGTCGCACCCACATTCACCATCACAGCTCTTTTTTTAGGTAGCACATTCGTAAGCTAAAAATTAATACATCAAAATCAATGAATATCAATTCCCCTTTGCATAAACAGCAAATGGCGTAAGGTTTTAAAAATCTCCCCCATATATTCCTTGATGGCACGCACACTTCCAGGCAGCACATACAGCAAAGTTTCATCCATAAGGCCAGCTACACCCCTGCTAAGCAGTGCATTGGGTTTTTCGGAACCAAATTTCAGCCGTATGCTTTCCATAATGCCGGGAATTTCTTTTGTTAACATGAGCCTGGCCACTTCGGGCGTAATATCACGCGGCCCTATGCCGGTGCCCCCTGTTGTGAAAACCATATCGTAGTGCTCCTCTTTGGCCTTTCGCAGGATGAAACGCAGGCTGTCAGCATCATCAGCAATCAATTTGCGTTCAATTTTATGATGCCAGCGGTTTTGTGCAAAAAACCCTTCAAGTTGTGCAATTATTTCGGGACCGCTTAGGTCGTCGTATTCTCCACGTGAAGCCCTGTCGGACAAGGTGATAACCATTACTTTAAAAACTTTTGGCAGGTATTCCACCTGATCACCGGCTTTAATGGTGCCGCCTTGCAACACCCTGGCAAAAATACCTTCCTTGGGCATCACACAATTACCCACTTCCTTGAAAATGGCACAGGAGGAACCGTGGCATTTTTTTCCTATTTGTGTGATTTCGAGCATTGTCTTGCCAATTTTTAACCGATCGAAAGGGGCCGTTTCATATAATACAAGGCCCTCTGTGGTAATGTTTTCTGCAAACTCGCCAAAAGCAATTTGCCGTCCGGCTTCTTTGCTGAACTTTTCAAAACTCTCATTCCCCAACAGGCTTACCTGACGATGCCATTTGCCGGCATGGGCATCCTGTTCAACACCTTCGGGGTTTAGCTTAATCTCAGGAACGGGCTTTTTCACCGTTCCCTTCTCTTTCGAAATATTTACAGAAATTACTTTTATGGTTTTGGGCATAACTAAGAATATTAATTCAATTAAGACCAGCAACTAAGTGGCAAACAAGCTGAAAAATGCCGGCCCGCGCTTGCGGCAAAATTATAAAAATTAAGGAATGGAGGCGTAGCGCAGCAATGCCTATGCAAATTATTCGACTGGTTTGAGTTGCAGTAATACCACATTTTCAACATGATGGGTTTGCGGGAACATATCCACCGGCTGTACTGCTTCAATGGTGTATTTTTTGCTAAGCATCGCAATATCGCGGGCCTGTGTGGCCGGGTTGCAGCTGACGTACACAATTTTTGGCGCCTCAATGCTCAGCAACTGGTCTATCACTTTTTCGTGCATTCCGGCACGGGGGGGGTCGGTAATTACAACATCCGGTTTGCCGTTGTTCAAAACAAATGCATCATCAAGCAATTTGGCCATATCACCGGCGTAAAACATGGTGTTTTCAATACCATTTAGTTCGGCATTGAGCCGGGCATCGGCAACAGCTTCTTCAACATACTCAATACCAATAACTTTCTTTACGCTTTTGGCTATGTAATTGGCAATGGTTCCGGTGCCTGTATAGAGGTCATAAACCAACTCATCCCCTTTAAAATCTGCAAAAGCAAAAGCTGTTTGGTAAAGTTTCTCAGCCTGAACCGGATTGGTCTGGTAAAATGAAACCGGACCAATTCGAAACACTACATCAGGTTGACCACTTAAGGGGGATTTCATCTGTTCGGAAATATAAGGCAGGCCACTGAAAAGCTTCACCGGCAAATCGTTGATTGTATCGTTCTTCTTGGGATTGACTACATACATAAGGGAAGTAATTTCGGGAAAGTGACCTGCAATTTCAGGAAGAATAATTTGCTCAATGCGCTCATCTTCTTCGCCTACAACCAACACCACCATCACATCGCCTTTGGTGGTCGTGCGGATAATCAGGTTTCGCATCACCCCCTGATGCTGGCGTACATCATAAAAACTTAGTTGGTGCTTTATCCCCAATTCGCGCACAAAAAGCCGTATTGCATTGGAGGGATCAGGCTGCAGATAACAATGTTCTAAATCCAAAATGCGGTCGAACATGCCCGACAGGTGAAAGCCAAGGCCTTTTAAATCGTCTTCGTTCTTGGTGCCTGCGGGAGCACCATCTGTGAGCCACTTGCGGTTCGAAAAAGTGTACTCCAGTTTGTTGCGATAATAGAAGGTTTCATCCGAACGCAATATGGTCCTGAGCTCAGGAAAAGGAACTTTTGCAATGCGTTCCAAGCTGTCTTTTACTTGCTTTTGTTTGTAATGCAATTGCCATTCATAGTCGAGGTGCTGCCACTTGCAACCGCCACACAATCCAAAATGGCTGCAAACAGGTGTTGTCCTTTTGTCTGATTTTTTATGGAAAAGCTGTATTTTGCCTTCAAAATAGTTCTTCTTTTTTTTGTAATAAACAATATCCACAACATCACCCGGGGCCCCGTATGGAATAAATACCACCTTGTTATCCGGCTTGGCAACGCTAACCCCTTCTGCTCCAGCATCAATAATCTCAATCTGCTCCACCAATTCGTGCTTTCGTCTGTTTTTCATCTATGATTTTATTAGAATTTTTTCGTTGGCAAAGCTACAAATTAAAGCAGGGGCAAAATCCGCGGCAAAGCCTACTTTGTGAAAACTACAATACAGACAACTATTTTTCAGCTCATTTGAGCCATTGCTATTTCACCTCAATTATAACTGCCCTTCATCAATCGTGTATTGTAAAAGCAGCTTAATGCTGGTAAGCAAAATTTTACATTTAAGTATATGATCAATCATGTTTTTATGTAAATCTGACGCCAAAAAATCATGTACT
>JAGYLH010000115.1 GCA_018400955.1 Bacteroidales bacterium
GTGTTTAATTTGTATAATTCAGCAAATGAGAAGGGTATGGATGAGTGGTAGAGGAGGCTTTCGATGGTTTGAATATACAGTAAAAATAAGCCTACGACCAATAATCCCATCAGAAAATGAAACAGAGGTTGAAAGGCTGATGACTTGATATTGAATCCATTAATGAATATACGATAGAAAGAAATGGCAATAAACAAAAAGGTTAACACATTGAGGATAAGTTCACCAAAGTTTGGAAACAACATGCCAGAACTGTAAAATGTGGCACTGAACAAGGAGGAGTCGAACAATATGCCGGGAATTTCGAAAAACCGTTGTAAAAAGCGGATAAGTATTAAATCGAAGGCAATAAAGGCAAATTGAAGTGTTCTGGACTGAATATGCCGGGCCATGAGTTGATGGAGTGAAACGACAAAGGCGTAGAACGTAATTTGTAGGAGGAGCAATAGAATAAAAAGCAGCAGTAAAGAATTCAACGATAAGGGCTGGTTTGGCTCTATGGAAAGCGAAAACAACGGTATGTTGGCCATGTCATGAATGGTAAAATCTCCTTGACTTGGATCGGGAAAGAAATTCAGGTTTCCAGAAACGGAATAATAATCGGAAAAGTCATTGTTCAAAAAAGTATTCTGGTAAGGATATTCGTGCTTAATCAACGATAACAATTGTACAAGATAGTTTTCCACCTGAATCGATCGAATGAGGTAAAAACCGTTTTCGAGTTCAATAAGCCAATCATTGGTATTATTTACCCGCTTTTCCATGGGTATGGGAATGCTGTTGTCATTCCAGTAAACCAGGGAATCGTTTTTATAGATAAAAATGGAAAAAGCCGAATTGTCGGAGATTGCTTCAAATTGCTGATCGGTGAAATTGGGTTTGGATTTTTTTTCGAAGAAATCTCCAATGAGGGCACTTTGTTTTTCAAGATCATTTTGCTGCTGAAGCAAGTTTTGCTGAACGCGTTTATAAATTTGTTCCGGCTTAATTTGGGTTTTTTGATAAGTGGCAACAGACACAAAAATGGTCAGCAGCAATAGAGACAACAACCCATGAAGCCTCCAGCGATATCGCAGATTAAAAATAAGCCTTAAATACCTCATATATAAGCGGTTAAAGTTATTGTTGCCTTACTAATTGACCGGCTTTAAATAAAGCCATTAAACGATGTTTCTTACTTTATTTGATATGAAGGCCTATAGCGGCATGTTTTAAGCTTAGAGCGGCTAAAATTAGGTTTTATTCCTTTTTAAAGTGATAAATCAGGCTGGAATAGTTCATTGTTTTCTTTGCTTTCCGGTTTGATGCCAATCCGGCAAAAAGTGCCTTGGCAAAGGGAAATTTATTTCCCTGATATTTTTCACTTAACATCGAAACATAAAAGGCATCCCATTTCATAGGGTAAGAGGTTTGAAGTTTAAAGCCAAATTTTGAAAAAAGCTGTTGTATGCTATTTTTGTCAAAATGATAAAGGTGTCGTGGAACATCCCAAGCTGCCCAATGCTGTTTGTATTTTTTTCCATCAAAGGAATCATGGTTTGGCAAGGCAATAATGATGCTCGCATTTGGTTTTGCAAGTTTTTTTATAGTTGCAATTTGTTGATGCAAATCCAGTACATGCTCGAGTACATGCCACATCGTAATCACGTCAAATGAATTTTCCCCTAGCAAAATACTTTGCTCCGGCAGCAGAATATTTTCACCTGTTTGTTGGCTTGCAAAATTACGAGCAGAAGAATTGGGTTCGATACCCGAAATCTTCCATCCGTTTTTTTTAGCAAATTTTAAAAAGTCGCCAGATCCGCATCCAATGTCGAGCAAACTACCTGTAGGAATGATCTCAGCGATGAGATTATATTTTGAACGCAGATTAATATTTTTAATCGTATTGTAAATTGTGCCGAGCGGAGAAAAATGTTTTTGGGGGTGGGAGTAATATTTTTCGGAAGCATAGTACTTTCCTATTTCTTCGGGCTTGGGAATAGGGTTTGTAAATAAGAGTCCACATTGGTTACATTTTTCAATATCGAACTCTTCTTTTGTAAGAAAAAAATCGGATGTTGTCAAGTGATGCGAAAACTCTTTTGAGCCGCACAATGGGCACGATTCAATAAATAAGTATGATGCTTGTTTCACGTGGAACGATTGTTTAACGACCTAAAAAAATGGCAAGTACAGAAATGTCAGAAGGTGAAACACCACTAATTCTTGAAGCCTGCCCAAGGGTAGAAGGTTTCACTTTATTAAGTTTTTCGCGTGCCTCATACGACAAGGATTTGAGTTCGTCGTAATTGAAATCCGGGCGAAGTTTTACGGTTTCAAGGCGGCCAATTTTTTCCGCAATTTCTTTTTCTTTTTCGATATAGCCTTCATATTTGATCAGGATTTCGACCTCTTCTAAAATCTCTTTGTAATCGAAATCTTCAAGCAAAAATTTGTTTGAGGGCTTTTTCATCAATGGGAGCAAATCCATAATTCCTATTTGAGGCCTCAACAAAACCGAAGCTGCTTTTTGCTTTTGAAGCAGCGGGGGTGTTTCTTTTTGCTCGAGTATGGGATTAACCAATTCCGGTCCCAAACTTTCCTTTTTGAATATAGAAATGAGTTCCTCAACTTTTGCTTGTTTTTCCATCATTTTCTGATACCGCTCAGCAGAAGCCAAACCCAAACCATAAGCAATAGGTGTAAGACGAACATCGGCATTGTCCTGTCGCAACAAGATGCGGTATTCGGCCCGGCTCGTGAACATTCTGTATGGTTCATCCACCCCCTTGGTGATGAGGTCATCTATAAGCACGCCAATATAGGCCTGGCTTCGTGATAATATTAAAGGTGGTTTTTCATTTAGTTTCAGGTGTGCATTGATACCGGCCATCAAACCCTGTGCAGCAGCTTCTTCATAACCGGTGGTACCATTTATCTGACCGGCAAAGTAAAGATTTTGGATGGTTTTGGTTTCTAGTGTGTGTAGTAATTGCTCGGGCGGGAAGTAGTCATATTCGATGGCATAACCTGGACGGAATATTTTAGCCCTTTCAAATCCTTCGATTTGCCTGAGCGCCTCAACCTGGATATAATCGGGTAGTGAGGAACTAAAACCATTAATATAATATTCAATTGTATTCCACCCTTCGGGTTCCACAAAAAGCTGGTGAGAATCCTTGTCGGAAAACCTGTCGATTTTATCTTCAATACTAGGGCAATATCGAGGGCCAACACCATCAATGCGCCCGGCAAACATGGGCGAAAGATGAAATCCTTTGCGTAGGGTATTGTGCACTTTGGTTGATGTATAGGCCATCCAGCAACTTCTCTGGGTTTGAATTTTTGGCTTTTCTAGAAATGAAAACCCCCTGATATCTTCATCACCTTTTTGCTCGGAAAGTAAATCGAAGTTTATTGTTCGTCCATCTACGCGAACTGGTGTACCGGTTTTCATGCGGCTTGATTTGAATCCAAGTTCTACCAATTGCTCGGTTATGCCTTTGCTGGCCTTGTCGCCCATGCGGCCACCACCAAATGATTTTTCACCAATGTGGATGAGCCCATTCAAAAATGTTCCATTGGTTAAAACAACCGCTTTACAATAAATTTCCATGCCCATGGCGGTACGAACACCTTCAATTTGTTTGTCTTTAACAATAAGGCCACTTACAGTATCCTGCCAAAAATCCACATTCTTAGTCTGCTCCAACATGCTTCGCCACTCCAGCGAAAACAAGCTCCTGTCGCTTTGCGCACGGGGACTCCACATGGCAGGCCCTTTTGACTTGTTGAGCATTCGGAACTGAATCATGCTACGGTCGGTTACGATTCCGGAATAGCCGCCCAAAGCATCTATCTCGCGCACAATTTGTCCTTTGGCAATGCCGCCCATGGCCGGGTTGCACGACATCTGGGCAATACTTTGCAGATTCATGGTGATGAGCAGAACTTTCGACCCCAGATTGGCTGCTGCCGCGGCAGCTTCCGATCCGGCATGTCCGGCACCTACTACAATTATATCATATTTTTCAAACAGCATATTCTATTGGTTTCACGTGAAACAGTTTCGTAAACAACAGTTAATTAGTTTCTTTTACAACAATAGATCCAAATATAAGTTTTCTTTTTCTCGCATTTTTTTTCGCTCACCAGGTGTTTTGTCACCGTAACCGCAGAGGTGTAAGATTCCATGCACCATCACCCTTAATAATTCCTTTTTGAAAGCCACGTTCATTGATTTGGCATTTTCTTTTACGCGATCTACACTAATATACAGTTCACCAGAGATAATTTCCTTTTCCTCACTGCTATCAAAAGTAATGATATCTGTGTAATAATCATGATTTAAAAAATTGCGGTTCATTTCAAGTAAATGCTCATCGGAAGTAAATAAAAAAAAGACCTGACCGGCCTTTTGTTTTTCGTTAATGATGGTTTGCTGAATCCAACCGGAAACTTTTTCCTGATCAATTTCGGGCAATGCAATGTCAATACCCCTGAAGAGAATCATTGTGCTTTGTGATTTTTTCCGTTGTGCCTTTCAGATAACTTTTCAGGTGTTCAGCCCTGTTTTTTGCCATAAGGCTAAATACACTTTTGGTGTCGAAAAACATACTGAATTGTACTTTTTCTGTATCAAACTTAAAATTGTCTGTCAGTCGATCAAGCAGCAAACTTGCACTTTCATTGAGCGCCACATCTGAGTTTTCAGATGTCTCAATTACCACATCAAACAACAGCCCTTCGTGGCTTACTTCAAAATCTACTACGAGGTGGTTTCCCTCATCGTTAGCATGGGCCAGTTCATGCAGCAGCGACAGAGAAGTCATGATGTTGCCGTAGTAGGTGTGCTCCAACTGCAAGCTGTCACTTAATTCTTCAACGAAATTTTCAAGTGCCCTAAACCCATGGTTATTGGCTTGTATTGCAATGTGTTTATTCATCTAGTTGTGTTTCGTTTGTGCGTAAAAAATAAGCACTTACCCTATTGCGAAAAAATGGTTGCAGCTCAACAGGGGTAAGGCGGAGCTCATCGCGTTGTTTTTCAATCAACCTTTTATACTCAAAAAATGCAGAAGGGTTACTTAAAAAATCGCCTTTAAATTCATTTGATTGACGCTGCTCGTCCAGCTCCCTTTCCTTCTCTGCCTTTTCCGACTCCAACAGGCGAACAACAAGGTCTTCCTGACGCTGCATCAATTCCTGGTTGATGCGCCTGTTTACTAGATCTTCTTCCAGCTTGTCCATATCTTGAATAATCTCCTGCAGCGCGCTACCGCCATCTCCACCCTGACTTTTCAGTTCTTCAAGATAATTCTGCATTTGCTGCCTGATGGCCTCTTGCTCGGCGGCCATGCGGGCAATTTCTTCACTCATCGAAGGCTGCCCACCTTCGGAGCCTTGCTGGCCCTTTTCCATTAAATCTTTCATTTGTTGCCCAAGACCTTCCTGGAGCTCGCGCATATTTTGCATTTGTTCTCCCGGTGGGCTGCCACTACACTCTCCTTCACCCTGCATGGGACTCGGCATGCCCATACTTTCCTGAAGGTTTTTCAAGGCTTCAGCCAACATCAGGCCCAAATTGTTCAATGACATCATGGAAAACTGCTGACCATCCAGTGCCTCGGCCGATTTACGGTCCTTCATGGCATTCAGGGCTTCATTCATTCTGCGGTTCACCACTTCAGTTTCGTCCAGGATAAAGTTTTCAATCATGGGCTGCCGCTTACTCAATGCACGCAATGAATCTTCAACCACCTTAAAGGCCTGCCGCATTTCCGTCTGCTCCCTTATTACCTCTACATAAGCCGGATCGTCGCGGCGCATATTTCCCAATTGATCCATGATTTCTTCCTGTAGCAATGAGCTGCGGACAATATTCTCTAAAAGAATACGCATGCTGCGCGCATCTTCAGCTTGTTGCTGTTGTTGCGAACGCATCATCATCATAGCAATATTGTCCTTGAGGTCCTGCATTTTTCCTGCTGCACTTTTTTGCTTTTTACCCGATTGTTGCGGTTGATTCTGATCAAGCTTTTCACCTGCCTCGTTCATTTCGTCAGAAATTTGTTTTTCTGAGTCAGAAGTATCTTTCAAGTCGAAAGGCCTTTGCAGGCTGCTGTTTTCTTTGCGCAGCGAATCCAAGGTTTTCATACTTTCTTCAAAATCGGACGAAAGTTCATCAAGCTTTTGTTGCAAGTCTTCATTTTCCGGAGTGTCTGATTCCATCGTTTCATCTCCTAATTGATCCAGATTTTCTGCTGTTTCTTCAAGGTCACGCATCAAATCGTTCAACGCTTTTTCTACCTGAAGCTGTTTGAGTAATGCCAGGTTCCGGTCAAGCATTTGTTCGAATTGGTCATTGTTCATGCGCATATTTTCGAGCATTTCCTGAACCTGGTCGCGGTTGAGTTCATTGAGTAATTCCTGAATCTCCTCCATCATTTTCAGAATGTCTTCGGGAATAACTTCTTCAATCAACTTATTTATTTGCTCCTGCTTTTCCAGGATACGCTCATCGGCCAATTGGTTTTCGCGATCGAATTGATTCAGCTTGTCTCGCTCATTTTGCATGTCTGTCATCTCTTGCTGAAGCTGTTGCTGCTTGTTAAGCAAGTTTTGAGTTTGTCGCGATCGCTCCAATCCATGTTTTGTTTTTGCATGAGTTCGCGCCTGAAGTCGTCGAGTTCCTTCCGTAATTCGGTACTTTCGCGAAGCATATCATCCATTCGTCTGGCTATATCATTTTCTTTGTTTTTGATACAGAATCCATCTGCTTAACTGACATAATCTCCATCGTAAACATGGGCGAACGCCTGCTCTTGGGTAAATTCACCCCATCATTGTCCCATACTTCAAAATAGTAATTAATCCGGTCGCCAGGAATGGCGTTGATGCTGTCGGCAGAGAAGAAATGGTAAAACTGCTGATTGGTTTGTTGCTTGTCCAAGCCAAGGGGCGTATAAAATAATTTCGATTCTTCCTGCAGTTCAGGATTGATGACCTGGTAAACAAAATTCAAACGGGTGAATCCATAATCATCACTAATCATACCGGTATAAAAACGGTTTTTACCCAATTCATCTTTATCGGCCTGAACCACCTCTAAACCCGGGTACTCATCTGGTATAACATCTACAATAAACTGTAAATCAGATGATTCAACCATATGTCTGTTGGTTGGCCTCAAGCTGAAATCTCGCCGCTCGAGCACTTTTTCTTTTAATTCCCAACTATCAGCCGCCACGGCCTTCAGGGCTTTTATTTCGTCGGTAATCAGCAGCAGGCTGTCCGTATCGCGGGCGCTAAATGTCCAGTCGATTGATGAACCTTCGGGAACAACAATTCGTGTGAGTTCGAGGAAAGTTTCGGCTTGCCGTTTGATGTAGGCCGGATATTCAACATCGGCCTTATAGGATAGCAAAACAGGTTTTGGAAATACTTTTATCCTGAATGACTCACTGACGAAACCCGGAGTTTCAATACGGAAAACAACATCTTGTGTTAATTTCCTGAAAGAATAACTGAAATCATTAGGGTTCTTGCGGGTCATACTATACCTGAATCCTGATGAAACAATGGTGAGCTGTGCAGGTATTTCGCTTCCGCTGACGCGCACTTGCACTTCGAAATCTTCGTGCTGTACAGCATCAAAATCTTCATTAACAACCTGTACTTCAAATGGTAAGGGCTTGGTATAAACTGTTTTATAATCCAAAATGCGTTTGGAAGGCTCCATCACAAAGCCCGGAAATAGAATAAGCGACAGCAACAGTGCAGCGATTGGTATAAGGGCAAATCGCAGGTATTTCATGTTTTGCCGTAAATCAACGGCATTGTTGAAAGGAATAGGGCGCAGCCGGCTTATCTTCTGCTCAATGCTGGCCATCAGCAGGCCGTCTTCCGTGGACAATTCCATGCTGAGCTTATTGAGCTGCAAAGTATTGAGCAATTTATCCTCCACATCCGGAAAATGACGGCCAATTTCGCGGGCAGCATGGTCATAGGGCATCGACTTGCGATAAGCAAGCAATTTATAAATTGGCAACACGATATAGCGGTAAAGCACATAAGCGGCAAACAGCAGGTAGCCATAAAAAAGCACCAGCCTGAAAGTTGTTTTCAGATAGGCAAAAAACTCGATCGTATTGATGGCAAGGTAGAACAACACCAATAGAAAAGCACTGTACAGTAAACCTTTTATTAAGCGGTTCAGGTAGTACTTCTTGATAAATCGTTCTATCTTTGTTACCAATATGCGATAACTATCACTCATGTTTTTTTCTTTTTTCAAAATTCTCTGCTGTCTGTCACAACGACCAATTCAGGTGCTTATTTCGCAACAAAGATACATCATGCTAAATACATGCAGTCAAAACCATAAACATTAACCTTATGAAAAAGTTTTTTACACTGATTATTTTAGTCCTTGGTACGGCCTTATTTGCGCAGGAAGCGGAGGTGCATATCCACGACCGCTATTGCCGTCATTACCCGCAAATTGCTGATGTTCCGGCCTATGCCTATCGCAACGACTGGCAAAGTGAATTTGTACACGACTATGACGTAAGCTTTTATTGGTTGGACATCGAAGTGAGCAGCACCTCAACTGCCATATCGGGCAAGGTAAATATCATGGGGGAGGTGGTAGTCGAAACATTTGAAACCTTTGCTTTTGAGCTGGTTCCCAACTTTGCAATCGATTCTGTTGTTTTCAACAACCAAACAATAACTGAGTACGATCGGGTAGGGGACAATGTGCTTGTTGAGGTAACGGCACTAAATGCAGGTGACAGTTTCACAGCAGAAATCTATTACGGCGGCACCCCTCCATCGG
>JAGYLH010000116.1 GCA_018400955.1 Bacteroidales bacterium
TTATTTTGAGTTTTTCAGCAAGCCTTTTGTAAACCCACCTTAGCTTTCCCCCGATTTGTCAAGCGTATTTAATTTATCTTTAATTTTTCTTGCTTTGCTATTCATCATTTTCCATTCATCCGATTTAATAAAATCCTCAATCGGTGGAAGATTTTTTGGTGTTCTATCAATAGAATTATTTAATGCTTCATTAAACTCAGCTAGTAGCTCCAATTCTAATTTATTAAATGATTGTTTGAAGTCATCTGAATCTGGGAAATAAAAGTCTTCCCATTGTTGATATAATTCAATTGAAACTTGTACGTCAGGAACATTTTTTTGATAATCAAGTTGCCTATCTATAGAACACCACAAATCAATCACACTGTAAACATTCTCTCTGTTTAGTTCTGCAAATTCGGTATCTGTCATTTCGTTACCTTTAATTTCAGTATTTGCTTCATCAGTGTTCCTCCCCATTAGTGGTCTTTTTTTAATTTTAACTTCGTAATAGTATATCGGTGCGTAAATCCAATTGAAGAAAAACAAAGCAAACAATTTATTTGAACGGCTATCATATTTCATATAAAACCATAGGCAATAAATCCAAAAACTGGTACCTATCATTACAAATGGAATCAATATTTGATGATACAATTCTCTTTTATCTCCAAATATTAGACATTCCATTAACTCTGGTTTTATAATAAACAATGGAAGACTGGCTAATTGCACTAAAACCACGATAATGTGTATCCAAAAGAAAGAATAAATAATCTTATCAATCAGTTTCATTTTAATTTCTCCAAGTTTCTCTTCAATATGGTTTATAACTCAGAAACATTAGCAGATTTCACTGAGCGATGCCAAAAAGCTGACTTATACCATTCAACCATCATCCTTTAAACTGATACAAAACCCCTCTCTCCTTGAGCCCTTCAAGCATAAAATCAACACAGGCACGTTCACGGCCAACAAATTCGGGGGCGTGGATGCCCGGCTTGTTCCACAGGCCCGCGTCCATCAGGCGCAGCGCAACCGTTGCTGCATAGCCTGTGGTGCGCGCCATGGAGTGAATGCCTGAAACAGCATCTGCTTCGTCGTACAGCTCATAGGTGAAGCTTTTGGACTGCCCGTCTTTTTGGCCTTCCACAATAATTTTCATCACGGTGATGTCTTCTTCGCCGGGGGCAAGCAGCCATTTGGAGAACAGCATCTTTTTTGTGAATTCGAGCGGGACGATTGGCTGCCCTTGTAATTCAACGGTATCAGTATCAAAGAAACCGCTGGATTTCAACACCTTGATATAGTCAATATGACCGGGATAGCGCAAGGTTTTTTCGGCCATATAGTCCCCCTTGATGGTTTTTACCAGGGAGCGCAAGCCATCGCTGTTAAAAGCTTCTAGGGTGCCAACCGTATCGAAATTGAGCAATTCGGCCTCGCTGAGGGCTTCTTTAAAAACGGTTTTGCCGTTTTCAACCAGGCGGGCCGGACGGGTGTATTCCTCAATGACATCGGCAGGGGAGAAGACTGCCTTGTATTGCCAGGGCCATTCCCGCTTTTTGGGTAGTCCGCCAACATAGATCAATACTTTTTCCACCTTGTCCAACTGACTGGCAGCATAGCCGGTCAGCAAGTGACTCATGCCCGGGGCCACACCCATATCGCAAATGGCGCAAACGCCTTTTTGTTCTGCAAGCCCGTTCAGATCGAACATATCCTCCGGGTAAAAGGCAATATCCACCACATTTTTGCCTGCTTCGATCACGCTGCGTAAGGTTTCAAAACCCATAAAACCGGGCACGGCATTAATCACATAGTCTTGATCTTTAAGTAATTGATTTAGCAAGGACTTGTCCGACAAATCGGCTTGCCTCGTGGCAATGTTCAGGCCATCGAAGCCAACTAATTTTTGCTGATCAATGTCAGTAATGGTAACATTAAACTCATTTTTGGCGGCCAGGTCAAGTGCCATGGGACGGCCTACGAGGCCTGCGCCCAAAACGATAACGCTTTTTTTTGTCATGTTGAATAGGTATTGGGGGATGATTTGAAATGCTTTTTAATTGTGTGGGTCCGCCCTGCTGCGAAACAACCACACCGCCTATTACCAGCAGGATTCCGACTATTTTGTCCAAAGTGATGATTTCGTGCAGTATCCACAAACTGAACAAAGCGGTGAAAACTGGGATGATATTGGTATAGATATTGGCTTTGGCAATGCCCAGGTGCTTGATGGCTTTTACAAAAAAGACAAAAGCGAGTGAACTGGCGAAAACACCCAGCAGTAGCAGGTTCGAAACAAGCCTGAAATTTATTTGTATGCTTTGCAATTGCTCCCATTCCAATAGCAGCACCAGCGGCAGGAAATAAAAGATGCCTATGATGTTTTGGTAAGCAATGATGGTGATGGGACTGTAGTGTCCGGTAAGTTTTTTCAATAAAATGCCATATACAATGGCCGAAAATACGGCCAACAACAGGAAGAGGATTCCATCCGGGGCTGCCGTCATGCCCAGTTTGCGGTCCACCACCATCACCAATACCCCGATAAAGGAGATGAGCAAGCCTAAGGCATTGATGAGTTTGAGGCGTTCACGCAAATAAAACCAGGCAGCGAAAGGCATAAAAATAGGAATGGTGGCAATGATAACGGAGCTGATAGTGGGCGAAACGCGGTCGAGACCAAAACTTTCGCCGACAAAATAAAGGAAAGGGTTGAACAAGGCCGTGAGTAAAAACATTTTGTGGTCGGCAGGCTTTATTTTTTGATGCTTGCCAGTCAGATGCAGCAACAGAAAAAGAAAAACAGACGAAATGACCAGCCTGAAAAACACCGTTGTAGCAGGCTCCAGATATTCAAATACAATCTTGGACCAGATGTAGGAAATACCCCAGAGAAGCATAGCAGCCAAGGCATAAAAATGAATAAACCAGGGTTTGTGAATCACGTCTTCTGACAAATTTTGCAGGCTAAAATACCGCAAAATTCTGTAATTTGCGGCCAAATTTGTTTCTGTAACAACTATTATTATGGAATTCACTGATGTACTGATAAATATCAGAAAAATTGTTCGTTCGCTCAACCTCGAATCCAAGCGGATACAAAAGGAATTTGGGATCAGCATCCCCCAGTTATTATGCATGGATTTTTTGGCTACCCAGCCGAATTTTCAATCGACCACTACAGCCATTGCACAATACCTCAACTTGAACTTGAGCACGGTTACAGGTATCGTTGGACGGCTCGAAAAAAAATCATATGTAGCTCGTCTGCCCAAGAGTGGCGATAAACGCATAAACCTGATTACATTAACTGCCCATGGTTCAAAACTCCTTAAAAATTCCCCTGAACTGATGCACCAGCAGTTGTCGAAAAAATTGGGGAATATCCCCGAAAGCCAATTGATGGCCTTGAAGGACTCCTTGCAATTGCTTGTGGATATTTTCAGGCTGGAAGATGAATCTGCCTCACCCCTGATCACCATCGACGATTTTCAGCTGCCACTTGAAGATTGATTAAATTATTTGGGTATAATGTTAACACATTTAATATGAGTTAGATAAAACCATAAACAAGTGGTGCTTACAACTCGTTTTTTCAAACTGTTTTTGGCCATGTCCGAAAAATGTTGTACTTTTGTTTCTGTAGAAACTAATTTAAATTTAAGCAATATATTTTGAAAATGGCACGCGAAAGACTAATCGAATTATTTCATAAACACCTTGATAACAAAGGCTATAAGAACGTTCGTTCCCTGGCAAAGGGAAACGACTCACCACCAACATTTTCTCTTACACCCGAAGAAATTACCCTGAAACCTGATGTTTCAGCAGAAATAAGAGGCAAAAAACTGGTTTACGAATTTGTAGAAGCACAGCCAACCCAAAAGCAATATGTAATTGACAAATGCCGTCACTACCTCAAAGCCTCCCAAAAGGAGAATTTTAAAGTGCGGCTGATCGTTCCAGTGGATCGCTATGATGCGGTATTGCAGTGGATCAATGCCCACCAGCTTGATCAGGTTGGGTTGGTGCGTGTGAATATGCGGTCTGCACTGAATTAGTATAATTTGGATGCTTTATTTAGAATCCCCAATTAAACGCCTGTTTCCAAATCGAAACTAAAACCACCCAATGGCAACGATAGATCTCCTGGTATTTATTGCATATATGCTTGGCATGCTTGGCGTTGGATATTATTTCCATCTGCGCAACAAAAGTATGGACGACTATTATGTAGGTGGCCGCAATATGGGCAGCCTGCATATTGGGCTATCGGTTGTGGCCACTGATGTAGGTGGTGGTTTCAGTATTGGACTGGGTGGTTTGGGGTTTTTAATTGGAATCTCAGGTTCCTGGATGCTGTTTACCGGCTTGCTTGGTGCCTGGTTGAGTGCAGTATTTCTCGTCCCTTACATCAAGGAATTGTCAATGAAAGAGAATTTTTTCACCTTTCCCGAAGTTTTTAAATACCACTATGGGGCATCGGCGGCCATGCTGGCCGGAATTATTTCCGGCATCGGGTATCTGGGTTTTACCAGTTCACAATTTCTGGCCGGTGCCAAGCTGGCCTCGGCGGCTTTTGTTGGTCTCGACATACAAACAGCCTTGATAATTATGGGTTTTATTGCTGTGGTTTATACTGTATTGGGCGGCATCAAAGCCGTCATTTATACCGATACCATCCAATGGTTATTTCTGATCAGCGGTTTAACGCTTTTGGCCATTCCAATTGCTTATAATGCGGTTGGTGGTTGGGAAGTAATTCAAGCCACCTTGCCTGATGAGATGTTTTCGATGACCAATCTGAGTTGGCAGATGGCCGTTAACTGGCTGGTTACAATTTTACCCATTTGGTTTGTGGGCATGACGCTTTACCAACGCATTTATGCCTCTAAGTCAGTTAAATCTGCCAAACGCGCCTGGTATATTGCCGGGCTATTTGAATGGCCGTTTATGGCCTTTATGGGCGTGGCATTAGGGCTAATGGCCCGTGTAGCCTATTTAAACGGCATGTTCGAGGTACTAGGCTACAGTGCTACTGATGCCATTGATGCCGAAATGGGTTTGCCCATGCTTTTGCGTGTGATACTGCCGGTAGGGCTGATGGGCCTGGTATTGTCTGCCTATTTTTCAGCTATTTTGTCAACAGCAGATAGCTGTTTGATGGCTTCATCCTCAAATATTCTGCACGACCTGCTTCAGAAAATATTCAATATCAACACATCAGCAAACAAATTGATGTTATTGTCGAAGCTGTTGACCTTGTTTCTGGGGATTGTTGCCGTGTTGATTGCTCTCAGGCTTACCGAAGTGCTTTCCTTGATGCTTTATTCGTATGCATTTATGGTGAGTGGCCTGCTGGTGCCTTTACTGGCCGCCGTTTTCTTTAAACACCGGGATCAAATGCCGGCCATCGTTTCCATGATTGCAGGGGGGAGCACAACTATAGCGCTTATAGCCCTCGACACCACTTTGCCGCTGGGCCTTGACCCAAATATTTTTGGTATATCAGCTGCAACCTTTGCCTACCTTTGTGCTAGGCTTTATATAATTTATTACAAATCAATAAATAACAATTAAAATGGACATTAAAATATTTGATAGTTACGAAAAACTTACCACCAAACAAAAAGATGAAACCATCGACTTTTTGCATACGCACCTGGATGAGTTTCGCGATGATAAGGCTTCTATTGAGAAGGCTATAAACTATGCCATTGGCGAATCATCTGTTGTAGGAGGCTTTGTTTTGCTGGGATATGAAAAGAACGATATAATCGGTGCGGTGGTCGTAAATCGCACAGGAATGGATGGGTATATACCTGCCAATATACTCGTTTATATAGCTGTTGACAGCAGTTTCCGCGGAAAAGGGATTGGAAAGCAACTGATGCAAAAAACCATTGATATGGCCAAAGGAAGCATCAAATTGCATGTGGAGCATAACAATCCCGCCCGCTTTTTGTACGAAAAATTTGGCTTTACAAATAAATACCTGGAGTACAGGTTGCAGCGATAGAACATCTAAACGCTATAAAAATTTGTTATATATACGAATTAAGCAGTGAATACACCATCAGTCATTGAGTTGAGCAACGAATCAATTCAACACAATATCCACTTTTTACGCAAGTTTATCAAAAAAGGGACTTTAATCTCCTCAGTCGTAAAAGGCAATGCCTATGGGCATGGCATTGAGTTGTATGTGCCGGCAGCTGAGGAGGCCGGCATTATCCATTTCTCTGTTTTTAGCATTGACGAAGCCAAAAGGGTTTGCCAGGTAAAATCACCGGAAACCGAAGTGATGATTATGGGATGGATTCCTTGCTGTGAGATTGATTGGGTAATTGCCAACGACATCTCCTTTTGGGTGTTTGATTTTGAGCGCCTTGATTGTGCTATCACAAAAGCTAAAGAGTTAGGAAAAAAAGCCCTGCTTCATATTGAACTTGAAACGGGTATGAACCGCACGGGCTTCGACCTGGTTTTTCTGCGCGAACTGATCAAGGTACTCAACGAATCAAAAGACCATTACGTTTTAAAAGGATTGTGCACCCATTTTGCTGGTGCCGAGAGTATTGCCAATCACGTCCGTGTGCAGAGACAATTTAAGATTTTCAAACGCCTGCACAAGGTTTTTCTGGAGAATGATTTGCATCCCGAACGCTTGCATGCCGCCAGCTCAGCCGCCACCATTACTTATCCCAATACGCAGTTGGATATGGTGCGTATTGGTATTTTGCAATACGGTTATTGGCCCAGTAGCGAAACATTTATTCATTATATCAGCCGCAGAAAGCGCAAAACAGACCCCATCAAACGCATCATTACCTGGAAAAGCAGGGTGATGGTCGTTAAAGAGGTGAAACAGGGAAGTTTTGTGAGTTATGGCACCACCTACCTCGCTACTGAGGATAAGCGCATTGCGGTGATTCCTACGGGCTATTCCCATGGCTACAGCCGCACCCTTAGCAATACAGGACGGGTACTTATCAATGAGCAACGCATCGCCGTTATTGGTATGGTAAACATGAATATGCTCATTGTCGATATCACTTATTGTACCGACATCAAACAAGGTGATGAGGTGGTTTTAATAGGCCGGCAAGGCGAGCTCGACATCAGCGTTTCATCTTTTAGTGAATTGAGCGACCAATTGAATTATGAACTGCTTGTGCGCCTTCCCTCAAGCATCGAACGAAAATTAATACAACAATAGCTATGGCTTACATTGAACTGGACAAAAGCAAACTGACCCACAATTTCGAGTTTCTGAAAAAGATGTTTAGTGAGAATGGCATTCATTGGGGTGTTGTTTCGAAACTTCTGTGTGGCAATCCCGAATTTCTTAGGGTGCTGCTCGAATTGGGTGTGGACGAGGTACACGACAGCCGCATCAGTAACCTGAAATCCATTAAGCGGATCAATAATGAAGTGCAAACAGTTTACATCAAACCACCACCGCGTCGCAGCATTCGTAGCTTGGTCCGCTATGCCGATGTTAGTTTCAATACAGATCTCGAAACCATCAAAATGATTTCGGCAGAAGCTGAGAAGCAGGAGAAAAAGCACAAAATCATTATCATGATTGAGATGGGCGACTTGCGTGAGGGAGTTATGGGTGATTCGTTGATCGACTTTTATGCAGACATTTTCAGGCTGCCTAACATCGAAGTCATTGGGATTGGCACCAACCTCAACTGCCTGAACGGAGTGATGCCCAGCCATGACAAGCTCATACAGCTGAGCCTTTACAAACAATTGATAGAAGCCACCTTCAAGCGAAAAATCCCCTGGGTATCGGGTGGGTCTTCCATCACCATCCCACTGTTGATGCGCAAAATGCTTCCTATTGGAGTTAACCATTTCCGCATTGGCGAAACCCTTTATTTTGGCAACGACCTGGTGACAGGCGAAACCATCAAGGGGATGAAGAAGGACGTTTTTACGCTATATTCCGAAATTGTTGAACTGATTGAAAAACCCATGGTGCCCATGGGCGAATTGGGGACGAATGTAGCCGGTGAAACTTATGAAGTGGATGAAAAAAACTATGGCAAAACTGCTTACAGAGCCTTGCTCGACGTTGGCTTGCTCGATGTTGACCCCAAACACCTTTTTCCCATCAAAAAAGGAATTGAAGTTACTGGAGCCAGTTCGGATATGCTGGCCATTGACTTGGGCGATAACAAGCTGAAGTTGAAGTCGGGGCAGATGGTGGGCTTTCAACTGGATTATATGGGTGTGCTCAGTGTGCTCAACTCCAATTATATCGATAAAAAAGTTGTTTAAACTGCTGTAACCATTTGCTTCCCAGCTTAGCAGCTACAATGTTTTTATCACCGGGCCAAGTGTTTCGGCTATGGAGCGGTAACATCGTTTCAGGTAGAGAGGTATTTCTTCTGTACTAACCCATTTCGCAGCCGTAATGCCTTCGTTTTGCTCCAGTTTTAGTGATTGATCGGAGGTGGCATGCATCAGAAACCAAGTGTTCGATTTTAAAATCGTTTTGTTGTTTAAATCATAAATATGCCAGCTAACGGCTACTTGGCCAATCAGTTGCAATTCAGATAATCCCGTTTCTTCATAAACCTCCCGCAAGGCACATGCTTCAAGCGTTTCGTCGGTTTCGAGATGGCCCTTGGGCAAATCCCAAAAACCATTTCGATAGATAAAAAGCAGTTTGCCCTGTTCATCTTTCACAAGACCACCGCCCGTTTGAGCCAA
>JAGYLH010000117.1 GCA_018400955.1 Bacteroidales bacterium
CCTGATTATTTTCTTGTACTTAAATCAATTGGGTTTTGCCCAACAAGCCACATTAACCCAAACTGTCCGCGGGCAGGTAATCGATGCCCTCACCGAAGTGCCCTTGCCGGGTGCCACAGTTTTGCTGCTGGATTCGGAACCTTTGCAAGGTACCATTACAGATGACAGAGGGCAATTCAGGCTCGACAATGTAAGCATTGGCCGCATAAGCCTCCAAATCAGCATGATTGGATACAACACAAGCATCGCCAACAAGCTGCTGCTCAGTAGCGGAAAAGAACTTGTATTGACCTTTAAACTGGAAGAACAGGTTTATCAACTGGATGATATTGTGGTAAAGCCAACCATCGAAAAAGACAAACCGCTCAACGAAATGGCACTGATTAGTGCGCGCTCATTCACCATCGAAGAAACAGAAAGATATGCCGGAAGCCTGGGCGACCCTTCGCGCATGGCCTCCAATTTTGCGGGGGTTTCCTCTTCTTCCGACCAAGTAAACAACATCGTCATACGTGGCAATTCGCCCTATGGCTTGCTATGGCGGCTCGAAGGTGTTGATATTCCCAATCCCAATCACTTTGGTTCCATCGTGTCAACAGGCGGGCCCGTCAGCATACTGAACAACAACCTGCTGGCCAATTCCGATTTTTATACGGGAGCCTTCCCCGCTGAATTTGGCAATGCACTGGCCGGAGCATTCAACCTGAACATGCGCAACGGCAACAACGAAAAGCGTGAATATACCGGTCAGGTTGGTTTCAACGGTTTCGAAATAGGCGCCGAAGGCCCGTTCTCAAAAAGCAGCAGGGCTTCCTATCTGGTCAACTTCCGCTACAGCACCCTGGAAGTGCTCAAAAGCCTGGGGATGAGTTTTGGCACCGGTGAGGCCATCCCGCAATACAAGGACCTGGCATTTAAAGTAAATATTCCCGTGAAAAAAGGCCGCATCTCCTTGTTTGGGCTGGGCGGCAAGAGCTATATCGAAATGCTTGACAGCAAGGGCGATTCGGCCTCTTTTGGCTTTGCCGGCACTGATTTGCTTTTTGGTGCTATGATGGGGGTGGCCGGCATCAACTACCTCCATTTTTTTGATGATGACAGCAGGCTCAGCACACACCTCGTGGTAACCGGCATCAGCAATACAACCGAAATGACCGACCTGAGCCGCAACCCTGACATACCGGTAATAATGGAAACAGACCATGAAGTAACCTATAAGTTTTCGACTAAATTTTCGAAACGGATCGACGCCCGCAATTTTATAAACACCGGACTTGTATATGACCTGATTGATGTAAAATACGTGGGGCAAGAGTACAGCTGGAATAAAAATACATACGACTATTATATGAACGCCCGCGAGCTGATTGGCCTTGGCAGGGCTTTTGCTGAATGGCAGCATAAATTCAACGACCAATTGAGCATCAACAGCGGACTGCATATTTCCAATCTGTCGCTGAACAATAAATTTGCTGTCGAACCGCGCTTGGCAGCCAAATGGGAGTTTATGCCCGGCCAATCGTTTAGCCTGGGGGCAGGCATGCACAGCCAAACACAACCCAAAGCCATTTACATCATGGAAAAATTGGTGGACACAACCCATATGATTTATGAACGGGTAAATGAGCACGTTGACTTTTCGAAAAGCATCCACCTGGTGGCCGGTTATGACCGCTTGCTAGGCATTGGCCACCGCCTGAAGGCTGAAGTTTATTATCAGTGGCTCTACAATATCCCCGTTTCGAACCTGAGGCCTCAATATTCGGCTTTGAACCAGGGTGGAGGTTTTGTGTTTTTCCCTTATCACAACCTTGAAAACTCAGGGAATGGCGAAAACTTTGGCATTGAATTCACCTTGGAGAAGTTCCTGCACAAAGGCTTTTACTATCTTTTCACCGGCTCTGTTTTTGAGGCAAAATATGCCGGCTATGACGGCGTTTGGCGCAACTCGGCATTCAGCAACAATTTTGTGTTCAATGCTTTGGGAGGGTACGAATGGAAAACCGGACAACGTACGCGCCTGGCCATCGACCTGAAAGGGGTATTAGCTGGCGGCAACAGATACCTGCCCATTGATGCAGCAGCTTCACTCGAAAATGATGGCACAGTTTATAACTGGGAAAATGCCTTCGATGAGCGCTATCCCGACTATTTCAGGTTGAACGCGCGCATCAGCTTTCATCTGAATGGCAGAAAAATCAATCAGGAATGGGCACTTGACCTGCAAAACCTGACCAATCACGAGAATATATTTACCGAGAACTGGAACAATTACCAAAAACAAATCACCACATCTTACCAAATGGGATTTATGCCCATGATGACCTATAAAATCCACTTCTGACAGGCGTTTTGCGGATTTGTGATGGGCAGGCTTTTCTAACGGTTACGTGTAAGATAAGGCGCGGTTTTCGTGCATCGTTCCAGTCCGCATACATACCGGGGTTGAAGCCGGGCATGGGGCTGAAATTACGTACTTCGTCAGCGCTTATTTTTACACAAGCTTACCGCCTGGTGTTGAATCTTCTGTCATTAATTTTGTCAATTTGCAACTGTTTCCCTGTCTATCGTACGTTGAGGTAGGCAAGCTCTCTGGCTGGTTTTGGTCGTGCGATGGCTTTGTTGTGCGACCAACCCATGTGCTTGACTACGAAGCGTTGGCAATTATTATTTCTTTTTGCTCTTAATCTCTTGTTCCAATTTTTTTAATTCCTCCAAATCTTCATTGTCAGCTTGTAATGCCTCAAATTCTTTTCTCCTTTTATCAAAGTTTTTATAAATATCAGTTACCTGCTTTTCCATTTGGGCTTTACTTATCGAACCTGCATTTGTCAATATTTTTTTGTCTTGAAAATCAAGAATTCTATCAACATTCTCTCTCCAAAAATCAATGGTAATATCCAGTCTGTTTTTAGCTCTTAACTCAGCACTTTCAAGAAAGATTACAACTAATCGGTTTAGTGTATCAATCTCATCGTTCGTTAGGTAGTTTTTTGCTGTGAAAATATCTTGTTTCCTTACAATTGAACCTTTCCAAGAGGTCAGGTTCATATTTGATTTTTCTGCATTTGCTCTCGAAACAATCAACTCAGCAGCAGTTTGTCCTGTTACAGCATAATGGAGTTTGTTTTGCGTCTCAGCAAAAAACATTTGAGTTGACTTATCATCAGCATCGTAATCGCTGCTAAGTGCAAACAAGTCTTTGATTTTTTGGTAAAAACGTTTTTCAGATGCACGAATATCCCGTATTCGTTCCAGTAATTCATCGAAATAGTCGGGCCTGCCATCTGGATTTTTTAAACGTTCATCGTCCATCACAAACCCTTTTACCATATAATCTTTCAGGTTTTTATTTGCCCAAATCCTGAATTGTGTGCCACGTTTGCTACGCACCCTAAAGCCGATTGCCAAAATCATATCGAGTGAGTAAAATGTAACGTTGTAATCTTTGCCATCGGTGGCAGTTGTTAAGTAATCCTTAATAACTGAATGCCGTTCTAACTCTCCTTCTTTTAGTATATTAGATATATGCATACTGATGTTCGGAACAGAGGTGGCAAAAAGTTCGGCAAGCTGATTTTGATTCATCCAGATGTTGCCGTCTTTGGCGTACAACGCTACCGATGCTTTGCCGTCGGCAGTTTTATAGATGATTATGTTTTGTTGATTGTTGTTCATTTAAATCAAACAATAAAAATAGTCCTTTTCAAGGTACGTAGGAAAAGAAACAGCTCTTTTGCAAATTTCGGTTGTGTGTCGGCTTGTGCGAATTGCAAATGTGCTGTTTTGAGCGTTGGCTATTCATTATCTCGTTTTTATTTTCTTGTCTTTATGTAGCAAATTGTCAATCGTTTTTCTGTCTTTTACAGTTGGCGGTGACGGTGAGTATAAGAATAGTAGCCGATTGCGTGGCACTTTACTGTCAAGTTACAGAAAAGTTGAAGCGGGCTAAAACCCTTTAATTTATTACAGTCTCGGCTATTATTTTTATACATTGTTACAACACGTTTTTATTGTTTATAATAGATCTCAAGTCCTTTTTCTAAAAATTCTTTATAAGAATATATTGATTTATTGAAGTAATAAGACTCATGAATTTGTTTTCCTGATGAATCAATTATATAAAAAGCTGGCACAATATCCTCATTAAATAATTCCCGTTGGTAATATTGATTGATTTTACCTTTTTGCTTGATAGTGTCATTGTCTTTTTTCGAATAAATATAATATTTAGTAAGTGCATTGCTCTTATCATCAATATTTAGATTTGTAATTATAAACTTTTGATTTAAAAGCTTTAAAACTTCATCATCTGACATGACATAAGCTTCAAACTCTCTTGATTTTATAGACCCATGTCCAGAAAAGTATAATAAAACAGGCCTGTTTGATATTTTTGAACATTCTATTCCTTCAGATAATTCAAAATATCCATCCAAATTATGAGGTAAAGCAAACCAATCATGATAACTTGGAATTGGACAATTCATAGTATTTGTTGTTTCATAAAACGTCGATAATTCTTGTAAAACTTTATAATAAGTCCAGTTTTTATCTTCATTTTCTTCAACTATTTTTCTAATCTTCTCAAGATCTGATTTGGTCAGATTCATTTGTTCTAAAAGCTTATAATCTTCTTTCCAGTTTGATGTTTTAGCTGGTTTATGAATAATCAGATTTTTGGCTACGACAATTTGCCTACCTTTTTTGAACTCTTCACTTTTCGTTAATTCATTTATCAATTCATTAATTTCTTTGAAAGTAACAACTTCACCTGTAGAAGAATTTTTATTCATTTCTTCAAAAATCAAAAAAAGGAATTCTACAACCATACCTTCCTCTTCATTTCCCCATAAAACTTCAGTATCTACAGAGTCATACTTACATTCAATTAGTAGCTTTACTTTATCAGTAAATCTATATTTATTTTCAATGACTGCTTTTGTGTTGACTTTTTCTGATAGAAGCTTATCACAATCATTCTTCGCCGAACATGATACACTAATCAAAATAAGGATTACTGTTAGTATTTTAGTAGTTCCTTTCATATCTGTTTTAAATGTGTTGTAATGTTGTTATTAGTTCACCAGCGAATATACACCAACTTATCATTTTTTATAAATGTGAATATATTCCTCCATATTGGAGCATAATGGTTATATCCGCTACCCGCCATCAAAAAATGCACCGTCGAAAAAAATCTTGCATTTTTACAGGTATTTTTGTGATGCATGGGTTTAAATTTCAGTGGTTTTTGACCTTGTGTGCCACAGCAATTCCTAAATATACCGTAAATCCATCCCTTGTTCCCCATGCCGGGTGACAAGCCCAGGCAATGAAACAGGGCGGTGGGCAAAGGATGATGCATGTGTGGTGGCTTCATAAGCTTGTTTAATAGATTGAATAAATGCATGTTAAGTTAGTAAACTCACAACAATACTATCCTTTTCCTTTCAGTTTGCCACCCCAGATCAGGACGGCTAAACCACCTGGCAGTGGTTTTCCATCGCACCAAAGATAAATGAGGACAACGAAAAAACCAAACCAGCATGCTAATTTATATAGATTTTAAATAACATGAAAACCAAGCTATTGGCGGATATATGTAACTGTAAAATTCTTCTACCGCCTTCGTTCCAACAGGTCTCAATTTCATAATGGGTGGTCAGCCCGATGATAACCCTCAGTCATTTTTATCTGTGCTAACACAGATATTCATGCGGGGAACATCACTTTCACTAACCACCAAACTGCCTGCGGAGCAAGAAAGCCCACCTGTCGCAAATGCGCTGCTGGCGCCAGTAAATATTAATTTTTCCCAATTACAATTTTAGCCCTTACAATTCCGACAAAATTCATTGCCCCTATTCCTGGAAGATAAGCATAAACATTGTCAACTTGTCTTTTCGAAGTAAACAAATTATGTCCGCTTTGAATTCCAAGCTCAAGATGAAACCTATTTGTAATTCTCAGGTTTACCCCAATATCTCCAGCAAGACCCATAAAATAACCTTTAGAATAAACCCTGTCCCCTTTTATCTCATAATCTGCAGGAATAGTACCATCCCTGAAAAATGATGCAAAATCCTCCCACATTTCTGCTGATTGTTTGAAGTATCCACCAAGAAGTTTAGCTCCTATAAAAAAATATGTTTGATTGGAACTTTTTCTTGGCGTGTATCTTAATCCGGCAGAAAGATATTGTCCTGAATTAATATGATTACTTCTTCCTGTACCGATTTTTGTATAAGATCCTTGCAATTTGCTGTCAATCATAATTCCAATTTCAACGTTTGCTGTGATGTTTTTTTGAGGAATTAATTCTGCATTCAATGTATAAGTATTTCCTATAATCGGCGGTAAATTTGTTCCCACAGCATACACTATTTTTTCTTGTGCCGAAACTGATAAGTTAGTCAGAAGTACAAATGCTAACAATTTAAGAATAAGTTTCATACTTGTTGCTGTGTTTAATTGGCGTTGCAGCCTCAAACCACTTCTGCCACCACAAAAGTGCTGCCCCCAATGAAAATCATATCATCAAAACCGGCATTGTTAAGGGCTGTTTTATAAGCATCGTTTACGGAGTGGTAAACGGCACCACGCAGCCCCATTTCAAAAGCTTTGTCGGCCAGTAGCTGTGCATCCATCGCACGGGGGATATCGGCTTTGCAGAAATAATAGGTGGCCGAGCGCGGCAACAACTGCAATATGCGTTCGCAGCTTTTGTCGTTCACCATGCCCAAAACCATGTGCAGCTGGTTGTATTTCATGCGACTGAGATGATAAACCACCTCTTTTATCCCTTGCTCGTTGTGCCCTGCATCGGCAACCACATCCGGGTTACGGCCCAATACTTGCCAACGCCCTTTCAAACCTGTTGTGTGCGCCAGGTTCGCCAATCCTTCACGCACATCCTCCTCACTGATTGAAAACCGGCTGCGCAAATTGTCAATTGCACAGATAGCCGTCACAAGGTTTTTTTGCTGATAAAGGCCCAAAAGGCCCAATGCAACCCTGTCCATATAGGGTTCGGACTGTTTCCAAATATCGAAAAACTGCTTGTGTGCATCAGCCACTTCAAGCCGGCGCGCATCAAACAATTGATCCGCAAAAATCAGCTGCGCACCCTTTTCTGCTGCTGTTGCCTCAAACACCGGGCGGGTTTCCGTTTGCGTTTCGCCAATCACTGCAGGGATTCCCTGCTTGATGATGCCCCCTTTTCGAAGGCAATCTTCTCCAACGTATCGCCCAAAACTGCATATGGTCGTAACCGATATTTGTGATAATGCTCAGCAGGGGCCTAAGCAAATTGGTTGAATCAAGTCGGCCTCCCATGCCCGTTTCTACAATGGCGATATCCACTTTTTCATCCGCAAAATGCTGAAAAGCCATGCCTACCGTCATTTCAAAAAATGAAAGCTCCATGGCTTCGAAGGCTGTTTTGTGCTTACTGATAAAGGCAAGCACCTGTTCTTCAGCAATCATTTCGCCATTGATCCGTATGCGCTCACGAAAATCCTTCATATGGGGCGAGGTGTAAAGGCCGGTTTTGTAACCCGCTTCCTGAAAAACGGCTGCCAGCATATGCGACACCGAGCCTTTGCCATTTGTGCCTGCAATATGCACCGATTGAAAACGCTGCTGGGGCTGCTCCAGCAATTCGAGCAATTGTACAGTGTTGTTCAGGTCGGCCTTGTAGGCCGCGCCACCAATGCGCTGATACATTGGCAATTTGTTAAACATCCACTGGAGGGTTTCGGGGTAGTTCATAGGGCAAAGATAGGGAGTAAGGACGTATGGTGGTGACAAGCGGCCCAAAACCACACAAATCATCAAAGCCACATGGCTTTTTACGAAATTAAACCCGTCATGTGTAAATGTTGGAGGCTTGCAGGACACAATTTCAAAGAGCCAAAATTTGCATGAGTCAGCAAAACCAAAAGTTGCCTGCAAGCAAAGACATTTGCCGGTGTAGCTAAAGCTACATGATAGAATTGCGAAGCTTATGCTTCGCAAAACCTCATCGCACCACCAACTTCTCCGCATACCAGCTTTGTCCATCCCACAGCCTGACCAAATACAATCCCTTTGGCAAATGCGCCACCTCTATTTTATGGAATTGGCCCGTTGGCTTCGCCTTGTACAGCAACCTGCCCGTGGGGCTGTACAGCTCTATTTTTGCAAGTGCAAGTGGTGTGTTTTCAGGCAGTTGCAGCCAGGCTTCGGTGGTGGCGGGATTGGGGAAAAGCTGCATGGTACCTTGGTGGTTTTCGTGCAGCATGGTGGTTGTGTCCTTTATTTCAAGAATCCAAAAGTCTGTCCCTCCTTTGTGGTCACAATCCACATCAATGCCAACATAATTCATTGTGGCCGCCAAAAGGAAATGGTAGTC
>JAGYLH010000118.1 GCA_018400955.1 Bacteroidales bacterium
TAAGTTTATAAAAAGGTTTTTGGTTATTGAATGCGTGTATAGGTTTTTGTAATAAACTCGATTGAGTGCAGCGCGATTTGGCGCAAAACGCCTTCATCAATATCGCTCAGTTTTTTGATATAGATGCAGGCTTTCCCCATTTTGTATTTGCCTAATTGGGGCAGGAGGTTTTCCGAACCACTTGCCTGTGAGTAGATATACAGGGAGGTTTCCTTTTTGCGGGGCGAAAAACCGAGCAAGGCCCATTCGCCTTCGTGGCCGCTGGCATATTTGTAGTGGTATGTGCCAAAACCAACAATGCTGGTTCCCCACATTTTGGGTGCTTCCCCCGTAAGCTCCGACAGTATATCAATCAGCTTGAAGCAATCGGCTTTTCGGCTTTCATCTTCCAACTGGCTGATAAAATCAACGACATCCATGTCATTCGTTGTGGTTTTTTGTGCTGCCATCGCATGATTCTTTGATTGGTAAAGCAGTACCAAAAGTATGATTTAATTTTAATTTGCAAGGGTTTTTGAAATATTTCTTGGGAACCAGCCTGCACTGTCGGAACAGATTGTGAAATAGAATTTTCTTCATTTCCCGCTGCAAGGGGACTCATAACTTCCATATAATGGAATACTTATGGCAAAAACAGGATCTCAAAATCCCTGTCGGGCATAAAATACTCCTTTTGCCAGAGGTATAGTTTTTTGTCCCCTATACTGGTTGTAACATCAGGAGGATATGCGAAGCTTTGTATGACCAATTCCGGTGAAGTGAGGAGTTTGAAATTGGCTTGTTTGAGGGGCTGTTTCCAGCTTTGTGTGGAGGTAAGTATGTACTTTGCTGTATTGGATTTCAGCTGCTGGTGGTAATTAATCAAAATGGGGTTGTTGCGGTTGATATGGAGTTGAAACACTATATAACTGCTGTCGCTACCCATGTGAAAATCAATTGGCTCAGCTGAATTTGCATACGCTACGCTGATGTTGAATGCTTTTCCGTAAATGCTGTCGGCAGGAAACGGATAAAGCAAACTTGTGTGTTTCTGCTGTTTCGAATGAAAATAATACAAACCGCTTACCATAAACACATCCCCAGCTATCTCAAATGTAAGGTCTTCTTTTTCTAAAACTACAGCGGTTTGTGCTGTACTTTGGTCAAACAGGCAAAAGGATATCAGGCATATCAACAGGAACCTTATCACTTGACCAGTATGAGTTTGTTTGTACCAAGGAGTTCGTTATCCAAATACAATTGATACATATAGTTGCCCTTCGGTAGATGGCCTGTTTGGCGTAGGAAGGGTGATTCATTCAGCAAAAAGGCATCTACTTCACGCCCTTGCATATCCAATATTTTCAGCATGGCTGCTTTGTTGCCGATTATATCCGCATCGAAAACGAAATAGGTGAAATCAGTAGCCGGATTGGGATAATTGCTTAGCAAGATGCTTTTTTTCCGGTGTTGCTCAAGGGTAGTAAGCGTTTGCGTGAAATTGATATTGAGGGTATCGTTTTCGTTGATCTCAAAACTAACCGGATCAATTGGTGTCGTCTCATAATAACCCTGATCGAGAGGGGTCAACAGCGCGTCCATCAAGTAACTTCTTGATGTTATTTGGGTTTGATAGTATCCGGTTGCATCCGTACTAATAACCCCTGAATAACCTTCAACGATTTCAAAAGTAAAATTACTCACGGGCGTGCCTGTATGGTCGTAAACATACCCATAGATATAACCCAGGGTGCCTTCCTCAAGGGAATTCGGGTGCCCAATGCTGGGTAGATTGGTCTTGTAAAAGTAAAAGAAGGATGGGTGCCATGGTGCACACAGTTTGGCAACGGACTGGCCATATTCGATATTTTTCAGGTAGGAGCCTTCGGCCTCGCCAAGCAGGACAGTATCATTCTGATATTTAGAATTTGTATTAATATGCAGCACAATCCGGTCGTTGTCTTTGTTTATGATCAGGTCATTGCTCAGGTTAAGATTGGTGATTGTGGAGTACTCTGTAGTATCGAAATGTGTAAACTCGGCTATACCTGAGTTACTCTCAAGATATCGGAGATCATAAAACTCAAAATTCTGATTGTTCTCAAGCCAGATTTCTATAACCCAATTTCCTGATTCATCAAAATAGATTTCTGAAATTAGGAAGCTGTAAATGATTGGGTTTGCGAAAGCGAGCGAGCTTAGGGAAAGCATTAGGATAAGAAGTAACCTTTTCATAAGTCTTTGTGTTTTAATTTGGTTTTCTTTTGTTACACAAGATGGTTGCGAATCAATGTGTGGTAAAAACCACCCAACCAACTTATTGGTTTGTTCAGGTGACGAATATAGTAATTTTGTGGGTTTTTGTCAATGGAAACGTTTTATTTTAAATATTTTATTTACTGCTGATAGTGGGAATAGTTCATGTTAATGTTCTGGTTTCCCATTTCATGATGTTTATAATATTTAAATACCAATTAACTGGCCGGTTTTGCACGATCAATTATATAAGCTGCTAACTTCTTATGGTTGTAAACTTGCGGTTCTTTGTATTCATTAAAATCGAGGATGTAATCCGGAATCAGAGAATTCTTATTTGATATGTCATCTTGCAGGATATGTTTGGTCGGGACGAGCAATGACAATTTAGTGCCTTTGATTTTAAGCTTGATAGGGTCACCAAACGAATTCGTCATCCCGCCGGTAGGTGTGCCAATTATACAACCCAGTTTATTATTCTTAACGATTGTTGCAAAGCCAACTGCGGCTGAAAAGGTTCCTGCATCGACCAGGACATAAATGTCTCCTCCAAAACGATAACAATTGGTATCACTAGTTATTATTAAATCATTTTTATCGAAAAGGCTCACCAATTCCCCAGGTGTATGGTCTTTGATTTTATCGAAAAGCAAAGTGTCCCCTTGCTCTTTCATCTTTCGTGCAGCAAGCATGGTTTTCTCATTAATTTTGAAAAGCACTTCTTTAGCCTGAATGATGGTATCTGCCGACAAATATGAAAAAAGCGCTTCGAAGTTCCTTGTACGCCCACCTCTATTGCCCCGAAGATCAATAATTAAGGACTTGATGTCCTTGTGTGTTGAGATTTCTTGAAAGCATCTTTTGTAGAATTCTTTCTGTTCAGCTGACCCACTGAACCTCTTAATTTTCAACATGGCAATACTATCAGTAAAGTAAAGGTAATAATCAGGAAGTCCTTTCTTTCTTTTTTCAATTTCCCAAGCTACTGGCTTAATAAATGAGCCAGAAGTATCAGAGAACTTTTCCTCAACAATACTTTTCAAGGCATTGGTTGACAGATGGGTATATTTGGAATACTTTAAACTACTTTTCCCTATCAGTATTGTATCATTTGAAGAATCTACCAATTTTATTTTAAATGGGGGTTTTATTGAACCATAACGCCACAATTTATAAGGGAAGGAACTGGATAATATCTCATCCTTTAAAACAAGATTATTCGCAGGTATTCTATTCTTTAAATCTCTTAAAATGAATTCGATAGGCACGTCATTAATTGAAATTATCTCAGCTTTATAGGAAGAAGCGGTTTTATCCAAGTATGTCCGCTCTGTATACATGTGCATCCCTTTTACAGACACATCAAAAGGGAAACATCTCCCAAACGCAAGATTTGCAATTTCATCGAACAGGGGTTTATGTATCATTGTATGCCCATCATTGAAGGATGCAACATAAGATTCAGTAATTGCCTGTAATTCTATATTATTCAATTCCTTACTTTGATTCACCCTCCAGTATAAATGTTCAAACACACTGTCAGTAAACGATTGTGGCACAAAATAGTTGGGATTTGGATGGTAGTCATACATGTATTCTTTTACCTGATAGAGGTTTTTTTGAGCTGTTTCAGGCAGGAACCTTCGGCTACATCCAGTTATTAGAATTAATAAAATCAAGTACTTAACAATCGTTTCAAGTCTATCTGCTTTCATGAGTTTTGATATTAAAGAGGCGACCAAAGTCGATCACAGTTTCTTTTCACTTCACAAATATACACACCAGGTTCAATACAATATTACCAATAAAAGTTAAAAATGCAGTGGTTGGCCACAAGAATTATTTATTAACCTCATTTTAAAATGATGGTATGTGTATGCATTAAGTGGTGCTTTAAAAAGGGATCATTTCACGGACAGAATCTTTGCAACCGACCTCCGCACCCCGTCTGAAAGCGAATCCAGGTAGTGGGTTTCGGTAAGCAGCTTTAGTTCCTGTTTGAGCTCCGGATGCTTTTTGGCTATTTTCGCCATCATTTTGAGCGCATTGTGCCTTACCGAAGCCTGCAAACCAAGCTTTTCCCAGATGCGTACACAGGTATCAAACAAATGGCCTTCGTCATCGCCGTTTATTTCCATTCTTTGCAGTATCGTCAGGAATTCGCGCTGCTCGTTGTATGGTTTTTGTGGCAACAATTCAATAAAGCTTTTCAGGTGGGGTTTTATGCGGGGGTCGTTATCTTCCATGCAAGCCCACAGCACCCATGCAGCACGCCATGAATAGGGCCGCTCACCTGTGAGTGCAAGTTGGATGGCTTCATCAAAGGCAGCCGGTTCTGCATTTATAAATGCCACCATTTCGGCTTTGCGCGTGGTGGTGAGGATATGTTGAAGTTTGGCTTGCAATGTTTTTTTTGTCCCCAATAGATTGGTTATTAGCTATTAAATCAATGGAAGGCAATAGTATCTTTGGTTCTTGTGCTATGCTCCGGCCGGGATAAGTTTTGCTATGGTTTATAAAGCATATTTTGCGATCAATTCACTGATTTCCTTGTCAGAAATACTATCTTTTTTGCCTTTGTCGTAAATAGAGAGCAACAAAACGATTGTGTCATCAATATGCACATATGTAATAACCCTTGCCCCACCGGACTTGCCTTTTCCCTTTGAGGATATGGCCAGTCGAATCTTATACACATCATGGCCAAGAAAGGTGCCAATCGTTGGATTTTCAGCCAGTTCGTTGAATAAAATGGCAAGTTCCGCTTTTAATGAAGGGTATTTTTTAACAAGCCTTTTGGCTTCTTTCTTAAAATGGGATGTGAGTTCTACCTTATAGCTCATCGAGGAAAGATTTCGCTGGAGTGGATTTAAGTTTGCCTTGCTTATAGCGTTTGAGGTCTTTAAACCCGTGCGTGAGGTTGGCTGCAATTTCTTCCTTCGAATCCCCTGTATCATCCTGCAGATCAACAAAATCAAGGCTCTTTATCAACTCTATAAAGAAGGTGTATTTGCTATCTTCCACATGTAAAACGACTTGTTTCATTGTTTTGTCTTTTTGAGATTACTTAAAAATCCTTACCATTTTTTAGATAGAACAAAGCTTCCATTTTTATTGTTTCCCTATGCTCAATTGCTGACACTTTCGGCCAATAAGGCAAATCTTAAGCCAAAAATAACAAAAAACTCAGTTCCGGCTATTAAAAGTATGTATTATTAGCGGGACAGCACCGGCTTACCACTGTCGTGCAGGATTAGCTTGGCGGAGTAAATACTGATATAACAATCACGAAATAAAAGTTTTGTCAAAATGTGTTAACCATCAGCCTGGTGATGTAGGTCTTGCTTTCAGTTGCAACTTTAATCGAATACAAACCCGGGTCCAACTTGTTTTCAATTTGACGAATCTGCTGCCAATTGCCCGTTTCCTGATGTGCCATTCTGCCCTGGCTGTCATAAAATTGACAGTTCAAGTGTTTTTCCGTAAAGGTTTTCTTCCATAACCAACGCAAAAGGTGCTTTGCCAGGATTTGGGTAAACAAAAAGCCTGTTCTCGGATGTTAGCTGTTCATCCGCACGTGAAGTGAAGGTTACACAGCCTTCAAATCACGATAAGGGGGCTTCCCCGGTCTCAAGCATATAGGTTTCTGCGCTTCCGGCATCCATAACTGTGTAGGATAAAGTTTCGAATTCTATCTGTAATTCTGACCGTAAAGCGTTGTAAAGCTTAGCGAAAGAAGGATAAGGCATAGTGTAGTTTTCATAAAGCAACTTTTTTTATTGGTTTTTGATAAGTTTATGATTTTCAATAAATTTCCCTTTCGAATAGAGCGATAACACATATACGCCTGCCGAAAGCCCACTCAGGTAGATGGTGTTTTTGCCCTTAACACCATTGTATTGCCCTGTTTCCGTTGGTATTTCAAGGTTAATATCAGTCATTTGATGTGGTTCTATTAATTGGTTTTTCAGTTTGTGAATATTTTTTTTATGGTATGAGTTACTGTTTAATGATTAATTGTTTGTGGATTTGTATATTGTTGACACTGATGGCAACCACATAGGTGCCGCTTTTCAACCTGGTGAGGTCAATACGGTGTGTTCCCGGTTTTGAGAGTTCCTCGTACAACAGGCGTCCGGAAATATCATAGATACGCACGATCCCATGCTGATGGTTGCTAAGTATATCAACATAACCGCTTGCAGGATTGGGATAAACAAGGGCAGCCTTAACAGGCAAAATATGTTCACTTGTTCCAACTATACCATCGGCATCAAACTTGCAAATCCATGCGAAACCGCGGGTATCGGGAAAGTCCTTGTCATAACCGTATCCTGATACAATCACGCCCCCATCAGAGGTAGCGGAAATAGTAGAAGTGCTGTAGTATCTGTCCCCGCCAATGTACTTCTCCCAAATCAGGTTGAGGTCTGCGTCTAATTTGGCAAGATATAGATAAGTATAGTTACCTGAAAATGGACCTCCACTGAAATCGTAATTGGATGCTACAAATATATCTCCATTTGGACCAATGCTCATTGTTTCAGCCCAGGCAGGCTGGCTACTAACATCTGGTGGGGTTAGGTAGATACCATTCAAAGGTTCAAAATTATTGCTGTAGCTGAAAACTCCAAAATGTTTGAATTTTTCCCCTGTTTGCCAGTTAGTCCATGAAGCCTCCCCTCCTAAATAGATATTTCCGTTTTGATGCGAACATGTTTTAGTTTTAATTGGATTTAGATTCGTGCCAGTGCTATACAAAATGTCAGAGGTAAACTCATATTGCTTGTCAAGCCTTACAACGATATTGCTGTAATCAGTATAAGTTCCTTTCGTGAAATGAATGAGCATGCTTGTGTCAATAGCAGAAAACACTAGCCCATTCAATGCCCAACCCGTTTGCGGCGGTACATTCTTAAAAAACAAGCTGTCCCCAGTCAGAGCACAAAAACCAAAAATGTGTTGGCTATAATATGAAAAAGAATACCCTGCGAAACAAGTGTCAGTGCCTGGTTTAATCATCGGATATGTAGTCCAATAACCCAAACCTCCATTTTCATGAAAAGGATACTTTCTCAACCACTGTAGGTCAAACTGGTTGTTAGAGAGGTCAAAGTAGCTTATGTGGGTGCCTATTTTTACAAAACTGAGGTTGCCATCAAAGGTGCCATATATTCCTTTACAAATTAATCCATTCTCCCCATATGGTATAGTCATCGAGTTAAAAAAAGAAGTATCAGCTTGCATAAGGCTATCCATTGCTAGAACTTCTCCTTGCTCATCTAACAGGTAAAGCAATGAGTAACGTTTTGTATAATTCTGAGCTCCCTCAAACTCCCTTAAGATGGTAACAACATACCTATTATTGCTTACTTCATGGATATTTTCTCCGGACTCGTAAACCGCTGGTTCATCAATACTGATTTCGAAGCTGTTCTGTGCCCTAACACAAATAACAGCTAGAATAAGCAATTGTAGAGTAAAGGCAATCTGTATGAACCTAATATTGTTTTTCACAAGTAGCATTATGTTTATGGAATTTCAGAATTCAATCAATCAATTTGGATAGGGTCCTCAACTTCGCAAATAAGAATACGCGTGGAGACTGTAATAGTTAGTTTATGCATTATAGAATAATAAGGATCATCTTCCATTTCAGGATTGTACCAGAACCATTTACCTTCAAATTCACAACCTGAATAAACTTTATTCTTTTCGATTTCAAACTCCTCAATTAACTCAATATAGTTTTGTTTGTAAAACATCATCTCATTTTTTTTTGTCTCATTCGAAATTGTTTCAACTGTCTCGCATATAATGAATGGGGAGGCTCCTGCTGGGGGTGTCTTTACAAAAAATGTACGCAAGTTTCTGTTTATTACAGCTTTCATGCTCCTTGTTTTGGTTAAATCATGTACCGGTTAAAATAGGCCGGTTATACAGTCACTTTATACTTAATGGCCCCGCAAGGCCTTTAAACGTTTATTCCTAATGGGCTTTTTGCCAACGCGGTATTTTTGCATTGGCCGGATGGGAGCTTGGCCCGGGGGGTGCCCAATTGTTGGACAGCAGGAATTGATTGTGCAATAATACCAATAAATGAATAATCAAACAAATTTTATTGTATTTTTTTCATATTTATATTTG
>JAGYLH010000119.1 GCA_018400955.1 Bacteroidales bacterium
TTGTCCCACTTTACATGAGGCATCAAATGCTTTGAAAGATAAAGACTGAATGATTAATCTCTCAAAAAATGAACCGCACCCAATTATTTGAACAAATACAACGCAAGAAAAGCTTTCTTTGCGTAGGACTTGATACTGATACCCGGAAGATTCCTGCTTTTCTGAAAGCGGAAAGTGATCCGGTTTTTAGTTTTAACAAAGGCATCATTGATGCCACAGCCCCCTATGCTGTTGCTTTTAAGCCTAACACGGCCTTTTATGAGATCAATGGCTCAGCGGGCTGGCTTAGCCTCGAAAAAACCATCAGCTATATCAAGGAACAGTATCCCGAAATATTTGTGATTGCCGATGCCAAACGCGGTGATATTGGGAATACCTCTGCTGCCTATGCCAGTGCGTTTTTCGATCATTTGCAGTCTGATGCAGTCACCGTAGCGCCTTATATGGGAAAGGATTCAGTGAGCCCTTTCCTGGGTTTTAAAGATAAGTGGGTCGTGTTGCTCGCACTTACTTCCAATAGTGGTGCTGACGATTTTCAACAAATGGAAATCAATGGAAATTCCCTTTTCGAACATGTGATTGATAAAGCCTCAGGCTGGGCTTCGCCTGACGAAATGATGTTTGTGGTTGGGGCCACCCAAACAAAGTTTCTGACAAAAATCCGGCAAATGATTCCCGACTATTTTCTCCTCGTCCCGGGTATTGGTGCACAGGGAGGCGATATGGAGGCTGTGGCCAAATATGGCATGAACCATCAATGTGGACTGTTGGTGAATTCTTCGAGGGGTATTATTTACGCCTCTTCTAAAACCGATTTTGCAGAGGCTGCAGCGCGTGTAGCTGAAAAAATTCAAGGCGCAATGGCACGATTCATCAAATGATATTGAGCTAATTACCAAGCGTTTCTATATGAAGTCCAGTGACTTCAAATTAAACGTTTTTAATATAAGACATCCCGCAGATCCCTCCGCTGCCGCACGATTGTATCGCATGGCAACGAAGCAATTATAAGCCCGTTTCCTGGCCGGTAATTATGTCGCTGTAATCAGTCCAAACAGCATAAGTCACAATCGAAAACTACGTTATCTAAGCGTAAGCTTTCTGACTCCTTAGAAAGAGTGCAATCGTTACCGCTTTGATTTAATATTGAATATTTTATTTGTCTTTTTTATTTATATACCTGAAAAACAATGCAGATGCTCATTCATCAAACATTTCAGGGGACTTGGCTGTTTATCAATTTATCTACATTTGCTTTCTTAAAACAACCACTAACCGACTAATTTTATGAACTATATACATTTCTCACCTTATTTTCCATCTAATTTTGCCCATTTTAGCAGGGCTTTAAAGGAAGCCGGTGCAACTGTCCTTGGCTTGGGCGATAGTCCTTTTGATACACTAAAACCTGAACTTAAGGAATGGTTTACAGAGTATTATCGCGTGGATGATATGCACAACTACGATGAACTTATCAAGGCCCTGGGTTATTTTACCCATAAGTATGGCAAAATTGACGGGATCGATTCACATAATGAATATTGGCTCGAAACAGAAGCTAAATTGCGTACCGATTTTAACATAGCAGGTCTTAAAGCACATGAATTGGGGCCGATCAAGAAGAAGTCGGAAATGAAAAAAGTCTTCCAAAAAGCGGGTGTTGAGGTGGCACGCGGCAAAGTGTTGAAAAGCCTGAAAGATGCCCGTAAGTTTATAGAAGAGGTGGGATATCCCGTGGTGGCCAAGCCTAATTCAGGTGTAGGTGCCAATGGGACGTTTAAGATTAAAAGCCTTTCCGAACTCGAGCATTTTTTTGAAAACCCGCCAGAAACCGAATATATCTTTGAAGAATTCATCTCAGGCGTTCTTATTTCATTTGATGGACTTGTGGGCCAACAAGGGCAGTTGTTGTTCAGCAACTCACTCGAAAACGAACGGGGCGTAATGGAAGTGGTGCACGAAGATGCACATATTTACTTATACACCCAGCGCGAAATTGAAAAGGATGTGGTAGATGAAGGCCTGAAGATGTTGAAAGCCTTTGGCGTAAAAGGCAGATTCTTTCATTTTGAGTTTTTCCGCGAACACCAGACGGGCCGCCTGGTGGCCGTAGAAGTGAATATGCGCCCTCCCGGAGGTCCCATCATAGATATGTTCAATTATGCTTGTGAGTTCGATATTTTCCGCATTTGGGCTGATGTGGTTGTAAACAACAAACAAAGTCTTGATTATGAGCGCAAATATTTTATCTGCTTTGTCAGCCGGAAAAATAAATATGATTATTCACTCAGCCATGAAGAGGTGATTGCACAATATGGCGATCAAATGGCCTTCCATGCCCCTGTTGAGAAAGCATTGTCTGGCGCTATGGGCAACTATGTTTACCTTATCAGAAGCAAAACAAAGGCTGCTATGTTTGAAGTGCAAAAGGCCATCCACCAATTAAAATAACCCAACAATATGCATACCGAATACCACAAATGGTTCTCCGAACGCCTTCAGCGCAACATGGAGCTTAAAGTTTACGGACATTATGGAAAACCAGTGCTGATTTTTCCTACTCAGGGCGGACGCTATCACGAATCGGAGGATTATGGCATCATCGGGGTGCTGGAGCCCTTTATCAATGATGGAAAGATTAAAATAATTGCCCCCGACAGTATCGATTACGAAGCCTGGGCCCATCCCTCGGCTGACGTGAATCACCGTGCCTACTGGGCGAGCCAGTACGAAGGTTATATTACCCATGAGGTTGTTCCTTTTATCCACTCCAACTGCAACAACAACGACATTCGCATTGTAGCCGCAGGATTTAGCATGGGGGCCTATCATGCGGCCAATTTCTTTTTCAAGCATCCTTTTGTATTTGATACAGTAATTGCCATCAGCGGGATGTACGACCTGAAACCATTGATTGGTGAATTTGGTGACGATGCCATTTACTTCAATTCACCGCTTTTCTATTTGCGAAACCTCGACAACCATCAGGTATTGGAGCAATTGCGCCGAAACCAAATTATCATCGCCACTGGGCAGGGTCTGTGGGAAGAAGATGCCATTGCTGATACCCACGAAATAAAATCTGTTTTGGAACAAAAATCCATTCCGGCTCAGATTGATTTCTGGGGCCATGATGTGGACCACGATTGGGTGTGGTGGCGAAAGATGTTGCCGCATTATATGGGCATAATAGGGGTTTAGCATACTGTTTTTGAGCTAAATGGGTGGTAAATTAAATTGAGGGCCATTTTATTACCATTAATAAATTTAGAAAGATTAAGAGATGTTGTAGTTCATTCTTAGTGCCTTAATGAAAAAAAATATCATTGAGCCATTTAGGAATTTCAGCAATAAGGAATCATTTAACGCGAAGTTTTACTACCTGAATGCATTTTGTTTTATGTTGATGGTTAAATAGTTAAGGAGATTAAAGGTCTCAGGGCTTTTTTTATATGCAGATAATTGATATTATTGCATACTTTTTCAACCAAAACATATTTCATGGGGAAGCCTCTTTACTATCGCTTGCAAGCCGAAAACCTGGCTTTGCTCTACCAGAAAGCAGCCGAAACCTTTGAGGCGATGCCAGCATTTGCCCTCCGCGAAAGCGCCCTCAATTGGAAACCCGTTTCGTATCGCGAACTTTATGAACAAGGCCTTGACCTGGCCACCGGCTTTATTGAGCTTGGTGTTGCAGCCCGCGATCATGTAGGCATCTTTAGCGACAACCGCTTCGAATGGATCCTTACAGATTATGCAGTGCAATTATGCGGTGCTGCTGATGTTCCCAGGGGCCGCGACGTTTCTACCACTGAACTGGATTACATCATTCAGCATTCCGGAATGAAAGTAGTATGTGTTGAAAATAGTGCCTTGCTTAACAAGGTTCAACAACTGAGGGACCGGCTTCCCAATCTTCAGGAAATTATTGTGCTTGACCCAAATGTAAAAACCTCAGCAGGTGTAAGGAGCTTGATGGATGTTTACGAGATGGGCGCAAAACTCAGGCAGGCTGGCGACAAGCGCGTGGAAGAAAGAATTGCAGGCATTCAGGCCGATGATTTGTTCACCCTGATCTATACCTCTGGCACCACAGGCACACCCAAAGGCGTAATGCTTACACACGCCAATATAATGTCGCAAATTAGAAATCTGCCGGGACAGCACAATTGTAATGACAGGGTTTTGTCGGTGCTTCCCATTTGGCATATTTTTGAGCGTCTTATCGAAATGTACACCATCAGCTTTGGAGGATGCACCTATTATTCTTCTATTCAGAGGCTTGGCGATGATATGCGCCATGTGGAACCCACTTTTATGGCATCAGCACCAAGGCTTTGGGAAAAATTGCATGAAAAAATCATAAAAAATATCAAAGCTTCGCACTGGATGCGTCAAATCCTGTTTCATATTGCCTATTTTCTTGCCAGGCAATATAAAAATTCCGAATACTATCTGACCAATAAATACCTCAGATTGAAATATATACCTGCTTGGATCAGGGCTTTATTGGTGCCGCTGCATGCCTTACGGTGGTTAATTGTAATGCCCTGGTATGGGTTTTTCAATGCTGCTGTACTCGAGCGCATTAGGCTGGGGGCAGGTGGGTCGCTCAAGGTAACAATATCTGGTGGTGGTGCATTGCCATTGCACATCGACAGGTTTTTCAACTATGTAGGCATCCCTGTCCTCGAAGGCTACGGCATGACCGAAACAACACCTGTAATCGCTGTGCGCCCCAGGCACAACCTGATTGTTGCTACAGTGGGACCTCCTATAGCAGAAACAGAAGTTCGCATCATCGATAGTCAAAATGGTGAAATACTATACCCAAATGCCGCCTATCCGCATAATGGACGGGGTCAACGAGGGGAAATTTGGGTACGTGGACCGCAAATCATGAAAGGGTATTATAAGGATCAGGAGCTGACTGACAGTACCATAATAGATGGGTGGTTAAAGACTGGTGACCTCGGTGTGATTTCGCATAACAATTGCCTGAAAATATTGGGACGCTCAAAAGCTACCATTGTGTTGTCAAGTGGCGAAAATGTTGAACCTGAACCAATTGAGATGAGCCTTCAGCAGAGTAATTATATTGAAAACTGCATGGTAGTGGGGCAGGACAAGAAATATTTATGTGTGCTGATTGTACCCTCATTGCTTGAATACAGGCAAGCAGGGTTTAATGAACGAACACTTGAAGACTTGGAGCAGAATGATATCGCCAAAAAAATCATCAAAACAGAGATACGCAGGATTACTTCCCCGGCCAATGGTTTCAAAAGATACGAGCAGATTCATGATTTCAGCCTGCTTACTGAACATTTTCAGGTTGGCGTGGAGCTGACTAATCTATTTAAAATTAAGCGCCATATAGTTCAGGAGAAATATGCGCAACAAATTACTTCGCTTTTTGAGTCTGAAAAACAAAAAAAATAAAAAATATGGAATTCAATACCCAACTACTATACGACCACGACCAGGTATTGCTTGCCCTGATGATTTTTGTCATCATGTTGGGCATGGGGTCAAGTCTCACCATGGATGATTTTAAGGCTGTATTTCGGAAACCTCGGGGTGTTTTTATAGGATTTATCTCGCAGTTTGGCCTGATGCCCCTCATTGCGTTTACTGTTGCAACAGTTTTTCAGCTGCACCCGGCTTTTGCTATTTCACTCATTCTCATAGGCTGTTTGCCTGGTGGAACCACCTCCAATATGTTTACTTATTTTTCGAGGGGTTCTGTAGCCCTAAGTATTTCTATGACAACTGCCTCCACAGTTTTGGCTATTTTTATGATGCCCATATTGCTTAAATTATATACTATTGGGTTTACCAATCAAATCACTGCTGCCATGCAGGCTGCGGGGTCTGATGCCGAATTTGTGATTCCTACAAAAAACATTATAACTTCATTAATCATGGTGCTTGTACCTGTTGGGATAGGGATGTTTATCAAAAGCAAATGGCCTGACTGGGCTAAAACGGCAGAAGACACAGCTGGTTTTATGGGGATTATTGTTGTGCTGTATTTGGTGGGTACCGCTTTTGTACGTCATGCAGGCTTACTTGTACAAACCCCTGTTGAAGTGTATGTTGCAGCTGTTTCTGTAGGGTTGATTGGTTTTTTATTTGGCTATTATTTCTCTCGCTTGTTAGGTGTACCGCCCATTTTTCAACGCGCAGTTTCCCTTGAAACCGGCATTCAAAATGGCCCCCTTGCTTTTGCTGTAATCCTGCTGAGCTTTGTGGATCCTGTTCAGAGTCAGATGATTTGGCTGGCCATCTTGTATTCAACCTTCATTGTTATCAGTTCATCCGTTATTACGCTGTGGTATCGAAAAATAGGGGCATATGATTATGATATCTATCGCAATACGGTAATCCATAACCGCCTTTTTGGCGATAATTATGTTACCCATTATCCGCCTGGTTTTTTGCCAAAGCGGGTTTTGAAAGATCCAAGTCAGGGCAATTCGCCAAGTCAACGGAGGGTATAGTGAAGCGTTTTCTCAAAATAGTTAAGGGACGTGAATCCCCAATCCTGCCTTTTGCTTAATGCCTTAATGTTATTTTTGTGAACCATTAGGACGTTAAGGCTTATAAAGTGTTAGTCTATCGAATTCTTAATGCCTAAAAAAACCCTTATTGGCTCATTAAGAACTAAGGGGCGTCAATTGTCAATCCTATGATTTCTTGGCGGCTTCCACTTCCCGAAAGACTCGCATAAAATTCCCTGACCAGATTTTTTCAATATCGCTTTCGGAATAACCGCGCCTAAGCAACTCGATGGTTATATTAGGGAGTTCAATTACGTCGTAACAATCTTCGAGCGCACCCCCACCATCAAAATCAGTTCCAATACCCACATAATCAACACCTATTGTTTTTACTATATGATCAATATGGTCCACCAAATCAGAAACGGTAGCCAACTCAGGCGGATAGGTTCGATTTACTTCATACCATTCTTCGCGCGCAATGGCCATCTGCTCATCAGTCAGCCCCTGAAAATTGTTGTGCTTTTCGCGGAGTTCTTTTCGGGCTGCATCACGTTCAGGATTTGGATTAGCCTCCTTTACATAGGCACTCAGCACACAAACCTGAACCACACCACCATTCTCTTTTAGGGCCATCAGCATAGCATCATCCAGATTGCGCGGGTGATTGCAAATGGCACGCGCATTGGAATGCGAGGCGATAATAGGTGTGCTGGTAATTTCGAGTACATCGTAAAAGGCCTTATCCGAAATATGGCTTACGTCCACCATCATACCCAGTTGGTTCATTTCCCGGACTACTGCCTCGCCAAAATCCGAAAGGCCATTGTGTTCTGTTGTATCTGTAGAAGAATCACATACATCATTATTGCGTGTGTGCGACAGGGTGATATAGCGTGCCCCCAAATTATAGAAGTTTCTTACCATTGCCAGATCATTGCCAATGGGATAAGCATTTTCCAGTCCTATATAGATGGCCGATTTTTCTTCTTGTTTTAGTTGATAGGCATCGTCAGCGTTCAGGGCCAATCCGGCCATATCCTTAAACTGGTCCAGGCTGTTGTGGATATTTTCAAAAATCTGCAGGGCACGATTCTTTGCCTGTTCATTGCCTTCGTCAGTGCGTTCTCCCTGTCCTACAAACACAGCAAAGAAAACAGCATCAAGCCCCCCTTCCTGCATCCTTAGGAAATCGAGTTTTCCACCGCGGTTTCTTGGATCGTTTCTTTCGCCAAGGCTAAACCCTTCGCGCCCGAGCATAAGCGGTGTGTCCGTATGGCTGTCAATTGTAAGGTGTTGATTGTGAAAATTTGCTGCTCGCTCATTGAGTTGAGTATTCTGGCTGTTTGCCAGATATGATGCAACAACAGTAAATACCAGAAAAACCAGAAATCTCTTTGTCATTGTCATTAAAACAGTTTAAATAAGGGCCAAATATAGGGTTATTCCATTAATTTATCAGTCTTTTAGCGTAACCTAATCAGGGTCCAAGTTTTTGGTTGGATGAAAGTATATTAGGTACATACTATATTTACCGGTAATAGCAAGTTCATCGGGTCCACGAGTCAAGCTGCTTCTATGCTTGATTAATCAGTTAGGGTATCTGACGCAATAAGTCTGTAATTAGTGCTTGTCTTTAAAGTCCGATGGCTTCGTTATGCGCATCATTCATGTCAGTCAATGACTTTAGTAAAT
>JAGYLH010000012.1 GCA_018400955.1 Bacteroidales bacterium
CCTAACCAATTTCCCTGCTCATCCTGGAGTTTAAACTGGTAGTCGCGCGACCGCATACCACCCCCCGGCATATAAAACGTAATGTTCATGCTGATGAAATCAAAGGCATAGTCTTGGTTGTGATGAAGTATAACATCAAAATTATAACCCTTTTCATTTGCTTTCACAGGCACTTCCATCTCAATGATACTAAAACGGTTCCATATCAAACTTTCGAAATTAATGGTTTCATCAAAAACACTTTGTGGCGCGCAACTATACAACATGGTTAGGGCACCCAGCACCAAAATAAAATTTCTCAATATTTTTGCCATGATTTTTAACAATTAAGCTTTAAATGTTTTCCAATGCATGCAAAAATAGCGAAAAGGATAAAACAGGCCTGGTTGATTATCATTTATGCACTGTTTTACCACTAATCAGGTTGTTATTATATAAAAATTTTGTGTCAATTAAAAAAAACGTAATTTTGCGCCCAACAACCGCGACCATTTTTACCCTTGCGTATAAATAATTATCCATGAAAAAAAACCGTTTAACTTCCTACAAATCAATAGTTTTATTGATGTTGTTTGGGATTATGATAGCTTCATGTGTCCCCCAACGAAAAATGCTCTATTTGCAACCTACAGTTGCAGGTGATACCACAAGCTATTTCCTTAATGAACGTGCAACAACCTACCTTATACAACCCGGCGACAATTTGTACATCAAGGTAGTAAGCCTTGACGAACGCACTTCTAACCTCTTTAACCCATTGGAAGGACGAACAGGTGGTGCAAACATAAATGACCAGAGTATTTATTTGAATAGTTATACAGTCAGCGACAAAGGAACTATCGAGTTCCCACTTGCGGGTGAAATCTTAGTGCAAAACCTGAATGTAGAGCAGGTAAAAGCCCAAATTCAACTAATCCTTGACGATTACCTGAAAGAAACCGTGCTTATTGTTAAGCTGGTTAACTTTAACCTGACCATGCTGGGTGAGATACGTCGTCCAGGTCAGTACAAAGTTTACCAGTCCGAAATTAATATTTTCCAGGCAGTTTCATTGGCTGGAGATTTGGCAGATTTTGCCAATCGCGAAGAGGTAATCATTATCCGTCAGTCCAAAAACGGGTCAGAAACCCACACAGTAAATCTGGCTTCTAACAGCATATTATCATCGGATTTCTATTATTTAAAGCCCAATGATATCATCTATGTTAAACCATTGGCCGGCAAACAGTTTACTTTTGCTAACTTCCCTTATGCCGTGGTCTTTTCTGCCATTTCAACCCTTATACTTACGCTCAATTTCGTAACTCGATAAAAAACATAGCTGTGGAGAATTTTCAAGCCTATCAACAAGAAGAAACCATTGACCTGAAAGCGCTTTTTTTTAAGTTTACCAGGTTTTGGTACCTCTTTGCCATTTCGATATTTATTGCTTTGCTGGTTGCGTTTCTTTTCAATAAATACACCAAGCCCATATACGAGGTAAAAACAACCGTATTGGTAAAAGACGACAAAACCAAACTTGATCCTTCTGCCTTGATAGGTTTTGGTTTAAGCGGGCAGCAAAACCTGCAAAACGAAATTGGGATATTAATGTCGCATTCACTGAGCGACCGCGTAATAAAAGAACTTGGCTTTGAGGTTTCCTATTTTCTTGACGAAGGGTTTGTCAGCAAAGAATTATATCATACGGTACCTTTTACTGTTGAAATTGACTTTGATCAACCACAGGCTGTTACCTTATCTTATGCCATTACTTTTCTGAATAATAATAATTATCGGATAGAAGCCGAGGGGGAAAATATAAGCATCTACGACTTTCAGGATGCTGATAATACCGGAGATAAAACTGAAAAGATTAAAACATCAGGCACCTATTTTCTTGGCGAGTGGGTTGACAACGGCTTGAATAAATTCAGGATTACACTTAGTAATAGTTTCGATCCTGAGGAAGACCCTAAAAAGAATTACAGTTTTGTCATCAATGATTACGCTTCATTGTTGCGTGTGATGAGTGGCTTTAAAATTGAACCAATCAACCGCGAAGCCTCCATAATTGACATTTCGTTGCGTGGTAACATTAAAGAAAAGTCCGCTGATTTCTTGAACAAATTGATAGAGGTTTACCTGCAACGTAGTCTTGAAAAGAAGAATCAAATTGCCGAGAACACCATCGATTTTATCGATAACCAGTTAATCGATATCCAGGATTCCCTCAACCGTGCCGAAATCAATTTGCAAGATTTCCAAATGCAAAACGAACTGATGAACATCGATTTTCAGTCGCAGCAGGTTTATGAATTGCTTAAAGATTTGGAAAAGCAAAAAGCAGAGTTACTTATAAAAGGGCAATATTACAAAAGTTTGCAAACTTATGTACAAGCCAACCTGGATGATTTTAATAAATTGGTTGCCCCCAGTGCGATGGGCATTGAGGATCCGCTCCTAAACCGCCTAGTGCAGGACCTCGTCAACCTTTCGTCGCAGAAAGCTGAACAAATGCTTTCATCTACTGACAAGCACCCCTTGGTGATTAGCATCGACTCGCAAATTATCACAACCAAAAGGACGCTTCTGGAGAATATCAACAACATTATCCGCAATTCTGATATGGCACTCGGTAATATCAACAAAAGAATTGTTGAGCTTGAGAAACAACTGAATACTTTACCGCTTACCCAACGCCTGCTTTTAGGCTATCAACGAAAATTCCAGCTTAACGATGCCATATATACTTTCCTGCTACAGAAAAGGGCTGAAGCGCAAATTACGAAAGCCAGTAATCTTCCTGATAATGAAGTGATTGATTTTGCCATTCCTTCTATTGGTGGACAAGTGTTTCCCAAAAAAAGCCTTAACTATACCATTGCCCTTTTATTGGGCTTGCTAATCCCTGTTGGTTACGTATTGGGCCGCGACTACCTGAATGACAAAATAATTGACCGGAAAGATATTGAGAGGGCTACAAAGCTTCCAATTATCGGCCAGATCATGCACTCTCAAAAAGACTCTCAACTCGTAGTTGCCGACTCACCAAAATCGTCAATTGCAGAGTCTTTCCGCTCAGCGCGTACAAATATTGAATATTTGATGCAGGGCAAGGAAAAAAGTGTGATTCTGATTACAGCCGATATGGTAAGTGCTGGTAAAACTTTTGTCTCCATTAACCTGGCCAGTATTTATGCCATGTATGGAAAAAAAACTGTATTGCTTGGCTTCGACTTAAGAAAACCAAAAATCTACCAGGACTTTGGCCTGTCGAACACCAATGGACTGAGCACCTATCTGATTAATAAGCACAGCCTTGATGAAATTATCCAACCCTCGGGTAAGGTTGACAATTTCGACCTGATCATGGCTGGGCCTGTACCTCCAAATCCTGCAGAATTAATTGCTTCTGATAAATGCAAAGTATTGTTCAAAGAATTGCGCGAACGTTACGATTATATCATAATCGATACGCCACCAGTTGGTTTAGTTACTGATGCTTATCTTTTAATGAAACATACAGATATTAATCTGTTCATTGTCCGCCAAGGCTACACCCACAAAAAGATTTTCGAGCAAATCATCAAGGATATTGAAGACCGGAGAATTCCGATGAGTATCCTTGTGAATGATGTGAAAGCTGGTGGAGGTTATGGATATAGCTACGGATATGGTTACGGATACGGCTATGGATATGGATATGGTTACGGCTATGGATATGGTTACGGTTACTATACCGACGAAGCCCAAGACAAAAAACCCGGTTTCTTTAAACGCCTATTAAACAAGATATAAGAACCAAACTTCTGCAGTTGGTTTTTAATATCCCTGCTTTTTATTGAATGATAATCCTCCATTGGTATGGATGAAAAAAAATGGTATGCACTCTATACGAGATCAAAAACCGAAAAAAAGGTTTATGATGAACTTGTGTTTGCCGGTTTTGAAGCTTATCTGCCATTGATTACAAGGATAAAACAGTGGAGCGACCGCAAAAAGAAAGTGATTGAGCCGCTGTTTAGAAGTTACATTTTTGTTAATATACAGGTTCGAGATCTGTATAATGTGCTCGCCCTTCCGGGTGCCATGCGATTTATAACCTTTGAAAGAAAAGCAGTACCCATTCCGGTCGAGCAGATTGAGGCCATTAGATATTACCTGAATGAAAAAGAGTTTGTGCCCGATGATAGTATTCAACTTAACGAAGGACAACTTGTTCGTGTGAAGCACGGGCAAATGGAAGGCTTAATTGGCAGGTTAATACGGTATCAAGGAAAATTCAGGCTGGTTATCCGTATCGAAGCCATTGGCAAAAGTATTACCCTGACCATACCCCGTACGCTCATTGAGCCAATCGCCGAGTAAGGCCCTTTTAAATTGTACGTAAGCGAACAAATACTGTTGGAAGTCGTACACAAATGATCGTCCATTATTTATCACATATTACATTTAACACTATAATATACAGTGTTTTGAAATGTTTGGCACGTGTGTTGTTATTACTATTTCAAAACGCAAACTTTAAACACTTTTAAACATGAAAAAGATACTCACAATCATAAGCGCAATCCTGATCGGTTCCACTTTCTCTCTCAAAGCTGACGAAGTAAACTATACAATGCCCGCTGAGAGCTTCATCGACGACATTCCTTTTAAAACGCATATAGTTACTTCTGAGGTGATGCTAAACAAAGCCATGACGGTTGAGTTTGATTTGGCCGAAGAAACTTGTATCAATGATATTTCAGTGGATACAAAGCGAATAGTACAGGAAATCACTATTGCAGACCCCATGAAAAAGTCATTCCCTATGGCAGAAGAACAAGCTATTGATGATTTTCCATTCGATACTTCAAGTATAGTAAGTTCATTTACTGCCGGCTCCAAAAGATCCTAAACCCGGGAGTCCCCCTCCCAGTCGTTCTTTTTTTACCATAGTAATTTTGTGTTGGTTGAACCTTGGTTAAAGCCTCCGGATAAACAATCTGGTGGCTTTTTTTTATGCTCACCATCAATACCCTTTGGATTTGGCTTCCTTTTCAAGTTTAGCATACCAGGCAGTACCAAAACGACGTATAAGAGCTTCCTTTAGAAAACGGTACAAAGCCACACCCGAAGCTTCACCTTTGCGGATGGCAGGCACACAAATGCTCCAATGGTGATAATTAACATGGATAAAACCATCTTTTTCAACAAGGCGAAGTGGATAAAGGTGACAACTTACTGGTTTCCTGAAGCTGCTTTTACCTGCTTCGTAAGCCTTTTCAATTGTACAATAACTTACTCCGTTTTCGTGAAATCCGGTAAATGCACATTCCTGATCGTTAATAAGGGGAGTTACAAAATTCCCGTTTTCGTCATAATCAAACACTCCGGATTGCTCAACAATGGCAATCCCCCGCTGACTCATAAATGGCTTTATATTGTCTATGTTGTCTTCAAGCAGGCTGATTTCAGATTCATCCAATGGAGCACCCGTATCCCCTTTAACGCAACAATCACCCTTGCATCTTGGCAAATCACAAATGAACCATGCTTTGAGAAAATCTTCTGAAACTACTGTATTATCAATAATAATCATGGCGCAAAAATAATTCAATTACCGACTCAAGCATTGTTAATTTTTTCACATAAAATGTGTATTTTTGCCACAAATCAGTTACGATTTGTTTTTAAATCAATTCATTACAGTTAAATATAAAGAAAGGATTATGTTATGGCATTTAACCTGAGAAACAGAAATTTTTTAAAGCTTTTAGATTTCACTCCCAAGGAGATCACGTTTTTACTCGATCTTTCAGCCGACCTAAAAAAAGCCAAATATGCTGGTACCGAACAACCTAAGCTGATTGGAAAAAATATCGCTTTGATATTTGAAAAAGACTCGACACGCACACGCTGCGCTTTCGAAGTGGCAGCTTTTGACCAAGGCGCAAGGATAACTTATTTAGGGCCAAGCGGATCGCAAATCGGCAAAAAAGAATCCATGAAAGATACTGCCCGTGTCTTGGGCCGTATGTATGATGGTATCGAATACCGTGGTTTTGGACAGGAAATTGTTGAAGAACTTGGCAAATATGCCGGTGTCCCGGTTTGGAATGGCCTCACCAACGAATTCCATCCAACACAAATTCTGGCTGATTTTCTTACCATGATGGAAAACACAGACAAACCATTGAATCAGGTTCGTTTTGCATACTTGGGCGATGCCCGCAACAATATGGGCAATTCCCTGATGGTTGGGGCTGCCAAAATGGGTATGGATTTCAGGGCTGTTGCCCCAAAACAACTTTGGCCGGACGAAGCGCTTGTAAAAACATGTCGCGATATTGCTAAAGATACCGGTGCCGTTATAACCCTGACCGAAAGTGTTGATGATGGTGTAAAAGGCGTTGATTTCCTTTACACTGATGTATGGGTTTCGATGGGTGAACCAGACCATGTGTGGGAAGAACGCATCAAAATGATGCTGCCTTATCAGGTGAATAAAGTGATGATGGACAAAACCGGCAACCCCAAGGTGAAATTCCTGCATTGCCTTCCAGCATTCCACAACCGTCAGACTACAATCGGCGAGCAGATCTATCAAAAATTTAGTGTTGAGGCCATGGAAGTTGATGACGAAGTATTCGAATCGCCCGCTTCATTGGTTTTTGATGAAGCCGAAAACAGGTTGCATACCATCAAAGCCGTAATGGTGGCCACTTTGGGCTCCTAAGTTTGTTTGTCACATCATTTGTGCAATCTTATTTTTATCAGCTGAATAAGCTAAAATGCATTGGGGCATCTTTGGGGTGCCCCTTTGTGTTTTGTCCGCTACCTTTCGCTGCAATAAAAAGCCTTAAATTTGCCGCTGGGAAAAGAACTTGAACTGTTTAAGTAATATTAAAAACGCTAAAAGTTGAAAACTGCATTTAACAAAACACCCGTGCTGGTTACCGGAGGTGCTGGTTTTATTGGCTCCAACCTTATTGAAGCTTTGCTTGGCGAAGGAGCTGTTGTTAGCTGTCTCGATAATTTTGCGACCGGACATCGAAAAAACATTGAACCTTTCCAACAAAACCCTGATTTCTATTTGATTGAAGGCGACATCAGGGATATTGACACCTGCAACAACGCTTGTTCCGGTCAGGAATATGTGTTTCATCAGGCCGCTTTGGGATCGGTTCCCCGTTCGATTAACGACCCTGCCACTACCAATGCTGTAAACATCAGCGGCATGCTCAATATGTTGATTGCTGCCCGCGATGCCAAAGTAAAACGATTTGTTTATGCTGCCAGTTCAAGCACCTATGGCGATTCGGAAAGCTTACCCAAGGTGGAGGATAAAATAGGCAAACCACTATCGCCCTATGCGATTACCAAATATGTGAATGAATTATATGCCGATGTGTTTAGCCGCACCTATGGCATGGAGTGCATTGGCCTGCGTTACTTTAATGTGTTTGGGCGCCGGCAAGACCCTGATGGGGCTTATGCAGCTGTTATTCCTAAATGGGTTTTGCAGCTAATCAGCCACGAAAGCCCTACAATAAATGGCGTGGGCGATTACAGCCGCGATTTTACGTATATTGATAATGTAATACAGGCCAACCTGCTATCCGCCTTAAGCAGCAACCCCAAGGCCATCAACCAGGTGTATAATGTTGCTTATGGTGACCGCACAACACTAAGCCAACTTGCTGGCCACCTGCGTGATATACTTGCAACATACGACCCTGCAATTGCAACTATAGAGATTCTGCACGGCCCCTACAGACAAGGTGACATACCTCATTCGCTGGCTTCTATCGACAAGGCTAAAGAATTGCTGGGGTACAACCCCATATTTGATTTGCTCAAAGGCCTTACGGAAGCTTGCAAATGGTATTGGAAAAACCTGAACCACAGAGAGACATATTGAGCAAAAAGCTTGCAAATGACGCTAATATGAGCTATTTTTGCATAAAATATTTAATCCTATGGATAAAGAACAGAACTTAAGCAATCCTATACCTTCACCAAACGCCACACGCTGGTTGTATATTTTGTTAGGTGTTTTCGCCTTAATGATCATTGGATTATCTATATGGCTTATTTCAACCAAAAGCAATCTGCGTGTGTTGCAGGAAGAAAAAGAATTGCAACGGCTTGACCTGCAGCATGAAGTTGACAGCATTTTAAATGTTCACAACCAAACGAAAACTGCTTACGGCAAACTGGCTGATTCTTTATCCCTTAAGGATAGCATCATACAAGCCAATGCCATCGAAATCAAAAAGCTTTTGAACACACAATGGGAGTACTATAAAATAAAAAAGAAACTAGACCGGCTTCAAGTGATTTCACAAGGATATGTTCGCCAGATGGATTCGCTTCATACGGTAAATCGCGAGCTGGCAGAAGAGAACATCCGTATTAAAGAAGAGTTTGATGTAGAAAAACGTCGTGTGGCCCAGTTAACGCAAGTAAAAGATGATTTAACTGATATTGTTGAGCAAGCAGCTGTTTTGCGCACCTTCAACCTATCGGCAACCGGCTTTCGCTATAGGGGTAGCAGCCGAGAAGTGGAAACTGACCGCTACGGCCGTATTGATTTTATTCGTGTTTGCTTTACCCTTGCTGAGAACAGTGTGATTGAACCAGGCAATAAAAATATTTATTTGCGAATTGCCGCTCCTGACGGAACTATTTTGGTTCAAGGCAGGGATGATGAATATTCCTTTATGCACCAAGGTGAAAAGTTGCAATACTCTATCATGACCGTAGCTGACTATCAAAACAATAATCTTGAAATTTGTTTGGATTATAACAAGCGTGAAACCCAAGACCTTGTTGAGGGCGTTTACAATATTGATGTTTTCCATAACGGCACACAGATTGGCCAAACCAGCTTGTTCCTGCGATAAATTGAAGAAAATACATCTTGAATTCAGCGGATTGTTTAATTTTGACCGCCTAATTTAAAACTTCATAAATCATGAAAAAAATCGCATTGCTGATTTTGCTCGTCATGAGCATGGGTGCGTTTGCACAAAACGAAACCCTCGTTGTCATCAAAACCGAATTTGGTGAAATTACCGCCAAACTATACAATGATACGCCTTTGCACCGCGACAATTTTATTAAACTTGTTAAGCAAGGATGGTACAACGGCTCTCCTTTTCACCGCATAATCCAGAACTTTATGATTCAAGGCGGAGGAAATGAAAACGGCCAAAATGACCCAGGCTATCTCATTGATGCTGAATTCCACAATCATCACATCCATAAAAAAGGCGCACTTGCCGCTGCCCGTATGGGTGATCAGGTAAATCCGCAAAAGAAATCATCAGGCTCACAATTTTATATCGTACAGGGACAAAAATACATGGAAGCCCAGCTTAAACCGATGGCTGCACAAACCAATTTCCCTTATACGGAAGAGCATTATAAAACTTATGCTACCGTAGGTGGCACGCCACACCTGGACGGTTCTTATACTGTTTTCGGGGAAGTGGTGCATGGTTTTGAGGTAATTGACAAAATTGCTGCTGTGCAAACAGCTCGTGGCGACCGCCCTGTTAATGACATTAAAATGACCATCGAAATCCTGGAATAACCCTCCGTATTTATTATCATTTATGAAAGAAAAAATTGCCACGCTGCTGCAAGAGGTTGAACATTTTAAAGCAGAAAATGCAGCGCAAATTGAAGAATTTCGTATTCACTATATGGGTAAAAAAGGCGTTGTTCAAGCCTTGTTTGCTGATTTTAAAGAAGTAGCGGCCGAAGAACGCAAAGCCATGGGGATGCTGCTCAATGAGCTGAAAAACAAGGTGCAGGAAAAACTTGATGCAGCCAAAAATGAAGCCTCGGCCTCGTCACAAACTAAAGAGCATCAGCTCGACCTGAGTTTACCGGCAGCTACCCATGTGGGCGGCCGCCACCCCTTATCCGTTGTTCGTAACGAAATCAATAGTATTTTTGCCCGTATTGGGTTCTCCATCAGCGAAGGCCCTGAAATTGAAGACGATTTTCACAATTTCACCGCGCTAAACTTCCCCGAAGAACACCCGGCAAGGGATATGCAGGATACTTTTTTTATTCGAAAAAACCCTGATGTTGCATTACGCACCCACACTTCCAGCGTGCAGGTAAGGGTAATGGAAAGTGGCAAACTGCCAATCAGGATTGTTGCCCCCGGGCGTGTTTTTCGCAACGAAGCCATTTCAGCCAGGGCACATTGCATATTTCACCAGGTTGAAGGCCTGTACATTGACAAAGATGTGTCGTTTGCCGATTTGAAACAAACACTTTATTATTTCGCCCAAGAACTGTTTGGTAATGAAACCAAAACCCGCTTCAGGCCATCCTATTTCCCTTTCACCGAGCCTTCGGCCGAAATGGATGTTTCCTGCAAAATTTGCGGGGGCTCAGGCTGCAACATCTGTAAATACAGTGGTTGGGTTGAGATATTGGGTTGCGGCATGGTTGACCCCAATGTGTTGGAAGCCTGTGGAATTGACAGCAAGGTTTATACGGGATACGCCTTTGGCATGGGCATAGAACGAATCACCATGCTCAAGTACCAAGTTAACGATCTGCGGTTGTTTTTTGAAAACGATGTTCGTTTCCTGCGGCAATTTGAATCTGCCTAAAAAAAAATCGGTTCATCCCCAAAATTGGAAATGAACCGATATCATAAAACAGGTTTTTTAAACGTATTTGTTGATACAGTTTAAATCATCAAAAGCGGTTTTTAATCGTTCAATTACACTCACTTCGCCTTCGCGCAACCATTTGCGGGGATCATAGTATTTCTTATTCGGGATATCATCGCCATCAGGATTACCAATCTGACTTTGCAAATAGCCATGATATTTTTGATCAAACAAACGGATTCCATTCCAGTAGGCCCATTGGGTGTCGGTATCAATGTTCATTTTTACCACCCCATAAGTAAGCGATTCGCGTATTTGTGCCGGTTCGGAGCCTGATCCACCATGGAAAACAAAGTTTACGGGATTCGGCCCTGTACCATATTTCTCTTGTATATGTTGCTGCGAATTTCTCAGGATAGCAGGCTCCAGACGCACATTTCCGGGCTTGTAAACCCCATGCACATTGCCAAAAGCAGCAGCAACAGTAAACCTGTCGCTTACATCCATCAACACTTCGTAGGCACGGGCCACTTCCTGGGGTTGCGTATAGAGTTTTGAATTGTCAATGTCAGTATTGTCAACCCCATCTTCCTCACCACCTGTGATACCTAATTCTATTTCGAGTGTCATGCCCATCTTCGACATGCGCTCAAGATAACGGCGGCATATTTCAAGATTTTCTTCCAGTGGTTCTTCGGACAAATCAAGCATATGGGAACTGAAAAGGGGCTTCCCATGCAGCTTAAAATAAGCTTCGCCAGCATCCAGCAAACCATCAATCCAAGGAAGCAGTTTCTTGGCTGCGTGATCGGTATGTAATATTACAGGGACTTCATACATGGCAGCAGTTTGATGCAAGTGTAGTGCGCCGGAAACAGCTCCAGCTATGGCAGCACGCTCCCCCGCATTGGACAAACCCTTGCCGGCATAAAATGATGCACCACCATTGGAAAATTGAATAATAACAGGTGAGTTTACCGAACGTGCCGCTTCCAAAGTGGCATTGATGGAATTGGTGCCCACCACGTTTACGGCTGGCATGGCAAATTGCTGGGCTTTTGCAAATTGAAAAATTGTTTGCAGGTCATCACCGGCTGCTACGCCGGGTGCTACCAAATTTTTTAAGGATTCGGACATAGTTTATCTTTTTTTTAATTTATTGGTTGCAGAACTAAAATATAGCACTGATTTACAGGCCCTATTTCATGAGCCTTACACCATGCAAAAATAACACATTTTAGGGTTAAAATCCTTCAATTCCTGTCTAACCTGATTAATTCACAAATTTTCAGGTGTCGCCTTTGTGTTTGGGCATTGAAGCACTTTAACCGAAAAATGTCAAGCTATGCATTAATCCTGTTAAATTTTTCCAGCTGGTTTTTGATAATGGTAAGCAATTCGTTTTTGCTTATAGGCTTGGCGATATAGTCGTCGAAGCCTGATTCAAGCATTTTTTCCCTATCCCCTGCCATCGCATAGGCTGTTTGGGCAATAAAAGGAACCAGGCGGTACTCCTTATAATCGGCCCTTATTTTCTGCATTAGCATAATACCATCCCAAGGTGAAGGCAGGTTGATGTCAAAAAGCATTACCTGAAAAATATGGCCCTTTTTGTAGCGTTCACCAATAATCTTAAGGGTTTCGTCTCCGTCAACTGCCAAGGTAAGTTTGCCTGATTTTTTTAATATTTTCTCTAATACCAGGCGATTCATCCTGTCATCTTCAACAATAAAAATATCCAATTGACCGATTGTGGGGGCTGCTGCAATTGGCATTGCTGTTACGATTAATTCAGTATCCTTATCCGACTCACATGGAATAAATATGTCCACAGTAGTACCCACTGAATGTATAGTTTGTATTTCGATCCTGCCATTCATCAGGTCGAGCAAACGCTTAGCCAGTGGCAAACCCAGGCCTGCACCCTGGTAGGAGCGGCTATAGCCCGAGCTTTCTTGCCTGAATGCTTCAAAAAGATATTTCTGGTAGTCAGCCTCCATACCTACCCCAGTATCCTTCACCCTGATCTGGGCTTCATTGGTTTCGGGGTTGTAAGTGGCTGATATATTTACAAAGCCTGAGTTGGTATATTTAACGGCATTGTCAACTACAATGTTAACAATGCGTGTAAGATTGGCATTGTCAGCAATTACTGGAGGTAAATCTGCTATTTTCGATTTAAATGCCAAACCCTTTTCGTTTGCCGAAAAAGTATTCAGTTCTGTTACATTATTTATAATCTCAGCCAAATTGCAAGGGTGCAACTCCATCTCAATATCATTCGCCTCAATACGGCTTATGTCGATGATATTGTTTAATAGGTTAAGTAAACGGTCGCCACTTTGCTGAATCCCTTGGGCAAACTCATACAGCTCGAGATTCTCCATCATAGACAATTCGGTTTCGAGCAGGCTCGAAAAGCCTATGATGCCATTAAGTGGCGTACGTATTTCGTGACTCATATTCGCCAAAAAGGCATTTTTTAGGTAATGGGCATCCTCAGCTTTCTTTAGTGCCTTTTTCAATTCAACATCTTTCATCCGGCTCGCCTCAAGCTTGTTTTGCAAATCCTCTGTGCGCAACAGCACTTCGTGTTCAATATTTTTTTCCAGCACCTCCAGTTTTCTGTTGAGGGTATCTATCTCCGATTCACTTGACTTCTGGCTAACTGAAAAGTTTCTTTTTAGTGTAAAAAATCGAATAATGAGTATCACCAAAATGGCTAATAATAAAATGGCCGTATAATCATAAAAAGTAAGAAACCTCTTTGGTTCTATCTTTTCCTTAGTATCTAATGGATTAAAGTTAAGTGCGGTTTTAAACTCTTGCTCAGCTTGCTGTACCTTGTTTTGTTCCAAAATTAAGCCAGACTCATTTGCCAATTGCAAGTAATACATTGCTGAATCAGCCTTATCGCTGTCCATCATCTGCTTAGCCAGAATCAATGAGGCAGCATAAGTGATATTGTAATCGCGCAGGCTATCATCCCAAAGTGCTGCCTGCTGCAGGTAGAATTTGGCCTTTTCGGGACCATAATCCTGATAGGCCTTGCCCAATTCAAGCAAAACGGATTGTTGTAAATCAGGCCCTGAAACGGACAAAACTGTATTCAAGCTGTCAATTTTCAATGCCAATTGCCCCGACTGAGCAATCGAATCCATTGCAAAAAGGCATAACAAAGCAATCAGTAAGGGTTTAATTTGTTTCATTTGTTGATAATTGGCATAAAGCAAAAGTAAGCAACAAATGATTAATGCACAACTGCGATTAAAAAGTGTAATTTTACCCTCAAAATATTATCCATGGCTATGGTACTGCACGAAGAGAAACATACCAAAAGACAACTCACAAGCTCATATTTTACCTCCATAATCAGTATAACACTGGTTTTGTTTATGTTGGGCTTGCTAGGCCTCATTGTTTTACATGCACACAAATTATCCGAATATATTAAGGAAAATATTGGTTTTGAGATTATTATGCAAGAAGATGTGCGCGAGGCCGGCATTATTCAATTGCAGAAAACACTGGATGCCACACCTGCTGTAAAATCGACAGAATATATCTCACAACAGGAAGCCACCAACAGGCTTACACAAGACTTGGGCGAGGACTTTATCAAGTGGTTGGGCGAAGATGAAAACCCGCTGCTTCCTTCAATTGATGTAAGGTTTAAAGCAGCCTGGGCCAATAACGATAGTCTTACAAAAATTGAATCTCAGCTACTGGCTTATCCGGGCGTGAAAGAAGTTTTTTACCAAAAATCCCTGGTCCACCTGATCAACCAGAACCTTAGACGCATCGGTATTGTCCTTTCTGCCTTTAGTTTTTTGTTGTTGATAATTTCCATTGCGTTAATAAACAACACGATAAGACTGTCAATTTATTCTAAAAGGTTTTTGATAAAAAGTATGCAACTGGTAGGTGCCACAGCCGGTTTTATCAGGCGGCCCTTTGTTTGGTCTGGTATTTTGCAAGGCATTATAGGGGCATTGGTGGCCTTATTGCTGCTGGCCACTGTATTGTACACAACTTTGCAAAATATTCCCGAGTTGGTAATCCTCCAAGACTTTAACTTGGTGTTTATTGTCTTTGGGATTGTGTTTGTGCTTGGCATTGCAATAGCGGGTATTTCCACCCATGTTTCAATTGGTAAATACCTGAATGCCAAAACAGATAAATTGTTTGCCTGAATTATTTGGAATTTTACCTTATTTTTGACCCCTGCAAATCTTTAAAAAAATATGAAAACGACTGCTCCTTTAAAAAACGCAAAAGTGGAAGATAAGTCCAAACTCGAAGCCTTTGCCTTTACCCGCGACAATTACAAATGGGTCCTTATTGGACTGGTGTTTTTAATTGTGGGTTTTCTTTTGCTGATCGGCGGAGGGTCTGACGACCCCAATGTTTACAGCGACAAGGTTTTCAATTTTCAGCGATGGACACTGTCCCCATTATTGATACTTACAGGCTATGCCATTGAGATTTATGCCATTATGAAAAAATCAATCGATTAAAATTCAATCACCTTTTTATCTAAACAACCATGACTTGGATTGAAGCCTTGATATTGGGTCTTGTGCAAGGCCTTACCGAGTTTTTGCCCGTTAGCAGTAGTGGGCATTTGGAGCTGGGGAAATATTTTCTGGAGATAGAAGCCAAAAACAGCCTTGCATTCACAGTAGCCGTGCATGGTGCCACAGTGCTCAGCACCATTGTGGTATTTCGCAAAGATCTTCTTGATGTTTTCAAAGGTGTTTTCGAATTCAAATGGAACGAATCATGGAAATTTGTAAGCCTTATTGCACTTTCGATGATACCCGTTTTGGTTGTTGGGCTTTTCTTTAAAGACTTTGTTGAAAGCTTTTTCACCGGCAACATTCGTTTTGTCGGGTTTATGCTTTTAGTTACCGCTGCTATGCTGACCTTTACCTATTTGAAGAAATCAAATAAAAGAAAAATCGGATTTGGTGATGCCTTTCTAATAGGAACAGCGCAAGCATTGGCCGTTTTACCCGGTATTTCGCGTGCAGGTGCAACAATCAGTACAGGCTTGATGCTTGGCAACAAACGCGAAGTGATTGCACGCTTTTCCTTTTTGATGGTATTGATTCCAATCATAGGGGCCAATCTGCTGGATGTGATGTCAGGTGAAATGACCAGCGATGAAGGTGTGGGTACTTTGGCCATGGTTGTTGGTTTTTTGGCTGCATTTGTTTCCGGATTGTTTGCCTGCAAATGGATGATAAAAATCGTGAATCAAGGCCGTTTGATCTATTTTGCCCTGTATTGTTTCCTTATCGGGACCATGGCAATTATTCTGGGCTTTTACCAATAAGCCCTTTTAAACCTCAACTAGTCAACAAGTAACAGTTATATGTCCGAAATTACAAATGATTTTCAATTTGAAGAAGGAGAGTTGCTATTTATTGACAAACCTGTAGGATGGACCTCTTTTGATACGGTGAATTTTATTCGGTCGTTACTTAAACGCTATCATAAAATAAACCGGCTAAAGGTTGGGCATGCCGGCACGCTTGACCCCTTGGCCAGCGGACTTTTGCTGCTTTGCACAGGCCGAATGACCAAACAAATCCAGCATTTTCAAGATCAGGATAAAGTTTATACCGGAAGCATGCAGCTTGGTATTACGACCCCCTCTTATGACCTTGAAACCGAAATTGATGCCCATTTTCCAACAGAACATCTCAGCTTGGAGGAAATTGAAAACACAACACAAAATTTCATTGGCAAAATAGCTCAGATGCCTCCCCAATACTCTGCCATTAAAGTTGGTGGCAAAAGGGCATTTGACTACGCACGAAAACAAAAAACCATCAAACTTGAACCCAGGGAAGTGCATATCCATGATTTCACATTAACAGCTATTGAACTTCCAACAATTGAGTTTCGCGTAGCTTGCTCCAAAGGCACCTATATCCGAAGTCTTGTGCACGATTTTGGAAAGTCGCTCAATAATGGTGCTTGCCTTACGGCTCTCAGGCGCACAAATATTGGCGATTATAGCGTGGATGATGCCTTGAGCATGGAGCAGATAAAAGAGCTCATTTTACAAACTGCCCCTGCCCCCACTGATTTATAAACTCCTTTATTCAACTTTTAGATTGAACATCCTTCTTAAATTTTCAATCATTCTATTTTGATTTACAATTGACGACGTAAGATTGATGTTTTTTGATCTGGAAAATCCAAAAATGTTCAAGCTTTTAGCAGACAAATTTAATTGTACAATTAGTTACTCAATTGCTTGACTTCGCCTATTTATTGCACTACCTTTGCAATCCTCTAAAATTTTCAAGATTAAAGGACTAAGGACGTTTAATATACTTGTTGGATTAACAAAACATACTGATGAAATTATCGCAATTCCGTTTTAACCTACCACAAAACCTCATAGCCAGCTACCCTACAAAGAACCGCGACGAATCGCGATTAATGGTCTTACACCGCAAAGACCAGACCATTGAGCACGTGATTTTTAAAGATATATTGGAATACTTCAAAGATGGTGATGTTTTTGTGTTAAACAATACCAAAGTGTTTCCTGCGCGCTTATATGGCGAAAAGGAAAAGACAGGTGCCAAAATTGAAGTTTTCTTGCTTCGTGAACTGAACCGTGAAAGCCGTTTATGGGATGTTTTAGTTGATCCCGCCCGTAAAATCCGAATTGGTAACAAACTCTATTTTGGTGAAGACGAATCCCTGGTTGCCGAAGTAATCGACAACACAACATCGCGAGGCCGTACACTCAGGTTTTTATTCGATGGCCCCTATGAAGAATTTAAGAAAACCATACAGAGTTTGGGCAAAACACCTTTGCCAAAAATTCATGACCGACCTATCGAGCCTGAAGATGCCGAAAGATATCAAACCATTTTCGCAAAACACGAAGGTGCTATTGCTGCGCCTACTGCAGGGATGCACTTTAGCCGCGAGCTGATGAAACGTCTCGAATTGATTGGCGTTTCCTTTGCTGAAGTCACCCTTCATGCAGGCATGGGCAATTTCCGGAATATTGAGGTTGAAGACCTTACCAAACACAAAATGGATTCGGAAGAAATGATACTCGACCAGCACAATTCCAATATTATTAATGATGCCAAAAGCCGCAGGAGTACAGTACTTTCTGTGGGCACTACCACGATGAAAGCTTTGGAAACTACTGTTAATATAAACGGTAAAGTAGTTCCATATAGTGGTTGGACAAACAAATTCATTTTTCCACCATACGAATTTGGGTTGGCCGATTCCATGATCACCAACTTTCATCTGCCCAAGTCGCCCATGATGATGCTAACCGCTGCATTTGCCGATTATGATTTCCTCATGAAAGCCTACAAAGAAGCTGTTGCCCAAAAATACCGCTTCTTTACTTATGGTGACGCCATGCTTATCCTATAAAACTATCATTATTAATGGATTACAGCTAAACAACCGACCCGCAATAGTCGGTTATTTAGTTTTAGTCCGGTTGCTTTATAACTGTTCAATTTTTCTATTTTTGCGCCATGATAAACCAGGAAGATTTTTTTAAGAAAATTGTAGCCCATGCCAAAGAATATGGGTTTGTATTTCAATCAAGTGAAATTTATGATGGCTTGAGTGCCGTGTATGATTATGGCCAAAACGGTGTTGAGTTAAAAAACAATATCCGTAACTATTGGTGGAAATCAATGGTGCAAATGCACGAAAATATCGTTGGGCTTGACGCTGCTATTTTTATGCATCCCACCACCTGGAAAGCTTCTGGCCATGTGGATGCTTTCAACGACCCACTGATTGATAACAAAGACTCAAAAAAAAGGTACCGCGCCGATGTGCTTGTGGAAGACCATTTGGCAAAAATTGAGGGGAAAATAAACAAAGAGGTTGATAAAGCCGCAAAACGTTTTGGCGAAAGCTTTGACAAAGAGCAGTTTATTAGCACCAATCCCCGCGTAGTAGAATATCTGGCCCAATCCGAAACAATCCGCAAACGCTTGTATGGGGCCATGGATACCAACAACCTGAATGAAATCAAAACCCTGATTGAAGACCTTGAAATTGTTTGCCCCATTTCCGGATCGCGCAACTGGACTGATGTGCGGCAATTCAACCTGATGTTTTCAACCCAAATGGGCGCAACTTCTGAGGGTGCAAATCAAATATTCCTGAGGCCCGAAACAGCACAAGGCATTTTTGTAAACTATCTGAATGTACAGAAAACAAGCCGGATGAAAATCCCTTTTGGTATTGCCCAAACAGGGAAAGCTTTTCGCAACGAAATAATTGCCAGGCAATTTATTTTTAGGATGCGGGAATTTGAGCAAATGGAAATGCAGTTTTTTGTACGTCCGGGCGAAGAAATTAAATGGTACGATTACTGGAAAAAGGAACGTATCCGCTGGCACCTTTCGCTGGGCATACCAGAAGAAAAATATCGTTTTCACGATCATGAAAAGCTTGCACATTATGCAAATGCAGCAGCTGATATTGAGTTCGACTTTCCTTTTGGTTTCAAGGAATTAGAGGGCATTCACTCGCGCACCGATTTCGATCTGGGAGCCCATCAGCAACATTCTGGCAAGAAAATGCAGTATTTTGATCCCGAACTAAACGAAAGCTATGTGCCTTATGTGGTAGAAACCTCCATTGGGCTCGACCGTATGTTTTTAGCCATGCTAAGCAACGCTTACCAGGAAGAAGCACTTGAGGATGGTTCAACACGGGTAGTTTTAAAGTTGCCCGCTATATTGGCTCCCTACAAAATAGCCATACTCCCCCTGATGAAGAAAGATGGCTTGCCTGATAAGGCCCGCGAAATTCTGGCACAACTCCAACCTGATTTTATGTGTCATTTCGAGGAAAAAGATGCTATAGGAAAGCGCTACCGCCGGCATGATGCCATCGGAACACCTTATTGTGTTACCGTTGATCATCAAACACTTGAAGACAATACAGTAACCCTCCGCGACCGCGATAGCATGCAGCAAGAGCGTGTTGATGCTGGGGCTTTACGCAAAATTATTGCTGATAAACTCAGGCCTGTAGTTTAATAACATCAGGAGCCTGTCAATAAAAATGAAAAGGGCTATTTGAAGGCGAACAAAAAGACTGCCCTCTGCATGAGTGGAGCATTCTCTTCCAATCCATTATTATTTGTTATTATACATTGTCATGGTTCTGCCTATGCCAATGGTCACAAAACTTTTTATCATATCCACTGCCACCGGTAGTTTTGGCAAAACAATATCCAGTTCCTGGCGCGACCAGGGCCCAAGCACATAATCGGCCTGACGGCCCCGTGGAAAATCATCTCCAATACCGAAACGCAAGCGGGCAAAGCTATTGGTGCCAATTGATTGTATAATGTCAATCAGGCCATTGTGGCCTGCATCGCCACCTTTAGCCTTCATCCTGAGCAAGCCGGTGGGCAATGCAATATCGTCAACCACTACCAGAAGATTTTCTAATGGTACGTTTTCCTTTTTCAACCAATACTGCACCGCTTTTCCGCTAAGATTCATAAAAGTAGTTGGTTTGATAAGTAAAAGGTTACGCCCTTTGAACTTCACCAAGGATGTTTGAGCAAGCCTGTCGGTTTCGAACTGTCCTTTCAGGTCATCGCACAATGAGTCAACCACATCAAATCCAATGTTGTGGCGAGTGCCTGCATAGGTGGCACCAATATTTCCAAGTCCGGCAATCAAGTATTTCACTTCTTAATACGGCTTCTGATTTGTTACAAAAATAAGAAAAGGCATAAGACCAACTGGTTTTATGCCTTTTCTATAGCATGCAAAATGCAGTTATAACTCTATTCCTTGGTTTCGCCTTCGGCAGGTGCTCCTTCTGCGCCTTCAGCGGCTTCTTCCTCCTCAAGCTCTGCAGCGGTAAGTCCACGGGCAGTTTTTACGTCAACAACAACTGAACCTGCGGGGTCAAGAATGGTTACTTTTGGCAGTTTTATATCCTTAACCTTCACCGATTGCCCAATCTTTAGTTTAGCAATGCTTACAACAACTTCTTCAGGCATGTCTTCAAGCATGGCTTTCAATTTTAATTTCCTGATTTTTAGTTTAAGCCTGCCACCCTGTATTACGCCCGGAGAAGTACCAGTAAGCTTTACTGGCAATGCCACTGTAACAGGTTTGTTGGCTGTGATTTCATAAAAATCGGCATGCAGCACCTGATCGCCAACTGGGTGGTATTGAACATCTTTAAGAATCGTTTTGAAAACTTTTCCGTCGATAGTGATTTCAATCAGGAATGTTTCGGGTGTAAACAGAATTGTCCTGAAATCTGCATCGCTCAGATTAAAATGTACTTGATCCTGACCTCCATAAATAACGCAAGGCACCAAGCCTTGGTTGCGTAAAGCCTTAGCATCTTTTTTCCCTACGTTCCCACGAAGGGAACCGCTCAATGATACTTTTTTCATGGTTAAAAAATTAATTAATGATTACTTATTTGAAAATTTAAACAACGAGCTGATTGATTCGTAGTTTTCGACTCGTCGAATAACTTCTGCAAACAAACCAGCGGTGGATAATACTCTTATTTTCTTTCCTTCCTTTCTTAACGGGATGGTATCTGTTACCACGACCTCCGCAAAGGGCGAGTTTTCGAGACGCTCGTAAGCAGCATCCGAAAGCACGGGATGCGTGCAGAATGCCCGTACGCTTGATGCGCCTTTTTCCATTATAAGTTCAGCAGCTTTTGTAATCGAACCACCAGTGTCAATAATATCATCTATCAGGATAACATTTTTGCCCTCAACATCACCTATAAGCTCCATGCTTCCCACAACATTGGGTTTTGCACGTTGCTTATAGCAGATTACAAATCCTGTTTCGAGCATTTTGGCATAGGAGGCAGCCCTGCGGGTTCCACCGGTATCGGGAGATGCCATGGTCAGGTTTGGCAAATTTAGGCTTTTGATGTAAGGCAGAAAGATATTGGATGCATATATATGGTCAACAGGGACATCAAAAAAGCCCTGTATCTGGTCAGCATGTAAATCAATTGTAATAATTCGCTGAATGCCGGCAGTTATCAGTAGATTCGCTACCAGTTTGGCAGCAATGGTTACACGTGGCTTGTCTTTACGGTCCTGTCTGGCAAAACCAAAATAAGGGATTACAGCAATTATCTTTCTTGCTGAAGCGCGGCGCGCTGCATCAGCCAATAATAACAATTCAAAAAGGTTTTCGGTGGGCGCAAATGTGGACTGAACCAAAAAAACATCTCGGCCACGAATATTTTCTTCAAAGGAGGGCTGAAACTCACCATCAGAAAAGTTTACAACCACTGTTTTACCAAGCGGGGAGCCATAGTCTGCTGCTATTTTCTCTGCCAGATATTCTGTGGCCCTTCCGGCAAAAATACTCACAATTGGCTCTGGCATAATCTTTTGGTTTTTTGTGTTTTCTGGGCGCAAAAGTAATACATTAATATGCAATTCACAAAAATATAATGCCCTGCAAGTTGCCCATAAATAAAAAAGGACACCTAAAACAGTGTCCTTTTCAGCTCATGTACCCGGAGCCGGGATCGAACCGGCACGAGTGTTACCTCACTGGTTTTTGAGACCAACGCGTCTACCAATTCCGCCATCCGGGCAGGTATTTAAATGAACCGGGGTGCAAAAGTAATAAAATTCATACTGGCTTTAACAATAACAAGCAATATTCTGTTTGGGATTTTATTCCACCGTTACCGACTTGGCCAGGTTGCGTGGCTGATCTACATTGCAACCGCGCATAACAGCAATATGATAGGATAATTTTTGCAGCGGTATTGTCGCCAATAATGGGACCAGCATTTCTTCTGTTTCTGGGATTTCAATTATATAATCTGCCATTCCTTTCACAATAGTGTCTCCCTCGGTTACAATAGCAATTACTTGTCCTTTGCGTGCCTTTACTTCTTGTATATTGCTAACTACCTTATCATAAGTTCCTTTATTTGTGGCAATAAACACCACAGGCATATCTTCATCAATCAATGCAATGGGGCCATGTTTCATTTCGGCAGCGGGATAGCCTTCTGCGTGGATATAGGATATTTCCTTAAGCTTAAGTGCTCCTTCAAGGGCCACAGGGAAATTGTAGCCGCGTCCCAGATATAGGAAATTACGTACATCTTTAAATTTTTCTGCCACTTCATAAACTGTCTTTTTACTCAAGATGAGTGTTTGGGCTACTTTTTCGGGTATCAGTTCGAGTGCATGTAAGATTTGCATATATCTTGTCCTCGAAAGGGTTCCTTTGAGACTGGCCATCCTTAGAGCCATAAGGGTCAATAGTGTTACCTGTGCTGTAAAAGCCTTGGTGGATGCCACGCCAATTTCGGGGCCGGCATGTGTGTAACTTCCGCCATGGGTAGCCCTGGCAATGGATGAGCCCACCACATTGCATATGCCCAATATGGTGGCACCTTTGGATTTTGCAAGTTCAATGGCCGCCAATGTGTCTGCTGTTTCCCCTGATTGCGATATGGCAATTACAACATCACTTTCATTGATAACCGGGTTGCGATAACGAAACTCTGAAGCATATTCCACCTCAACCGGTATGCGCGCCAAATCTTCAAAAAGGTATTCGCCCACCAATCCGGCATGCCAGGAAGTGCCACAAGCTACGATAATAATACGGCTGGCTGCCAATATTTTAGGCTCAAAATCAACAATGCCGCCTAAGGAAACCGTGCCTAATTCAGTGTGCAGCCTTCCGCGCATACTGTCCTTTATGGAAAAGGGTTGCTCATAAATTTCCTTCAACATAAAATGCTCGTACCCGCCCTTTTCCAAGGCAGTAAGATTCATTTCGAGTTGCTGCACATAGGGTGTTTTTTCCTGATTACGGATGGTTTTAATCTTCAGGTCGCTGCTACGTTGTATAAGTGCTACCTCTTCATCATCAAGATACACTACATTTTTGGTGTACTCAATGATTGGTGTAGCATCAGAGGCTACATAATAATCATCTTTTCCTATGCCGATAACCAGCGGGCTTCCTTTGCGGGCAGCAATCAAGGTGTCGGGATCGTCATAGGAAATTACAACAATTGCATAGGCACCAATTACCTGATTGAGGGCAATGCGGACTGCATCGAAAAGACTGACGTGTTCATTATTCTTAATATCTTCAATCAGGTTGGTAAGCACCTCTGTGTCAGTGGTTGATTGAAATGTGTATCCACGTGTTTCCAGCTCTTTGCGCAAGAGTCCATAATTTTCTATTATCCCGTTGTGAATGAGTGCAATCTCCCGTGATTGTGAATAATGTGGATGCGCATTGGCCTGATTTGGCTCGCCATGCGTTGCCCACCGGGTGTGTGCAATTCCAATCGTGCCACGTAGGTCAACATCCTTTACAAAATTTTCCAACTCACTGACTTTACCCTTTGTTTTGTAAACGTTCAGACTGGAATTCAAGAGTGCAATGCCAGCACTGTCGTATCCTCTGTATTCAAGTTTCTTAAGTCCGTTTATCAAAATGGGGTAGGCCTGTTTTGGCCCTACGTAGGCTACAATTCCACACATAATATTTTTGAATCGGTTGGTAAAAAAATGGTTGTTAAGTTCATGTTTTTCGAGGCAAATTTAAACAATTTAGACGGTGCTTGTCAATGTTATTCTAAATTTCTGATGTTGTACCTGAGATTAACGCAAATAATTGAATTTAAGAATAGTAGGTTTTAATCAATAATTGAATAAATGATTTGCAGCCTGAATGATTTTTGATCCACCTCTTGCTGTGGATTGGTTCCATTAAAAACCCATCTGTCGGCCTTTGAGGAAGCTCCTATTATCAGCGCATACAGGCCATAATCTTCTTCATCTGCATCAAGATCAATTAAATTTTGCACATAGCGTGTAATCCTGAAATGATACTCATTCACAGATGCCTTATAGTTTCCGTCAAAGTAAGCTTCGCCGTCAAGCTGGTCTTCCATAATCATGTAATTTTGATCGTCCCCTGTTCTTTTCACCAAAGCCAATTTACTTGGAGGTGTGAATTCGGGCTCATCTTCATAACCCGAAAAAATCAATCGGGCTTCATTGATTATCATTTTTTTGCCTGTAGTTTGCACGAGGCGTTGCAGGTTTGGAAAGCCAATATAAACCCTGAGCCCACCCATAGCTTGCAAATAAAGCTTCTCCTGCCCCAAACTGGTGTCACCCTGTAGCAGTTGTGCCTTGAATTCGGGGCTCGCATCTGCATAATTAAAATGCTCAAAATGGTTGAAACGGACAGTGTTTGCCGATATCATTAACTCGTAACGTAACGAATCCTCGCTGTCATTATGATAGTAAATTGTAGCGCGCGAAAGATTGGAGGGCAAATCAAAATATGAAATGGCCCCATCACTGCCCACCGGATCAACAGTAACATAAATCCCCTTCATGTATTCGGCAAACATATCACTGCTCACAAGGAATTCGGCAGGTGCGTTCAAAATTTTATTGCCCAAATCAGGTGATTGATCGCTAAGCCTTACCCGTATCATAGCCTGTAAGGTGTCTCCATCAAATGGAAACGGGGCGGTAGGCCTTGGATAGAACTGTTTGTTGGCATAATCAAACGGATCACGCACTATATGTTGATTTGAGAAATAGTTAGAGTCCAGATAAATATCATGCACCAACTCTTGCACCCTAATTGTTTGCATGGTGGTTGTATCACCATAATGACCAGAATATGCAAGTTGCAAAACAAGGGAGTCGAGAACCGGGTTTGTGCCAAAATCAGGGGCATTGGACGACAGCCTCAGCTGGGTATAAAAACTTGCAACCGTTTTACCAAATGTTGGGTCAAACATGCTGCCCAATAATATTTGTGAGGGTTCATCCGTGCGGATTGAATCTTCGAGCACACTGTATGCATTGATAGCAATGGTGTCGGTTTGCAACACTTGAATCCTGTCCTGATCAGGTTGAAGATTGGCTCCGATTTGTTCTGGTTTTTTGTTGCAGGCTGCAACAATCATCACCAACAGCATTCCCGGAATTACGAGCCTTTTGCTCAAAATCAACATTTTTTTCAAAGCCTTTTCGATTTTTTTGCGTATTTAATGTCTGTCCGTAAAGTGTGTGTTTAGTTCAAAATGTTCGAGTTTGAGGCCTGTGAAGTATTTAAAATCAAGGAGCTTACTCTGGTAAACGACTGTTTTTAATACAAGCATAACAAAGAAATCGGACATTATGGACGAACACTATTTAATTCTTCCCAAGCAGCTTGTCATAAAAGCCATTGAAAACATCGATGTAATCAGTGCCTTTTTGATACTCAAGAACCGGTTTTTTCAGTTGCGATACATATTCCTTAAGCTCAGGATCTATTTTTTCGCTACCGATAATAACAGCGTCAGAGTAGTCAATTGCCGCTTTGGTGAGGTTAACGTAGTTTGTTTCTTTATAGTATTTAGTGTCTTTAGCTGTTATGCCCGGTAGTTTAAGTTTTTTATCAAACCCTTCCTTAAAGGTTTCCTTAAATTGGTCATCATAAAGGGTGTAAATTACTTTGGAGTCACTAAAAATGGGATTGTCTTTGTAGGCACGTTTTACATAAAGTGGCACCAATGCCGACATCCAGCCATGACAATGCACAATATCAGGTGCCCAACCAAGTTTTTTAACCGTTTCGAGCACTCCCCGCGAATAAAAGACAGTTCGCTCGTCATTGTCGTCATAAAACTTGTTTGCTTTGTCCCTGATTGTGAATTTTCGATGAAAAAAATCATCGTTGTCAATAAAATAAATCTGCATCCTGGCTTGCTGTATAGATGCTACTTTAATTATCAGGGGATGATCAGTGTCATTAATTATCAGGTTCATGCCTGATAACCTGATAACTTCGTGCAGTTGGTTTCGTCTTTCATTGATGTTGCCGAATCGCGGCATAAATGTTCTGATTTCTTTTCCCCTTTCCTGAATTCCCTGAGGCAAGAAGCGACCTATCTTGCTCATATGGGTTTCCTTCAGGTAAGGCATAATTGCTTGTTCAACAAAAAGAACCCTTGCTTTTTCCATTGTGTAGATGTTGAGGAACGTATGGTAAAAATATGTGCAAAGGTAATAAAAAAACAGCTTTAATTCCAATTGGCTGTTTTCCAACCGCTTCTTTCAATAATAAATATAGCCCGATCTGCATAAAAAATAAAGCGGAAAACAAGCAAAAGTACTTAAGTACAGCTATTTGAAGGAATTTTCGTTTATCCTCTAAAGAATAGTGACTTAATTATATCGAACGCCATGGCAGGGTTTTCCTTGAGCCGGCGTGTGGAATATGCAAACCACTGCTCGCCATAAGGCACATAAATCCGCATACGGTGGCCATTTTCGAGAATGGACTGACGCAACTGAGGTGTAACACCGTATAGCATTTGAAATTCATACTTTTCTTTGGGTACCTTATATTTTTCGATCAACTTATAAGCACCTTCAACAAGGGGTTTGTCATGCGTTGCAATGGCAGCATATATGCCATTCTGAAACATATATTCCAGGTCGATCAGGAAATGTTTGTTGATTTCTTCGTACTTCTTGTAGGCAATTTTTTCAGGTTCTACATAAATGCCTTTACATAAACGATAATTGACAGACACTTCTTCTGAATGCAAATCAAGCATCTGCCTGATGTCGTTGTTGGTCCTTTTAAGATAAGCCTGCAAAACAAGTCCTACATTTTTAGGAAACTCTTTTTTCAATCTCCTGAATATTTTAATCTCAGGGTCAACACATTGAGAATCCTCCATGTCAATTCTGACAAAATTATTAAAAGAAGCAGCTTTGGCCACAATTTCCCGGATATAGGAATACGCTTTTTCTTCATCAATGAGCAAACCAAACATGGTGGGCTTCAAGGAGTAATTGCCATCAATACCTGCCGCCTGAATGTTTTCAATAATATCAAGATATTGGTTCTTGTTGTCTTCAGCCTGCTCCAGTTCAGTTATAAACTCACCCAACAGGTCGATTGTAACCATCGTTCCCTCGGCATTTAATTGTTTGCTCACAGCTATGGCATCGTCAATGGTTTTTCCGGCAATATAACGTTTGCTAAACAACCATACGAATCCCTTGGGCATAAATGGCAATACGCCTGCAATCATTTTGTTCATCCACATCATACGAACTTATTTTTGAGTTTAAAGCCAAATTAAGAAATCCTGTTCCAACCTGCATAGCACAACAAATGCAGGCCATAATAAAACAGCGAAATTACACATTTGCCTGATTTGTGTGAAATAATTAACAGTATTTTCCCAAAAACTTTTTTTCGGCACTTGGGATGTTGTAGCCTTCTGGGATTAAACAATTGTTTTTTAGTATATTATATCCTCTTTGCTGCCTGAATATGCATCCAGTCAAAATTGGCCGCCCTGCCAAGGCTTACCCAGCCTTCGGTCTCCCAGATTTGCCACCACGCCCTGTAATCGGGGCCTGCAAATATAGCGCGGTCGCGACCCCAATGCAATTGATTGCGATTGGGGTCATAGTCAAGCGCTATCCCCCAGGCATGGGTTGACCAGGAAGTTCCGCCGCGTTTTTTGCGGGGGTTGAAACAACCCCCAAACCGATCGAGGTGCAAATCCTGTATTTTCTGCTCCCCATAATGATTGAATACTTCGCCCAGCACCTTCTGCAACGAATCTGCTACTTTATAGTGGCACCTGATGCGACTTACTTTTTGTCGCAAATCCCAACTGAGCCGATGTGTAAAGGGCACATCAATGAAGGTTAAATTTGAGTCATCACCAGGCTGTCCATAAAAGGCTTCCAACTCGGTTTGACTTTCAGTTGGCCAACCGTTTGGGTTCACATCAAATAGTGGTTCATCGCGCCATGAATCAGGCAAAACACCATGGGCTTCAAAAAACAACAAAGCATCAAAAGCATATTGTGTTTGAGGCCCCCAATAGCCATCAATGGCACCGGCATCAATGCCCCTGTCGCTGGCAAGCAGCTGGATAAGTGTAGCAGCGCATCGGTTAAAACTGCCAGCAAGGATGGCTTCGGCATGTGAGGGGTGCAGGTCATTCTTTCGAGCAGTAAGTTCACGAAGCACAAAGCCTTCGGTAATTTGATTGGTAAGATTTGGCTTGTTTTCAATGCCAAAATAACGGTTGATTATTTGAATTGCCTGACCTGGAATTCTCATGATGTTTTTTGTTTTAGGGATGATATATTCACAAAAGTAATCAAACTATATAAGAGAATACCCGGGCTAATAATTATGTATTTTTGCCAAATGCGCTTGCTCTTAGGTATTGCAATCCTGTCATTGCTGCTTCAGTCGTTTGGCTGGACAGTTATCCTGATTCATTTTAAGATGAACCAGGCTTATATTGCAGCCAACTTGTGCGAAAGCAAGGACATTGCTGATTCTTCATGCGAAGGCAATTGTCAGCTCAAGAAGCAAATAGAGCAAACTGAGCAGGCAGAACAGCAGTTGCCACCTTCCTACGATTATAAAGAACTCGTGTTGTACGCAAAAACAGCCGCAAAGTTCCTATCAACAAACCCATTCAGCAATCCATTCAAGGCATTTTCACACCAATGCTATGCTCAACTTTCCCGTGGTTTTTTACTCACGGTTTTTCACCCTCCGGATCAAGACTGAAATAATTCAAAAGCCTTTTTCATTTCGTTAGCCTTGGTTAGGCTGTACCTTTAATCTTGCATGGGCTCATGGCCTTGGAAAGATGCTTATTGCTTTTTGCTGGAATTGACTGGAATTCTGCAATCAAGCGGTGTTTTGCTATTAGCCGTCAAGCTGACTGTAGATTACAATTGATCGTAAACAACTCTTAAAACTAATTACTTCTTAAAACTAATTAAAATGAAATTAACGCATTATATATACAATTGTTTGGTTTTATTTGTGTTTCTATGCATGCCAATCATGGCCATTTCACAGGAAACTCCAATTAAAATCACTGACGCTATTTCAGACGAGCCATTGAGCTTCGTGCACTTTAAATATGGCAACCAAAAGGGAAGTGCCAGTTTATCAGGTGAAATTCATATTGCATACCAGACAGGTGAATGGCTGCAACTTAGCCACATCAGTTATGGAAATTTATCTTTTTCTGACAAGGAAGTAAACCAAGCAATCGAAATTGGGATTCTGGCAGTTGAAAGGCAGGAAGCGTTTAATTTGCAGCCTGTTATCATTATTGCCCTGCATCCCGAGCGGAAAGAGGTACAGACAATGCAGTTGAACTACAGACAGCATCTTTCGCATGATGCAGGTCTTATTTTGCAAAATTCAACTTTTATTTCGGGTATCCGCAAGAGCAACAGCTATGGTTTTGACCCGGTTATGCGCGGGTTTAAATATGACCAGTTGAACATTGTGGTTGATGGTGTGCAGGGTGCCACAGCTGCTTGTCCCAATCGCATGGACCCGCCAACAAGCCAGGTTTCGCCCAATATGACCGAGCGCATCGAAGTGTTGAAAGGCCCTTTCGCCCTTCGGTATGGCAACAGTTTTGGAGGCACCATTAATTTCGTTGGCGGGAAGCCTGCTTTTTTGTCAAAAACAAAATATTCGGGCCGGATGAGCTCAGGATATGAAAGCAATGGAGCCGTTCTCAATACCGAAGCATATGCAGGGATAAGTACACAAAAAATAAACTTCAAACTCTTCGGCGCCTGGGCCAATGGCCATGATTATAAAGATGGTATGGACGAATCAATCGCGGCAGGTTTTAGCCGTGGCAACTTAGGCGCCAAGTTTGCGTATCAACTTTCTGCAAATCAATTGCTTCAAGGATCCGTCACCCGAAATCGTTCCAGGGATATAGATTTTCCCTCATTGCCTATGGACTTGCGCAAGGATGACGCTTTGCTTATAAACCTCAGTCATCAGTTGATTTTTAAAGATGCTGTTTTACAAAAATGGCAAACAAGTCTTTATGGCACTTATGTGGACCATCATATGGATAACCTGCTGAAACCATTAGACCCGCGAATTTTAAATGCTTCAACTGCCGCTGAAACGAAAAACTATGGTGGACGCACCGAACTTGAGTTTTTAGGTGCCAACTCTCGCATCTTTACCGGTTTAGATGTGAAAATAGAAGAAGCCAAAGGCATCAGGGAAAGGGAATTCATTATGGGTACCAACGCTGGAAAAATATTTTATGACAATGCCTGGCAGAACGGAAAAATAAGCCACAGCGGCCTCTTTTTTGAATACCGGTATGCACTGCGCGATTATATTTTGGTTGCTGCTACAAGGCTTGAACTGAATCATGCAACGGTTTTGGATGGGGCAGCTGAGTTTATTGCCGTTTATCCTGAAACTACTGTCACACAGTTTAACCCTTCCTTGAGTTTAGGTGTTACAAAATATTGGGCTGGCACACTTTCGGGATCTGTTTGGCTTGGGCGCGCACAGCGCAGTGGCAGTTTGAGTGAGCGTTACATCAATTATTTCCCAATCGGCATTGACCCCTATGAAATGCTTGGCAATCCAAACCTGAAACCTGAAGTAAACAATCAGGCAGATATCAGCCTTGATTATAAAAACAACACTACCAATATCAGTCTAAACTTTTTTGCTGCCTATTTACAAAACTATATTTCATCGGTAATTGATACAAGTTTAACTGCCCGCCTGCCTTCATCGCCGGGGGTGAGGCAGTTTACAAACCTGGACAAGGCCCTGCTAAGCGGTTTTGAGTTTTCGTTTAAACAGGCCATGCCGGCCAGCTTGTTGCTTGAAGTGGCCATGGCTTATACACATGGTATGGATTTAAGCAACAAAAATCCATTGCCAGAAATACCGCCCATAGACCTGAGGCTGACACTTTCGGGTAATTATTTCGACAGCAGGCTTTTCCCCGAAATAATGTTTCGACATGTTGGGGCACAAAACAGGGTGGCTGCTTCATTTGACGAGCAAAAAACCCCTGCATTTAACTTGTTTGATATCAGTCTGACTTACCAAATGAGCAAGATGATAAGCCTGAATGCAGGAGTAAAGAATCTGTTTGACGAGGCCTATTATGAGCATTTGAGCCGGGGAATGCGCACATCACCCCCAAAGCCCTTGTATGCCCCCGGTCGAAGCTTTTATTTAAGGCTGAATTTGAATCTCTTGTAAGAAACGAATGCGATTTATTTCTTTCGATCAATGGTATAATGAACGAGCGCCCTGAGTGCTTTCAGCGATTCGTTTTCGGGCAAATCAGTAAGTACGCTAAGTGCTTTATCGACATAAAGCTGCATTTGCTTTGTAGCATACTCAATGCCACCGCTTTGCTTAACTTTTTCAATTACAATGGCCACTTTTTCGGGGTCTTCATTGTGGTTTTTTACGAGGTTGATAAGGCGACGTTTTTCGGCTATTCCAACATTGTTCAGGGTAAAAATCAGCGGTAATGTCATTTTACGCTCTTTGATATCAATACCTGTGGGCTTGCCAGCGTTTCGACTGCTCTCATAATCAAAAATATCATCTTTTATTTGAAAAGCTATGCCTGTATTTTTGCCAAAATCCCGCATCCGTTCAATGGTTTGTTGGTCGGCACCGGCAGAGGCAGCGCCGACTGCGCAGCAGGAGGCAATGAGTGAAGCCGTTTTCTTTTCTATAATTTCAAAATAAACGGACTCCTGAATATCCATTCGGCGAGCCTTTTCTATTTGCAGCAATTCGCCTTCACTCATCTGCTTTACAGCTTCGGAAACAATTTTTAAAAGTTCAAAATCATTGTTTTCAAGCGAAAGCAAAAGGCCGCGCGACAAAAGGAAATCACCAACAAGTACGGATATTTTATTTTTCCACAAAGCGTTTATCGAGAAAAAACCCCTGCGTTCGTTTGAATCGTCAACTACATCATCATGCACCAAGGTAGCTGTGTGAAGCAACTCAATAAGGGTGGCTGCCCTATAGGATGAATCATTGATTGTGCCGCACAATTGTGCCGAAAGCAGCACGAACATAGGCCGCATTTGCTTGCCTTTGGTCTTAACGATATAACGGGTAACCTTGTCGAGCAAGGGTATTTTGGATTTCATCACCTGCCTGAACACTTGTTCAAACTGCTGAAGTTCTTCTTTTATTGGTGTTTGGATTGATTTTAAGCCCGGCATTTATACATATGTTCGAAGCAAAAGTACAAAAGCAAGCCTAGTGGTAAGCTTTTTTGTGTGGAAAAAATAAAAATTACCTTTGCCAAAAAATGTAAAATGGGTGGTTTTTTGTTTGATGAGTTGATTTTTGGCCCCGTCAGAAGCCGACGGTTGGGCGTTTCGCTTGGGATAAATCTTCTGCCAACCCATCGCAAGTTTTGCTCCTTCAATTGTATTTATTGCGAATGTGGCTGGACTGATAAGCAGGAAGCACTCAAAATGGAGCTTCCAAAGCAGGACACCATCAAACAATTACTGGAAAAACGTCTAATTGAACTTCAAAATACTGCTTTACATCCGAACAGCATCACCTTTGCCGGAAACGGAGAGCCTACCATGCACCCACAATTTGCAGGCATTATTGATGACACATGCCGCTTACGCGATGCCTATGCCCCGGAGGCTAAAATCAGTGTGCTCACCAATGGCAGTATGTTGCACAAAACTGCTGTAGTAGAAGCTTTAAAAAAGGTTGATAACAATTTGCAAAAGCTCGATGGGGGCAATGAGGACATTATTTCAAAAATCAATATGCCATTAAAGGCTTTTCGGCTGCATGATTATGTAGAGCATCTCAAGCAGTTCCGGGGCAACCTGACCATTCAAAGCCTGTTTTTGAGGGGCATAATCAATGGCACAAAGGTGGATAACACCACCACAAAGGAATTAAATGACTGGCTTAAGCTTATCAAACAAATCAAGCCAGAACGCGTTATGGTTTATGCCATTGAGAGGGATACAGCAGGTGATGGCATTGAAAAAATACCCAAAGCTGAGCTCGAAAGCATTGCGGCAAAGGTAAGGGCAGCCGGCATTGATGCAGCCGTTTTTGCCTGATGAATGTCAAAAAATACTCTTAAAGGGATTATGCACAATTATCCAGTAAAAATACTGATGGCTTTTGCTGAAACTTTTTCAGGAAAGGAAGATTTTCTGCAATGGCTGCTCAAAAACGATTACCCCGAACTGGCGGCATTAAGCAGTGCCATAAGGGGAAGCGAGCAGGCTTTGCATTGGTTGATGAAAAACAAATACCCCCATTATGCGGCGCTGGATGGTGCCATCGACAAGCAACCCAAACCAAGGGAATGGTTAATCGCACACAATTATTTGCTCTTGGTAAACCTGGCCGACGCCGTGAATGCCAGCCCTGTAGCTATCAACTGGCTGAATGAAAACGATTTGAAAATTTTTCTATATATCGCGGGGAAAATCAGGACCTATCGCGACAGCCAGTATTTCGACTACCACAAAAAACGATTTTAAGTGTGGCAATAAATTGCCCCTAAGGCATTCGCCAAAAGGCAAACAATTCCATCAAACCGGCGATGCCGCCATGCACGAATACCCCGCCCCAGATATTCCGGCTGTAGAGTGCAATTATACCCAAAATATAGCCGCCAAAAACCGAGCTGATGGCTTCGCCAGCAGGTTTGCCAAAATGCAAAACTGCATAGGAGGCTGCCATGGGCAATACGGCATTTTTACCAAGCAGTGCACCAAGGCCCACTACCAAAAAACCCCTGAAAAACAATTCTGTGAAAATAAAATCTGTAATATAAAAGGTTTCGAAAATGGTAATGGACCAATTTTCGTGCATGCCATAAAAATCAGCAAAAGCCGCGCCACCTGCACGCCTGTAAACAGGATAATACGACATGAAATCAGGAAGATAGGAGGCGGCATAGATAAGAGGTGCCATAATAAGCAACATGATCCAATAGGGTTTCCAGTCCACCTTGGAAAAGGTAAGCCCATAAATGCCAAAATTTTGGTTGCGGTCAAAAATAAACTTAAGAATCAACAAGGGCGTAAACATCGTAATCAAACCAATGCTGTTTACCAGCAATTTATTGTAAAAATTAACCGTGCCAGGCGGGAAATAGTTTTGCAGCAGGGCATAATTGGAGTAATAAGAATTATCTATACCAAGTATGAGGAAGCCGATTAAGCTTTTAACCCAGAAATGTGAGCCGAGCTTGAGTTTATCCTTGCTACAGCACCAAATGATGGCCAACACACCATAGTAAGCTGTGAAATGATAAAGGAAATAGCCCACTACGCGCAATGGCTTTGGCAACTGATCAATATAGCTATCTTCAAAATCAAAAGTATAGTTGAAAGTAATCAGTATGGCTACAAAAATCAAGAAAAGGGCATACAGCTTAAAGCTAAAATAGTTGAGGTGGAAATCGCGGAAATAGTGGAGTATCTTTTTCATTGGTTTCTGTTGACGTCAGCATTGAGGGCATGCGAATTTACAACTATTCCTCAAAACAAATGAGCACCAATTTGATTCTCATCTAAATCTGATTAGATAAGTTGCTTACACACTACCACAATTCATGCTCCTGCTCAAATGAAACATTTACTGAGGCCGGGAAAAGTTCAACTGATTTATCATTGAGGAAGTTCCAGAAATGATCAGCACCAGGTCCCTTATCTGTATTGGTCAACACAATCAATGTTTTCTTTTGGGCCATGTCGCGCAGGTAAAAACTTCTGAAGCCCTTCCACCAACCATAATGATAAACGGCACTATCTGAGGCCGTTTTGATACGCCATCCAAAACCATAATTGTCAACCCTGCGCCTGTGCCTTGGACTGCCCGCTGTAAACGCTTCCTGCAGAATGGTGTCGTGCACCAACAGGCCGTAGTTAAGTGACTTATCAAACCTGTAAAGATCATCCACTGTAGAGAACATGCTTTTATCGCCCAAAACTCCATTCAGGTAATCGTTGCGCACGTGAATATATCTTCGTCCCCGCAAATCGTGGCCCGGACACCAAATGGAATATAAGCAGAAACCACTGTGTCGAAGCGCATATTGTAAACAAATGAATCCTTCATCCCCAAAGGTTCAAATATTCTTTTCTTTAAAAAATCTTCAAAATGCATCCCACTCGCCCTTTCCACAACCGAGGCCAGCAAGGCATAATTGGTGTTGCAATAATGGAATCCCCTGTCGGGCCTGAAATAGGGAGAAGGTTGATGCTGAACAAAAGCTCAATCATCTTGTCGTTGGTGAGCGGAATAGTTTTGTCTTTCCACTGCTCATGTGCCAGCGATTCGTAGCGCGACAGGCCAGACCTGTGGTTGAGCAATTGCCTGATGGTTACATTCTCATACGGCCATTCAGGTATAAAAGCCCGCACATCAACATCATAATGTAGTATTGTTCCATCACTATGCAAAATCATGATCGCCATAGCTGTAAACATCTTGGATACAGAGGCCAGTTCAAACTGATTGTCAACCTGCAATGAATCGCGACGGCGGCGCACATCTTTATAGCCAAAAGCATTTTTGTAAACCACCCTGCCCTGTTCAGCATACAATACGGTGCCATTAAATCCGGTAATTTTGCGCAAGCGTTGAAAAACAGCATCTACTTCGTCCGCTTTCAGTTCAATTTGCTCGTGATCAGGCAAGTCAAAAAGGCTATCCAAAACCAAAACAGGAGGTTCTACATTCTTTTGAACAATTTCGGGCTGACCCTCATTTGTTATGCATGAGAGCAGCAGGATTACAAAAATGATTAGAACAAAACTATTAAAGGATTTCCTCATGAGCATAAATTAGCGGCAAAAATACCAATTATGAATTGGCTCCGATACTTTCGTTTTTGTTAAAAAAACTTAGTGGCTGTTCTACAATCATAAATTTAACAAAACAGGAGGGTTTTAAGGCCTTGGTGAAAAGCCCTCGAAATAAAATGTTCCAATTCCAGTGCCAAAGCACCAAAAGGCGCAAACCACTGCCCAGCAACTAATTAACTAAAGTCATAAACAAAAAAAAGCTTTCATAATGAAAGCTTTAGGTGTGGTACCAGCCGGGATCGAACCAGCGACACACGGATTTTCAGTCCGTTGCTCTACCAACTGAGCTATGGTACCTCCGTTTTTGGAGCGGCAAAGGTAATACATATTTTAAATTATCTAAACTTTTTTCCAACATTTCACAACTATAGCTCATTATCAATAACTTTGCCGTCAATTTTTGTTGTAATTGAACACCATGAAACTAATCGTTGATATCGGGAATACCCTTTTTAAATTTGCGTTTTTTGATGCTAACAGGCTGGTACACCAGTTCTCCCTACCTGTAGGAGAAGCCTCAAAACTGCCCGAAATCCTTAAAAACTACCCGGTTCCAGCAAGCTGTTTCCTTTCAAGCGTAAGGGATTTGCCTGAAGCTTTTCTCATGAGCTTACCACAATCCATCGAAGTAAAACAACTGGACCACCTAACGCCTTTGCCATTTAAAATCAACTATAGCACACCTGAAACATTGGGCAGGGACCGTATTGCTTTGGTAGCAGCTGCTTATCAGCGATTTCCAAAGCAAAATGTATTGATAATCGACGTTGGAACTTGCATCACCTACGATTTTCTCAGCAACGATGGCATATATTACGGTGGAGGCATAAGCCCTGGCATACAGCTTCGGTTCAAAGCGATGAATCAGTTTACCGGAAAACTGCCATTGGCATCAATGATTGAAAATCCACCTCTGGTTGGAAACAGCACAATAGCCTCTTTGCAATCAGGCGTGATGCATGGCATACAGGCTGAAATGGAAGGTATAATTCGCAAATACATGGAAATTTACGAAGATTTAACTGTATTAATAGGGGGAGGAGATAATAAATATTTTGATAAGCAGTTAAATTATAGCATCTTTGCAGCGTCAAATTTAGTTATTGAGGGATTAAAGATAATTTCAGATTTTAATGAAAATCAGTAAGTTGAAGAAAATTACCGCGTTTATTTTGATGGTACTGGTCACAATGGGCCTTCAGGCACAGACCGGAATTGATTCACCTTACTCGCGTTTTGGTATCGGACAATTAGAGAATAAAAGTGTCAATGCCCGGCTCAAAGCCATGGGCGGCATTTCCAATGCTATTGGGAGCAACTCTTTTATCAACGCACGCAACCCGGCTACTTATGCCCGGTTCGACTCCCTGTCGTTTCTCTTCAATGCAGGCGTGAGTGCTGGATCGGCCACCTTGCGCACTTCCACTCAAAGCGAATCAGCATCCAATTCGCGCTTATCTTATATGAGTGTTGGATTTCCGGTTACACCCAAGTGGCGCGCAAGCGCAGGACTACTTCCCTATTCAAATGTAGCCTACGACGTGCTTATACCTTATCAGAACGAACTCACCGGCAATTATGCCAAAACTTTTACCGGATCAGGCGGATTAAACCGGTTTTATGTGGGTAGTGCGTTTGCCATCACAAAAAACCTTTCCGTTGGGGTAAATGCCAATTATGTTTTTGGCAAAAGCAGCAACGATGTTTTACTACACTTTTTTGATTCTGTTTATTACGCCAACAACAAAATCGAAAATCAGATTCAGGTTAATAGTTTCTTGTTTGATTATGGATTGTTTTATATGGCCGACATTGGAAACGATTTCAACCTGCACGCCGGAATTAGCTATAGCCAGGAAATGAATTTGGCAGCAAAACGCGAATTTGCAATAAAATCAATATCAGGCGGAGTAAATGGAAATCTTGAACTTATTAGGGACACTATTGATTACCGACCCGAAGAAAAAGGTAACCTCACCATGCCGCAGGGCTTTGGCTTGGGGCTTGCAATTGAAAAGAAAAACAGTTGGCTGATTGGGGCGGACTTCAACTGGCAAAACTGGGAAAAGTTTGAAGCCTTTGGACAAAGCGATTCCCTTACCAATGCCTGGAATATTGCTGTTGGCGGTCAATATACACCACCCCACACCTCCATTTCAAAATATTGGAAACGTATCACATACAGAGCCGGGTTGCGGTATGACCAAACCTACCTCAATTTGCGTGGTGAGGCAATAAACGAGTTTGGCATAAGTTTTGGTATGGGGTTACCTGTACCACGTTCTTTAACAAGTGTTGATGTGAGCTTAGAGTTAGGCCGACGGGGAACAGTTGCAAATAATCTGGTTCAGGAGACTTTTGTAAATTTTACATTGGGGGTTGCCATTTATGAGCGCTGGTTTGTAAAACGAAGGTACCATTAACAAAAAATGAATTATAAGCTATTACCAAATTACATTTAAAGTTTATGAAAACTAAACTAATCCTACTGGTGGCAGGTTTGCTTGCAACAGTTTCTGTTAGCGCAAACATTTCGAAAGAGACCCTTTTTCTCGAACAAGCCACCCAATCACAATCACGCTATGGCGACGACAGCACAACTTGTGTAATTAACTTTTCCCTTTATCGCGAATTTCTGAAGCAATGGCGTGCCAGTGATTACACCAACCGTATGATTTACGAAATCATCAATCCCTGGCGTTGGGTATTTAACAATTGTCCGCTTGCCAGCGAAAACATATATATAGATGGTGTACGGATTTTGCAGTTTCAAATAGAGAATGCCAAATCGGAAGCAGATAAAGAAAAGTATATTGATACCTTGATGATGGTTTATGACCAACGCCTTGAGTATTTTCCGGAATTTCATGCCGGGCATTCCCGTCGTGGAACCCCTCAGGAGGGTTCTGTCCTTGGCCGCAAAGGGGTTGACCTCTACATGCTGTCACCAAAACGTTATGAAGATGTGTATAACACCCTGAAAAAATCGGTTGAGTTAGAAGGAAATCAATCTGATGGTACAGTTTTGATATATTACTTCCGCTCAGTTATCCGCATGGCAAGGGCTGGTGCTGTTGACAGTACCCTCATTGTTGATGCCTACGACCAGATTATTGATATCCTCGACTTAAATATCAAGGGTTATGCCGAACAAGGCGACAGCCGTTGGGAAGAGATTTATAAAAACTACAAGGGCAATATCGAAGCTACTTTTGAACCATTTGCCACTTGTGTGGACATGGTAAGGATTTATGCCAGAAAGCTGGATAAAAACCCGAATGATATTGAGCTTTTAAAGAAAGCCACCTCCATGCTCGATCGTCGCAGCTGTCAGGATGATCCATTATACCTGGATGCAAGTATGCGTTTGCATAAACTGGAGCCAAGCCCCGAATCTGCTTTCCATATTGGGAGATTGCTGCTGCGCGAGGAAAAATACAGTGATGCCCTTCCTTATCTAACAGAAGCTACAGCATCAGAGAATGTTGATCGGGCGCACCTTTCTTATCGCTTACTCGGTGAAATATACCGCGTAATGAAAAACTATCCGCGAGCACGTCAAATGGCTCTAAAGGCCATTGAGCTTGACCCCAGCGATGGAAATCCTTACATATTGATCGGCGATATGTATGCTTCAAGTGCCAAAGATTGTGGCGATGGTGATTTTTATGGTAAAGTTGCTTATTGGGCTGCTGTTGATAAGTATATGCGTGCCCGCCAAATGGACCCAACCGTTGCTGAATTGGCCAATAGCCGGATCAGTGCCTACATGGCCTATTTTCCTTCAGCCGAGGCTATTTTCTTTCACGACTTCAAAGAGGGTGACACTTATACTGTTGAATGTTGGATAAATGAAAACACAACCATCAGGGCAGCAAAGCAATAAAACCTTGATACACCCTGCAAACAAATTTAATACATTCCTTTTATACATCATGGCCATTGCAATGGCCATGATGTTTTTTTCGTGCGAAAACCCAATTGCAGTTCTGCAGGAGTTTAGCCGCGAGGATACCCTTTCGTCCGTTACAGCCAAAGATGTAGTTTACACCAGGAGCGATTCGGGCCGCGTGCAGATGCGCCTGCATGCTCCGCGTATGAATAAGTTTGAAGGCGACGACCCATCTACTGAATTTCCTGACGGTTTTGTGGCCTATTTTTATGACTCTGTTGATGTGATGAGTTCCACCATCAGGGCTGAATACGGCATTAATTATGAAAAAGTCAGGCTGCTCCTTGCACGAAGTAATGTTGAGGTTGAAAATTTTATCACTAAGGAAAAACTCTATACAGAAACACTCTATTGGAATCAGCAAAACAAAACAATTTTTACACGGGCTTCCGTTAAAATAACATCGCCCGACCGGGTAATCTACGGCGACAGCCTGACTGCCAGCGAAGGATTTGAACAAAGGGTAATCCACAACATCAAAGCAACACTCGAGGTGGACGAAGAAGAGCCCCTTGAATCAGAAAACTAAACTTCTTTTAACTATTTTTGTGACGCCTATAACGAAAACAATTACGTGGACAACTGGCAAATAATTATTTTAACGCTATTCCTTTCCGCATTTTTCTCGGGTATGGAAATAGCCTTTGTAAGTTCAAACAGACTGCGCATTGAGCTTGACCTGAAGAAAAATCTTTTGAGTGCACGCATTCTTTCACGCTTTTATAAAAACCCCTCGCATTTTATTGGTGCCCTTTTATTTGGCAATAATGTGGCCTTGGTGGTATATGGTATTGCCATGGCCAACGTGCTCGAACCTGCTATTGCTTCCTGGTTGCCCGAAAGCATTTACAGCAATTTTACCTTGTTGCTGGCACAAACAATCATTGCAACCATCCTGATTTTAATTGTTGCTGAGTTTCTCCCTAAAATATTCTTTCGCATCAACCCCAATGGCCTGCTCAACGCTTTCTCCGTTCCGGTTTACCTGATTTATTATATTTTTTATCCGATTATTGTATTGTACATTGGCCTTTCGGAGCTGATCATTAAAGGTGTTTTCCGCATCGAACTTACCCGAAGCGACTACCGCTTTAGTTCGGTTGATTTGAATGATTACCTCATGGAGTATGCCCAGCAGGAAGAATCTGAAGATGAAGTGCAGCACGATATTCAATTATTCCAAAACGCGATCGAATTCAGGCATGTGAAACTGCGCGAATGCATGGTGCCCCGTACAGAAATTGAAGCTGTAAGTTCCACTACAACCTTAAAGGAATTGTTGAATAGATTCGCTGACACAAAACATTCTAAAATATTGGTTTACAATGATAACATTGATAATATCGTAGGCTATGTGCATTCATTCGATATGTTTAAAAAACCTGCCTCCATCAGCGAAGTTATCCGCGAAATTCATGTGTATCCCGAAACCTTTGCCGCCAACCGCTTACTAAGCCAATTTATACAGGACCGTCAGGGTATTGCTGTGGTACTTGATGAGTTTGGGGGCACTTCCGGTATCGTGTCTATGGAAGACATCATTGAAGAAATATTTGGTGAAATTGACGATGAGTTTGATGAGGATTCTACTGTAGAAAAAGAACTTGGCGACAACGAATACATTTTTTCAACACGCCTCGAAATCGATTACCTCAATGAAACCTATAAGTTAGGATTCCCGGAAGCAGAAGAATACGAGACATTGGCCGGTTTTATCCTGCATTACCACGAAAGTATTCCCGAACACCACGAAGAAGTAATTATTCATCCCTATATAATTAAGGTACTTAAGGCTACAGAAAACCGCCTGGATGAGGTTCACCTAAAATTATTACAGGATTAAAAGTAAAACCCACCTGATTTAGACAGTGCTTGAATGCTGTTTCGATAGCTCATAGCCAACAAGCTAAAGTTATCAACATATTATCATGTTGTATTTCAGAGAAATAGTTAACCATAAAGTGGCTTTGTTAAAATCAGGATTTTATTTTTCTACTTAAAGTTTCTGTTGTACATTTGCACCCTGTTTTAAAAAAAGATAGATACACTATGGCTGTAATTGGAAAAATCAGAAAACACTCCGTCTTATTGATAGTTGTAATAGGTGTTGCTTTGGCTGCATTTGTGCTTGGCGACCTGTTTCAAGGAGGAGGGGGCGGACGTCCGGTAGTTAATGTTGCTACGATTGGGGGCGATGACATCACTATCATTGAATTCAACCGTAAATTTGAACAAAATGCCGATGCCACCCGCCAGCAAATGCAAAATGAGCGTTTATCGCAAGATGACCTCTTCAGGATTCGTGAGCAAACCTGGAACCAGATTTTACAGGAGGTGATTATGGGCAAAGAGCTTGATAAGTTAGGCCTTACCGTAACTACTGAAGAATTGTTTGACCAGGTTCAGGGCCCCAACCCCCACCCCGCCATCCTGCAAAACTTCTCCAATCCTGAAACCGGCGAATACGACCGCAGCATGGTGCTGAATTATTTGCAAAACCTCGACAATATGCAGCCTGCTGCCAAAGAACAATGGTTGGTTTTTGAAAAATATATCAAGGACGACAGGCTAAACACAAAATACAACAACCTGATCACAAAAGCATATTACACACCAAGTGCATTGGCACGTGCAGGTTGGGTTGACCGCAACCACAAAGCGGATTTCGACCTGGTAGCCGTGCGTTTTGCCAGCGTTAACGACAGCCTGGTAAGCATTACCGACAAGGACTACAAGAGTTTCTACGATGAAAACAAACATATGTATGAACGTCAGGCAAGCCGCGATATCGAATATGTAGTTTTTGACATTCTGCCCTCAGCTGATGACCAGCGTATGGCGCAAAAATTCGCTCAGGACCTTGTGGATGAATTTAGCACAACCAGCAACATTGCCGGTTTTGTAAACGCAAATTCCGATAGCCGCTACAACGAAGCATGGCTAAGCCGTGGCGAAGTTCCTGTTTCGCTTGAAGAAATCATGTTTGATGCCGAAAAAGGTTTTGTTTATGGCCCCTACTTTGAAGATGGCAGCTACAACCTGGCCCGGCTTGTAGATGTTACTACCCGCCCCGATTCGTTGAAAGCCAGCCATGTGTTGATTGCCTTTCAGGGTGCTATGCGCAGCGAGCAAACACGCAGCAAAGAAGAAGCCGAAAGGATTGCCGACAGCTTACTTACCGTCATTCAGCGCAGGCCTGCCCAACTTACTGATATTGCAGCAAGCATGTCGGACGATGGCAGCGCAGCACAAAACAGCGGCGACCTCGGCTGGTTCGCCGATGGCCAAATGGTACCCCCTTTCAATGAATTTGTAGCAGAGAATAATATAGGAACCATTGGCAAAGTAGAAACTGATTTTGGTTTTCACATTATCCAGGTTACCGGAAAAACTGAAGAAAAACCAAAGATTAAACTCGCCCTGATTACCCACGAGGTTACCCCCAGCTCGCAAACATTTCAGAATGTATTTGCCAAAGCCAGCAAGTTTGCAACCGAAACCCGCAGCAGAGATCAGTTTGATGAAGTGGTCGAACGCGATGGGCTATCAAAAAGGCTTGCCCCCAACCTCACCCAAATGACAAACAACATCCCTGGCATTCAAAACCCACGACAAATTGTACGTTGGGCCTTTGACAAAGATACTGATGTGGACGATGTTTCCACCATTTTTGATATGGAAGATAAATATGTGATTGCCGTACTGACCCAAAAATGGGAAAAAGGCATCCCCGCCCTCGAAGACATGAAAGACCAGATAACGGCCCAGGTGTTGAACAGGAAAAAAGGCGAATACATCGCCGAACAAATGAAAGCCAACCTGGACGACCTGAACGCCATCGCTGCAAAATTTGATGTGACGGTTGAACAGCTTACTCAACAAAGTTTTGATGCCCGCACCGTAGGCAGTTATGGTATGGAAAACAAGCTGATAGGCACAATGTTTGGTCTCGAAGTGGGCGAAGTTGCAGGTCCTGTTGTTGGCAACAGTGCCACTTTTGTTGCAAAAATGACCAGCATGAACAAGGCTGACGAACCCGAAAATTTTGACAATATCAAACGCGACCAGCGTAACCTTTTCAGCAATTCGGTTCGTAACAACAGTGCCTTCAGGGCCCTGGAAAAACTGACAAAAATCGAAGACAACAGGCTGGATTTCTATTAGGCTGAAAGTTTTTGACCAAATAAAATAAAAACCGCTTCCTGATGGGGCGGTTTTTTTTGTGGCCTATCAGCAGTTTAATTGTTTTGGCCTACCTATAGCTCCGCAAGGCATCCGCTTCGCGAAACTATTTTGTGCTTTAGCTACACCCAATGGATAGCCCTCAAGCTACATTGATGAAGAGACCTTATAATCCAGCAAAAAAACGATTTGATTTTTTACCCTACAACACATTCAACCTATTGGCATCCTGCTTGATAAACACCACATTCCTCTCTTTGTCAAACAAAATAATGCCGTTTATTCCCCATCCCTCCAAAAAAATAGCATCAAGGTAACCGATGCTCTTGACGAGTTTTCAGATCCAGCATTCCGCATATTCTGTATCTTTGGGTTGCTATTGGGGCCAATAACTCCTGACATTAGTGGATAATCCGCTACAAATAGCAAAAAAATGAATGCCAAAACCAATATGCCGGCAAAAGACAAACGAACAAAGCCACTCGATAAGCACAGAAACATCACTTTCATCAGAAAATACAGCGACTGTGGTGGGCATTTGCCAAATGTGGTGGACGACCGAACCTGGAATGACCTTGAACTTGACCATGTGTACAGCTTTATTGACAGGACGCTGACAAAAACCGGAGAGCAATATCTGTATGGCTTGTTGCGCAAGGAGCAACCAAACAGTCAAAAAAAAATGCTCAATTATGCAGTTCGTTTTTATACATCAAATCCCGATAAACTTAAAGCAGCCGCAGCCATTCTGAACAAATACGAAACAGCAACCACTTACTTTCTGCCTGATTTGCTTTATGAAAAAGCATACAAACTTGTTCCTGGCTGGACCAAGGTTATGGGTTTTTTGCCACCCGCTCTTTTTTTGCTTAGTTTTTCCCACAACGTGTTTTTTTTACCCCTTGTTTTTGTTTTGTTAATAAACACCTTCATACATTATTACCTGAAGGCCAAAATCAACCTGCACCAACAGGAGTTTTTAAACATCAGGGCTCTTTACCGGGCTTTCAATAGCATATCTAAACTCGAAAACAGCCAAGAGCAATTGTCAAAGAGTGAGTTGACAATGTTTAAGCGTATTGCAAAAAAATGCTTCTACCTTTCAATCAACACTGAAAATGCCGATGAGCTTTCATCAGTATTGTTTTACATAGTTGAAATTATCAAGGCTTCGGTTTTGTACGATGCGCTTCAATACAACAGCACCATTAAGTTGATTGAAAAAAATGCTGGAATATTGCAAAAAGCATTTGAATATGTGGGCATTTCCGACACGGCGCAATCATTGTCCTGCCTGAAAAAAGGACATGGGCTTGTTGAACCGGTACCTTCTTCTGACAATAGTCTGATACTTGAAAACGCCTGCCATCCGCTCATCAAGGGCTGCATAGCCAACAGTATTGTCATGTCAGAGCAAAATGTTGTAATTACAGGCGGCAATATGTCAGGCAAAACATCATTTTTGAAAACCATCGGTGTGAACATCGTTCTGGCCAAATCCATAAACTGCGCGTTTTGCGACTATATCAAGCTGCCCGTGATTAAAGTTGTATCGTCAATATCAAACAATGAAAGCTTGCTTTCCGGGAAAAGTTTTTTCATGGACGAGCTGACAAGGATTTATGATATCGTTTCAGGAAATGATGGCAGCCATCTACCTCATATTATACTTATTGATGAAATCTTTAGGGGCACAAATGCCATTGATCGCATATCTCTTGCTGCCGCAACGCTGCTCTACCTTGGAAATACTGATTCAAAGGTAATGGTTACAACACACGACCTTGATTTGATAGCACTAATAAAAAACAAGTACGACACCTATTATTTTGACAATGACTTTGCCGAAGGGCAAATTCTTTTCGATTTTAAAATCAAAAATGGCATTCAGCGCCGAACAAACGTAGTTGAACTGATCAAAATGCTGAATTTTCCGGTGGAACTGGTCGCTAACACACTCATATACCGCAAACAGCTTACTGATACAAAGAAAGGAAATGTGTAGAAATCCTCTCGTTAATTTGTAGATTGTCAGGATAAAACACCTACAACACATTCAACCTATTGGCATCCTGTTTGATAAAAACAAACAGCATCAGGGTAAAGGCATAAAGGCTGAGTCCGCCATTAATGATTGGCCAAGCCAATAAAATGGCATGTGCGCTGCATGGTTCTACCTTGCTAACCAAACTTTGCAAATCACACATCCTTTTATTACTTTTGACCCCGCTTGATGAGTATTCCGCGTTGAAAAACTCAAAAAGCGGATAATCACGAAGTTTAAAAATATATCAATCAATTGCTATAAAACGTCCCACTGACACTATCCTATAAAAATGAACAGCCGCCGCACCATAGGACAGTTTTCGAAGCACCTTTTCTGGGATGTTGACCGCAGCAAGCTCAACCTTGAAAACGATAAACCCTATATAATCAGGCAGGTGCTCGAATATGGCCTGCTGGAAGACTGGGTGCTACTGCAAAGGCATTTTGGAATAGGACAAATTGCCGAAACAGCCAAAAATTTCAGGGAACTCGACAAGAAAACCCTTTCGTTTATCGCATTTCTTTCCCAAAGCCAAAAAAAAGACTTCAGATGTTATACTTATCAGCAATTGACCCCCCTGCACTGGAACTTCTGAGCGCACTGATGCACAGCGAAAAACTAAAACACCTGAGGCTTGCCGGGGGTACCGCTTTGGCTTTGCAAATAGGGCATCGCAAATCGGTTGACCTGGATTTGTTTGGTGACATTGATTTTGGACAGATTGACACCAATCTATTGTTCAAGGAGTTTGAAGCGGTGACGATTCTCAAGCGAACAGAAAACATCAATATTTTCAGCATCAACGGCATCAAAGTTGATTTTGTCAATTATTCCTATCGCTGGATAGATGACATCCTATGTATTGAAGGTATAAGGCTTGCACGAATGAAAGATATTGCAGCCATGAAGCTGGCAGCAATTACAGGAAGGGGTAGCAAAAAGGACTTTGTTGATTTGTATTTTTTGCTCAACTATTTTTCCTTTAATGAGATGCTTAGTTTTTACACGCAAAAGCATCCTGACGGTTCGGCTTACCTGTTGCTGAAAAGCATGACCTATTTTGAAGATGCCGAATCAGAACCCATGCCCGATATGTTGGTGGGCCTTTCGTGGCAACAAGTAAAGGATTCACTTCTCACAGCTGTTTTTGATTACAACCGAAGTCTGTTGTAAGTCCTTATATCTGCATAGTGAACCATGGTGTTGGCAGATCAAACGTGCAATTGCCCCCTAAACAAAGCCCATTCTTGAAACCAAATACAATTTGAATCCGCCAACTTCTGAATGGGAATTTAAAGTATGTGCAAGTTTTCAGTAAATAGCATTCTTCTAACCAACTCATCAAAAAACACGAATTTGTGGAGGTGTGTCCACAAATTAACGTTAATTTGTGGAGTGAGGTAGACAAATTTAGCATATCTTTGCAAGAAAACAGATAATGATCACCCGATTTATAACTGAAAGCATACTGGAAAGCTTGGTGCCGGGAAGAGTAACTGTACTTTTTGGTGCAAGAAGAACAGGTAAAACCACACTTATAAATGCCATTGCTGACAGGCTATCAGAAAAAAGTGTTTTAAAACTGAATGGCGAAGACCTGACTGTTGCCGAAATATTAGCTTCTGGCAGGCAGGAGGTGCTTGAAAATTTAACAAAAGGCTATGATTGCATCCTCATTGATGAGGCACAAAGCATCAATGGGATTGGAAAAAACCTAAAACTATTGATAGACACATCACCCAACCTATCCATTTTGGCAACCGGTTCAGCTTCGTTTGATCTCAGAAATCAGCTTGGAGAACCCTTGACGGGAAGGTCAGTTTACTTCATGCTGTATCCATTCTCTTATGGAGAATTAGCTTTGGACTATTTAGAATCCCAACGAAAGACTCCTGATCTGCTGATTTATGGTACATATCCACAAGTGTTTCTGAGCAAAAACAACAAAGAAAAAAGACTCGTACTAGAAAATATTAAAAATGGCTACCTTCTGAAAGATGTGTTGATGCTTGACAATCTTAAAGACAGCCTGTTTGTGTTACAACTTTTGCGATTGATCGCCTTTCAGATTGGGAATGAGGTCTCGTTTAACGAATTGGCCGGTCAGTTGGGTTCAACCGTAAAAACGGTGCAGCGTTATCTCGACATTCTCGAAAAAACCTTTGTTATTTTTCGTTTGAACGGCTATAGCCGCAACCTCAGAAAAGAAATAACAAAATCTCCACGATATTATTTCTGGGACAACGGAATACGGAATGTCATCATCAATAATATGAACCCACTCGACCAACGGGATGATATTGGGAAACTTTGGGAAAACTTTTGCGTTGCCGAAAGGGTTAAAAAACAAGTATATCTGCAAACTTTTTCCGATTTTTATTTTTGGCGCACCTACGACCAACAGGAAATAGATCTGATTGAAATTACAGATGGCAAAATGTCGGCATTTGAATTTAAATGGAATAGTAAAAACGCACGCATCCCTGCGGCTTTTCAAAACCATTATCCTGATGCAAGTTATACTGTAATCAACCGCGAAAATTTCGGGGATTTCATAGACCTGCCTAAATGAAACATAAAGATTCTTCTCAAATGATACATCTATCCTAAAAAATAAATAAATTTGACGATCGCTGAATGAGTAGCATATTTACCAAAGGATGTTGTTTTTTCAAGTTTCAAACATTTTAAGCCATTATTCTTATATTAAAAACAATTTTCAAAATGAGAAAACCCTTACTTTTAATTTTATTTTGGATATTATTTTTCTTGGGAAGCTATGCCCAAAAACGTCCTCAAACCATTATCAGCCCTTTCGCAGACACAACATTTGCAGGTTTTAAAGAGATTTGTCAACTGTGGGATAGTTATCTGAGTGAACTCAACTATTATAGCGCCAAAAAAAGCTACATCTTAAATGAATTTCCTGTGAGCTTGCAGAAATATTGGGATCGCGAAGAAGTAAATTTATACACTTTCCCAGATTTATATTATTCTTTTAAAAGAAGTAGTGGAAATGTTTTCTATCCAATGGAAAAGCAATACCTACTAGGCATTGTAAAAAGAGAAGAATATTTGTTTGAGTTGAGATCAATGTTCATCTCCTATCCGGAGGAAATGTGGAAGGGAATCCCTTCATACATAATTACTGTTCCAGTGAAACAGCAAATAGATGGGGGGTTTAAGCTTGCCAATGCGTTTACATCTCACAAATCTAAGTTACAGACTAAAAGACTTGGTTTAATCAGGTACTACTACAGCGTTGACTACAAGTTCAATATAGAAAAAGCACTTGCAATGCAAACAAAAATACAAGCCTTTAATGAGGGATTTGGTATTGTTTTGAACGATTCAATTACATATATTCTATCAGATAATATGACTGTTGCTGCTGAATGGTTTGGCGTTCAACATTTTGATAGGGATTTCTTGTCTGGTTTGAGTTAATATGAAGCAAGAGCTCTTAAAACCAATAATATGGTAATAAGTGGAGGTATGGGAGAAGATCATTTTCATGAAATTGTTCATCTATTACTTGCAAAACTTACCGAAAGTAGTATTTATCATTGGTGCGAAGAAGGAATTGCAACCTATTTTGGAGGTTCATTAACTCATGAATACTCATTTCATATTAGAAACCTGAGTTCGATATAAGCAAAAATCTAAAAAAGAGTAAGTTGGCCATTGTTTGTTACCGTTTCATACTTTATACTGGGCTTTTTAGGAAGGAATGAGTATGCTAACAACCCTGAGATCATGTTTGTTAAAAAATTGGTAAAGCTTCTGTGTCGAGAGTGTTCAATCTGACAGATATTCTTCAGTTCATCGTTAACTGTTTCTATAATAGATCGTTTCCTAAGCATTATTT
>JAGYLH010000120.1 GCA_018400955.1 Bacteroidales bacterium
AGGCTGCCCGACCCCAACATGCCAAAAGCACCGGCAAGGGCAAATGCAGAAAGGGATGCCGCCACCCATTCAGCAGTCCAGTCGCGCGATTCGCCCAGCTTCAACTGGAAAAAGAAAATGGCGGTATTTGTAAAGCCGAGCATGAATACGACGGGTGAAATAATCCAAAATTCTTTTTGTTGCAACAGTTTTAGAAATTGTACCTTGTTTTGATTTTTTCCTGATGCGGCAGATTGCGTTCTGTAGGCCTGAAGGCTGGCTGAAGATTTTTTGAGCAGGAAAATAGTCAGGGGTATAGTAATCAAAACAATTTGCAGGGCCGACAATTGCAAAGCACCTCGCCAGCCCATAGCAGCAATCAGCAGGGCTATTAAAATAGGCAGTATGGCCTCGCCTATAGGATAACCCAAACTGACCAGACCGATGGCTTTTCCCCTGTTGGAGCTGAAATGGCGCGCCATGGCCGAAATGGAAGTGTGGCTGCTCAAGCCTTGCCCAAAAAGCCGAAGCCCGTAAAAAGCGATGAGAACCATCATGAAATTGGCTGCCAACGAAAGCAGCAGCATCGAAGCGGCCAGACCCAACATTACGACCAAGCTGTAGGGTTTTAGTTCAATGCGGTCGAAATAGCCGCCAAGCCATGGCAAGCTTAAGGCACTTCCAATGGTGGCTATGGCATACAGGCTGCCGAACTCGGTATTGCTGATGTTGAGGAATCCCTCAACGGCAGGCACGTATAACGAAAGCAAAAAGGTTTGCCCGAAACTGGACGAAAAGGTAAACAGTAAGCCAAAAGAAAGCAAAGATAGATTACTCGTAATGAACGACTTAGAGAAATTGTTTTGTATCATGGCTTAAATCGGTGTGGCCGGCAAAGATCGGAAAAAATGACATTTGCAAGCTTTCATTAGCAATTCGATCAGACCAAGTCGCCCGCCATAATACTAAAGGAAAAACACAACGGCTATTGCATAAACAATAGTCATACTGTGTTATAGAACTACTTAAGTTTTTCTACATTGACTTTTTTTCGGCTCGACCTGAACTTCAGCAAGGTATAAACACCAATAGCTGCTAATGACAGCACGGTGATTTCGCCCATGGTATCAAGTCCCCTGAAGTCAACCAGGATTACGTTTACCACATTACGGCCATGGGCTGCCACATAGCTGTTTTCGAGGAAGAATGTGCTTATTTTGCTTTCGGAAGGCATATTCAGCACCAAAAGTACCAACACGGTAACTGTTAATCCGGCGGCAATTGAAATAATGGCATCACGGCTTGTATTTCTGCGGGAAGAGATTTTTGAAAAACGGGGTACATTATAGGCTATCAAAACCAATAGAATAACAGTGAGGGTTTCGATGGAGAATTGCGTGAGTGCCAAATCCGGTGCGCTGAAAAAGGCAAAAATCAGGGCTACGCCATATCCAACTACGCCAAGGGCTGCAACCGAGCTGAGTACAGTTTTTGCCCTGATGGCACTGTAGGCTGCCAAAAGCATAATAATAACAAGCAAAGCCTCATGGAAATATATACCCGTGAAGTCAACCCTGATAAGGCCAAATAAATCCTTATAAAACAGCGTGAACACAATAAGTCCGATAAATACTGCTAGTATCCAATAGAAATAATGGCGCAGGTACCCATCCTGGAAAAAGGCTGTTTGCCTGGCCGAAAATTTCACCAGACCTTTTAGCAACAATTTATACCACTCCTCAGGACCAACCAGGGCTAATTTATCGAAAAAGGCCATGTTTTTTTTAACAGCAAACGACAAATAATAAAAGGCAACACCACCGGCAAGGGTAAGCAAACTAAGGAGCAACAGGGGGGTAAGCCCATGCCACAAGGCCAGTTTAACACCTTCGGCCTGGGCCACTGCCGCAACGGATGGCAAAACCAAACCCTTCGAAATCAAAGATGGCATGGCACCAAGTACGAGGCCAAGAACACCCAACAAAACAGGCCCCAGCCATAAAGTTACAGGGGCATGGTGCGGATGCTTGGGGGTTTGGATGTATTTGCCGAAAAATGGTTTCACGCCTACCATAATGGCAGTAGCCACCAGGAACATATTTGTAAGCACTGCAGCGACCGTAAGGATAACCGGATGAACATGGAAATGTGACGTAGCCTCATAAATTAATTCTTTTGCAACAAAGCCAAGAAAAGGTGGGATGCCTGAATAGGAGAAAGCTGCCAGGATGGCACCCAGGAAGATCAGTGGCAGAAACGCCTTGAGCCCTCCCAGTTTTCTGATGTCGCGTGTGCCGGTTTCGTGATCGATGGCCCCGGCAACAAGGAACAAGCCCCCTTTATACAATGAGTGTACCACCAAAAAAGTAATAGCAGCCGTTACAGCATATTTGCCACCCAATCCAATAAGGAAAACCATAATACCCAAGGCGCTGACAGTTGTGTAGGCCAGAATGCGCTTTAAATCGTTTTGACCAATGGCCATGGCGGCTCCCATCAACATGGTGATGCCCCCAAAAACGGTGAGCGTAATATGATAAACATCTGTTCCTGAAAGCACAGGGTTTAGCCTTGCCAGCAAAAACACTCCCGCTTTAACCATGGTGGCCGAGTGCAGGTAAGCACTAACAGGTGTTGGCGCTTCCATCGCATTTGGCAACCAAAAGTGGAACGGAAACTGTGCCGATTTTGTAAAAGCACCCAAAAGAATCAAAATCAAAATGGGCAAATACAGGCTGTGACCAACAATGGCCGGTGCCTGGTTGAGCAATTCCGAAATATTGAAACTGCCCCCTACAACCCCCATCAGGATAAGACCGGCCATCATGGCCAGTCCGCCACCACCTGTAACAAGCAAAGCTTGCAGGGCAGCATAGCGCGAACGCTCGGTTTCGTGGTTAAAACCAATGAGCAGGTAGGAGCTGATACTTGTTAATTCCCAAAAAACAAACAAAGCCAGGATGTTGTCCGAAAGTACCACACCCAGCATGGAAGTCATAAAAAACAAAAGGTAGCCATAAAAACGCCCTTCTTTTTTATGCCCGTGCAAATAACCGCTGGCATAAAAAACGATGATGGCACCAATGCCACTCACAATCAGGGCAAAGGTAAGGCTGAGGCCATCGACTACAAAATTCAGGTTGATATCAAGCGACGGGAACCATTTGTAGCTCAGCAACAAAACCTCACCATTGGAGATGGGGCTTATCATGGGCAACAAATAGATGAATATGCCCAGTGGCACAAGTGTGAGCAGCCAACCGGCAAATTTTGGCAGCGCCTTATGGATAAACGGAGCAGCAATGGCAGCCAGGAATCCTATAATAATCATGTTTAACATAGCAAAATCTCCTAAGCTTCTTTGGTATCGTTTTTTAATTCCCCTTCTTTCTTAAAAGTTTTGAAGGTGTGGTTTTCATGATCGTATTTGTCTTTCATATCATCGCGAACAGTTTTGTGCCACATGGGCAATCCGATAATATGCGATGAGCGCCCAAGCATGTGTGCGCCAACAGGAACCGTCAGGATCAGAAATATGATAACCCCGGCGATATGCAAGAAAATCCCGAAATCATAAAAATGGATGGCTACGGCCACAAGCATCGAAGCCACTCCAAAAGTACCGGCTATGGTTGAGGCTGACATACGTAGGTATATATCAGGCATTTTCAATAAGCCGATTGATGCTATCAGGATAAAAACAGCACCAATAGTCAGAAAAAATAAAACAAAATAGATAGCCATGGTATATTTTTTTTCGGGTTCTAATTCATGTCAAATTTGTCCTTTTCGTGGTCGCCTTTCACATAGTAATAGGTAAAGGCCACTGTGCTCAGGAAGGCTATCAGTGCCAGAATGAGCGAAATGTCGATAACCACTTGCTTGTTGTAAAGTACGGCATAGGCCGAAAAGGCACCAATGCCAACAATCACAAGCAGGTCGAGGGCAACTACCCTGTCCATCAGGCTGGGCCCTTTAAATACCCTGATGAAAATGAGCAACATAGAGATGGTCAATACGGGCAAAATAAAATTGAGTATATAGTTTTCCATGCTCATCGCAGTACCTCCAATATTTTTTTCTCAAGTCCGTTTTTTATTTCATCAATGCTTTTTTGCACATCCTTGTCCAGATACACATTATATACATATATATATGCCCTGTCTTCCGACACGGCCATGCTTGTTGTGCCGGGGGTAAGGGTAATGGTGTTGGCCAAAGTGGTAATCTCAAGGTCGGTTTTGCAGTCAAGCGGAACGGCAATAATGCCCGGGTTCATATAATGCTTCGGGGTAACAATATCATAGCCGATTTTCACACTGCCTTTAATAACTTCCCTGAAGAACATCCATAAAAAGCTAAAAAGACGGGGAAGAAAGGTTATATAGCGTTTTTCGTCCTTGTTTTTGCGGTGAACAAACCACAGCACCACAAAGCCCACCACAAAGCCAAACAGGAAATTCGACAGGTCGAACTTCATAGTAAGCGCCAGCCAGATAAAGGCCAGAAAAACATTGATTAGTAAATTTCTCATTGTACACCTCCTAACACTTTATTGATATAGATTGAAGGATTCATCAACTCATTGGCCGCTCTGTCGGCAATTTGATAGAATGGCTCGGGATAAAAACCTATCGTTAGCGTAATGATTGCCAAAAGTATAATGGGAATGCTCATGAAGATATTCTTTTTGGAGAACAGACCGGGAATAAGCTTTTCGCTGGTGCATTTGCCCGGATCGGGTTTCCAGAAGGCTTCGTTCCATATTTTCATCATGGAATAAAGCGTAAGCAGACCTACCAGCAAGGCCACAAAAACGATAAAGTATTCTTGTAATTCGAGGCCGGCTTTCACGACAAAAAACTTGGACCAGAAACCCGAAAGCGGCGGAATTCCAGCGAGCGACAGTGCCGGAACCAAAAACATCACCGCCAGGAATGGATAGCTGTTTACCAAACCACCCACATTACGCACATCGAAACTGCCACCCAACCGCTTCACAAGGCCTGCCACAAGGAAGAGGTTGGCTTTTACAATGATGTGGTGCATGATATAGAACACAGCTCCGGCAATGGCCAGTGGCGTATAAAGGGCCAGTCCCAGGATCATATAACCGATCTGACTGATGATATGGAATGACAGGATGCGGCGCATATCATATTGCGAAGCAGCTCCCAAAACGCCTACGAACATAGTAAAGCCTGATATCCACAGGATTATTGTGTGGGTGAAGCCGATATCGGTAATAAAAATCAAAGTGAAAACACGAATAAGCGAATACACCCCTACCTTGGTAAGCATACCCGCAAAAATGGCCGCAATGCTTATCGGCGGTGTGTGATAGGATGAGGGCAGCCAGAAGAACAGCGGGAAAACAGCGGCCTTGATGCCGAAGCAAATAATAAAGAACATGGCGACTACAGTTACCATCGCCTGATTTTCCACTTCATGGATTTTAACGGCCAGATCGGCCATGTTCAAGGTGCCTGTCAGGCCATAAAGAAGCCCCACACCCATTAGAAAGAAAGCCGAAGAAATCAGGTTGATGGTAACATACTTAAAGGTGCCTTCAAGTTGCAGCTTGCTCCCATCAAGCGAAAGCAGAATAAAAGAGGAGATAAGCATCACCTCGAACCAAACATACATATTGAAAAGGTCGCCGGTGAGGAAAGCACCATTGATGCCCATATACATCATGTTGAGTAAAGGATAATAGCCAAACTGCTCGCGTTTGTTCACCATATCGCAAATTACATTGCTGCGGCGCATGGAGGAGATGGAATAAAGGGCGATTGCAAATGCCATCACACTGGTAATCATTACCATAATGGCACTAAAGGTGTCGGCAACAATGCTGATGCCAAAGGGTGCGGCCCAATTTCCAGCTTGTGTAACAAGTATGCCTTCTTCGAGTACTGATTTCATCAACAAAAACCCGATTACCAGATAAATAAAGGAGCCAATGGTGTTGGCCAGTTCCTGCATTTTGCGGTTCTGCCAGAGCGATAAGGTAATAAGGCCAAGAATCAGTGGGAAAACTATCGGTGCAATGAGTATAGCGTTCATACGTTTCAGTTTCTATGATTTGGGGATTATTTGTCGCTTGCCGTTAGTTTGTCTGTATCATCCACACCTACTGATTGATACACTTGTTCGATCAAAACGATGGTAAAAGCGGTAACAGCAAAACCAATTACAATTGCCGTAAGGATAAGGGCCTGGGGCAGGGGGTCGGCTACAGTTTCGGTGACATATTTGTTGCCTTCTTCAATGAGTGGTGCTTTTCCGCGTACTACTGTTCCAATTGTAAAAATCAGCAGGTTGCAGGCGTGTGCCAATAGCGACAGACCAATTATCAATTTGATGATACTGCGCCTGAGTATCATATAGATTGCGGAAGCAAACAATCCGCCAATAAGAATTGCCAGCAAGGACTCCATGAGCTATTCTTTTAATTTTAAAGTAAATATGAAACTTGTGGCAGTGCCAAAGACCACCAGGTAAACACCAATGTCGAAAAACAAGGGGGTGCTGAGTGGCCCGATACCCGGAAATTCGTAGGAGCCCCAAATGCCTGTAAAAGCAGGTGCGCCAAGAAACAAGCCTACTAAGCCGCTTAAAAGTGCCAAGCTTAAACCGCTGATTAGGAATACAGTCGGGCTTAAGGGAAAAATTTGCCGGGCATGACCAATGCCATTGGCAATGGTGTAAAGGGCAAAAGCCATCGAAGCCACCAAGCCACCAACAAATCCACCACCGGGCTCTTGATGGCCTCGGATAAGGATGAAGACTGAGAATAACAACAAGATGGGAAGCAGGACACGAGTGGCAGTACGTAGAATTACTGAATTCATAAAGCGTTTATTATATGAATAATGCCATCAAAATCTGATTGGCGGCAAAGTTAGTAAAACTGTTGTTCGCGCTAACGTGGTTCAAACGTGCTTAAGCTCCTATTGCGCACCTGTTAAATATAATCATATAAAATTGAATGCTTTATAAATGAAAGGAATGTAGTATCCGGGATAATTTAAAACTAATCTAAATAGTTAGATGTGTTCAGATGTTGCGGTATCAGCCGAATAAATGACTGAAAAGCTGGTTAACAGTTGCTATCGGTACAATTTCGATTTTAATTTTTGATTGGTCAAGGCCCTTGGCGTTGTATTTGGAGATAAAGATTTTTTCGAAGCCCAGTTTGTCGGCTTCGCTGATACGGGCATCGATGCGGTTTACGGCCCTTATTTCGCCCGAAAGGCCTACTTCGGCGGCAAAAGCCAGTTTTGAATTAATCGGAATATCTTCGCTTGATGACAAGATGGAAGCGATTACGGCCAGGTCAATGGCCGGGTCGTCCACCCGCAAACCACCGGCAATGTTCAGAAAAACATCTTTGGCACTCAGCTTGAAGCCCGATCTTTTTTCGAGCACGGCCAGCAGCATATTCAGCCGGCGCAGGTCGAATCCCGTGCCCGAACGCTGCGGTGTGCCATAAGCAGCAGTGCTCACCAGGGCCTGCGTTTCGATAAGCATGGGGCGCAGGCCTTCGATGGTGGCCGAAATGGCAATGCCACTTACATTTTCTTCGCGTTGCGAAAGTAAAATTTCGCTGGGGTTGTTCACTTCGCGCAAGCCGCTGGCATGCATTTCGAAAATGCCCAGTTCAGAGGCGGACCCAAAACGGTTTTTTACGGCACGCAAAATGCGGAAACCATAGTGGCGGTCGCCTTCAAACTGCAATACGGTATCCACCATATGCTCAAGCACCTTGGGGCCGGCTATGCTGCCATCCTTGGTGATATGCCCGATAAGAAAGACGGGCACCTGGCTCATTTTAGCCAGTTTCATCATTTCGGCTGCGGTTTCCCGTATTTGTGTGATGCTGCCTGCCGAAGCATCAATGTGGGCCGTGGTCAGGGTTTGAATGGAATCAATAACGATAAGTCCCGGCTGGATAGTTTCAAAATGGGCAAAAATTTCAGCTGTTGCTGTTTCCGTCAG
>JAGYLH010000121.1 GCA_018400955.1 Bacteroidales bacterium
TTTGTATAACTCACATTTATTCAGTACAATATAGAATATTTTGCTTTTTAGTAATCTTAAAAAAACCATGGCAATCTGTTAAATCCCATGCCTAAGTGGCAGGGCTTGCCTGAAGCGATGGGTATTGTGCTCATTCGTCTTCAAATTTAAATACATCACAGATGCTCATGAAAAATGCAGGCTAAAAGCCATTCAATCAAAAGAAAAAATAGTAAATTTGTAAAAAGACTTTGCAATGGATATTCAGGCGAAAAAATATCATTTAATTGAGTGGATTACAAAAATCCGCGATAATCAGCTTCTGGACAGACTCTTGAAACTAGCAGAAGATGCCGACTGGTGGGATGAAATTAGTCAGGCAGAGCGCGATTCGATTGAGGAAGGCTTAAAAGACCTTTCTGAGAACAGGGTTTATGACCATTCCGAAGTAAGAAAGCTTTATGAAAAATATCTTTAGTGTCATTTGGTCCAAAAGAGGCAAAGCTGATTTAAAGTCAATTATCGATTATTTAGAAGACAACTGGGCAGAAAAGGAGCTGGTAAAATTTTCCAGAATACTTGAAAAACAAATTTCAATTATACAAAATCAACCGAACGCATTTCCGGCAACGAAGGGTAAAAATGTCAGACGTTCGGTTTTGTCAAGGCAAACGACAATTTATTATACTATTTTTGAAGACTCTGTTCGTATTGTTGCACTCTTTGACACCAGGCAGAGTCCTGATAAATTAAAGCTTTAATGAACCTGAGTTGCCAAAAACTGCTTGATTTCTACCAAAACTTTATGTGTGTTTGACTCTAAAAACCAATAGCTAGCAATTTATAGTGCGCTGAATGGTCTGTTCAGTCATTATTTGACCCCAGTGAAAAGTTTCCGCACCTTTACCAAGAGAAAATAATCATTTTTCAAACCTTTTGCAAGAAAAAGGTAATTTTGGAAGCTTAACCGCATTTTTAATGGGCTATAGCTCATCAGCATGCTGAGAAAAACATAAATTAAAACAGTTGAAAAATGCAGAAAACAGTTCTTAGCGTAAACGCAATAAGCAAAGGCTTTCAACACCTAAAAGCGGTGAACAATATCTCTTTCACTGTCGGGCAAGGCGATATTTACGCTTTTCTGGGACCCAATGGCGCCGGAAAAACGACCACATTGCGCATGCTGCTTGACATCATCAAGCCGGATAGCGGACACATAGCATGGAGCCTGAACGGCAAACAAAATCAGTTGCCGGCTGCCGGCCAAATTGGCTATTTGCCTGAGGAAAGAGGCCTTTACCTGGATATTCCGATTCTTAAATCGTTGGTTTACCTGGCCAGTATAAGGGGGATGGAAAAAGCAGCTGCGAAAAAAACTGCTTTGGAGTGGCTCGAAAGGCTTGGCCTTGCTGACAGGGCAAAAGAAAAACTGCAAGTGCTTTCCAAAGGTAATCAACAGAAGATTCAGTTTGTGGCCTCCATATTGCATAAACCGACATTTGCCATTCTGGACGAGCCTTTTGCGGGCTTAGATCCTATTAATCAGGAAATATTTATTGATTATATAAAAGAAATCAATAAGCAGGGGACAACCATTCTTTTGAGTGCGCATCAAATGCCCCTCGTCGAAAAAATTGCCAATAAGATCTTCCTCATAAACAAGGGCCATGAGCTCTATAACGGGGATTTAACAGGCATTTACCAAACGTTTGGCGATAAAACCATTATTGAACTTCAATTGGAATCGCCTTTTAATGAAACGACATTTCTGAATTTAAATGGCGTTGAGAACATTGAAATTGTGGATGATATCCATGCAAAAATAACATTCGGTCAAAAAACCAGGCTAAAAGATGTGTTGCATGATTTGACCAAGATTGAGGGGATTTGTGATGTTACAAGCCACAAGCCCGACCTGCATGAAATTTTTCTTCAACTTGTAAAAAAGCAATGATTATGAATTATTTAAAGCAAGTAATAACAGTTACACGTTGGGAATTCAGCCGGTTTTTTAAACCCAAAAATGAGGCCCTGGGTATAATCATTATGGTTTTAACATCGCTTGTTTTTTACTTTGGCGGCAAATATGCATTTTCCGACACGGATAAAAAAGCTGTGATTCATATAGGTGCCGAAATGGATGCTTCATTAGGCGAATTCCTGGGCAGCCATTATGTTGTAAAAGAGATTCCAAAAGCAGAAATGGATTCTTTTATCGAGCAGATAAGCCATGAAAAAGAGGGCATTTTGCTGGAGACAGAAGCGGAAAATTTTGTGGTGTACGCCTACAAAAACACACGGGCTATAAAGAAACTAAAAGCCCGTTTAACAGAATACCACCAGCAAAGGGAAATGCAAAAAATCGGATTAAGCCACGATGAACTGGCCGCTCTGTTGTCGCCGGCAACAGTGGTCGAGTCATTTGTGTATGCAGATAATTCGGGCAAAAGGGTGGTGCTTTCCTACTTTTTTGCCGGACTTATGATCATGGCCTTATTCCTGAGTTTTGCCTATCAGTTTACAGCTATTACCGGCGAAAAGCAGCTGAAAATAACCGAACAGATTGTTTCAGCCATAAGTCCGCAAGTTTGGATGGACGGAAAAATATTTGGAATCAGCTTTACAGGAATCTCATCCATGCTCACTTATGCAATTTTGAGTATTGTTGGCGGCATGCTCTTTTTTCAATTCACCGGCATGCCTGCCTCCGGCATACTTGATTATTTGTACTTGCCGTCCATCGCTGTTTATTTGCCATTTGCACTTGTCGGTATTTTCATCTGGAATGCCATACTGGCTGCCATTGCATCAATTATTACCGATCCCAACAACTCAGGCAAAAGCTCACTCATGATGCTGCCCATGGTTTTTGTAATTGCGTCATTTTTGGTCATTCGCGACCCGGATAACGGATTTTCAGTTTTTCTTTCGTGGTTTCCCTTAACTTCTGCCACATCAATGCCTATGCGCTGGGCCATTACAGAGGTAAGCTACTTGCAACTGGCCGGCTCTTTTATCACCCTGCTGCTAACGTTTTATTTTTTACGCAAACTTGCAGCGAAAATTTTCAGGGTATCCATCCTGATTACAGGCAAAGAACCATCTTTTCGCGAAGTGTATAAACTATCAAAACTGAAATAAAAAGCAATCCACTGCCTGCGTTATAATAAATACACAATAACCAAAATGGATGGTTTGACATGGAAAGCCATATTTGCTTTTTCAACTTAGTAGGAGTAAATTTGTGCTGAAATTCAAAAAATTATATACAAAACGTTCAAAAAATTAATGAGGGGACAGCTCAATGACAGTAAAACATAAGCGACTTGGAAAGCACGGCGTGCTGGTTAGTAATATTTGCCTTGGCACAATGAACTTTGGATGGCATACGAGCGAAGCAGATAGCTTCAAAATCATGGATCGCGCCCTGGAATTAGGTATCAATTTTTTCGACACGGCCGATGTATATGGCTGGACTGTAGAACACGGATATACGGAAGAAATTATTGGACGATGGCTTGCGCAAGGTGGAGGACGACGTGATGCTGTGGTATTGGCAACAAAAGTTTACAATCCTGTGGATCGCAAAGCAAATTTAGCTGAAGTCAATAGTGATGGACGAAGCCTGAGTGCCTATAAAATCCGGAAACATTGCGAAGGCAGCCTAAAGCGATTGCAAACCGATTGGATTGATTTATATCAGATGCATCATATCGACCGGAATTGTCCATGGGATGAAACATGGCAAAGTTTTGATACACTGATTAAACAAGGAAAGGTGGTGTATGTTGGTTCAAGTAATTTCGCAGGCTGGGATATTGCTACTGCATGCCAGGAAGCATCCAAACGAGGCATGCTGGGATTGGTGAGCGAGCAGAGCATTTACAATCTTAATAACCGGATGCTTGAGCTCGAAGTTATTCCGGCATGCAGACATTACGGATTGGGACTGATTCCCTGGAGCCCGCTGGCAGGAGGACTTTTAGGAGGAGCACTTGAGAAACAAAAGGATGGAAGGCGCAACGAAAAGGACAACGTAAAGCAGGTAGAAGAAAAACGCGTTCAACTTGAGAAATACGAAAAGCTGTGTAAAAATATTGGTCACCCGCCAGGAGAAATCGCCTTGGCATGGTTGCTTCATAATCCGGTGGTGACAGCACCCATTATCGGACCACGAACAATTGAACAGCTTGAAAGCGCAGTTCGGGCAGCAAGTATTCAGCTGGATGAAGAAGCCCTTAAAAAACTGGATGAGATTTTTCCCGGCCCCGGTGGCGAAGCACCCATGGCTTACGCCTGGTAGTCAGCAACCAAGTTTACGCTTACAAACATAAAAATGTAATATCATGCATTCTCGATTGGTTTTTTGGATTTCTTTTTCACTTTTGTTATTCATCGCCTGTAACAATAAGCACAAAGGCAAACACCTCTGAGAACAGAAATTATTGACCCTTTAACAGATAGTTAGTGGGAGTTTATGATTCAATTACACCTAACGATCCTTGACCCCCATGCCGCTTTTGAAATATTGGCAAAGGATTCTGGTGGAGCAAGAAGATTACGCTCTTGGGTTGATGCCCAGGCCTTATTATTTTCTGATGTCTTATACCAAATAAATATACAAAATGGGCAAAAGGACAGTCTTGGCATTTATCTCGATTCTGCCGGAGCATTCCGGCAGAAAGAAACAAGATTCTGACAAAGGTCCCAATGGCATGATTCTGGACCTGGAAAACAAATTGTTGATTTGCCAGCATGGAGACAGGCGTATTGCGGATGGATGCTGATTTAAAAAACCCGCAAGCGATTTACCGCACTTGCTGACACCTTTGAAGGGAAAAATTTAACAGTCCAACTTTTGACCACAATAGCGATGGATCGTGCAGGCAGCATTTATTTTTACTGACCCTCTCCTTATGGTCAGGCAGAAAATAAAACAGGAGAAATCGGAATTAACGGCGTATTTAAAGTGCGCTCCGATAAAGAAGTTCGTTTACTTATCGACAGTCTGAGCTGGCCCCACATGGCATTGCATTATCCCTGGATCAGCAAACCTTGTATATCAATCAATCTGATCCGAAAAACCCCGGTTCTATACAGCTATAACATCGCGAGGACGGATCGCAGAAAACGGAAAGAGTATTATTTGACTTTGCAACGCTTGCAAAAAGTGCCAATGGATTACCAGCCAGTTAAAAATTCACAAAAGCGGTAACATCTTTGCAACAGGGCCGGCGGAGTTCATATTAGTATCAGTCGAAGGAAAACACCTGAGGTATTAAAACCGGAAAACCAACCGCAGATTTTTTTAATGAGGGAATAGTGAATTATTTCCGAAATAAAAAAATCGAGGACGGGTGTAGAGCACAGGTAGTTGGACATCGTAGTAGAAAATTTGTGAATTGATCAGGCTATGTACTTTGTGACCGTTTCATGATTTTTTAAATAATATTTCGTTCTACCTATCAGGCGGTTAAATCGTTGAAAAAAATAGCTGGATTGAAGGTTTAGCTGATATTCCGTATTTTGTATAAGTAACTGATAATAAGCGGAAATACCCATCTGATTTAACATCAAAAGCAGACGAGTCAGATATTTCTTTGATATAGAAGAACACCCGTTACCTTGTCAAATTCTGGTTGACGAATCTGTTAAATATGTAACATTTTTGCATAATTATGTAAGAGAAGATTCACTAAGAAGTCGAATTTTTGCAAAATATTTTTGTGATAAAATGAGGAGAGAACCAGTTGGTAATAAACTTATCTGCAATAACAATAATTAAATGAAAAAAGCTGAGCGCAAAAATTCCATTATTAATCTCCCAAAGACTCCGACTGGCATACTTGGGTTTGATGAAATAACCCTGGGCGGCTTACCTACTGGCAGGCCTACACTTGTTTGTGGCGGGGCAGGTTGCGGAAAAACGCTTTTTGGAATTGAGTTTCTTGTTCGCGGTGCAACTCAGTTTAACGAGCCGGGGGTATTTATGTCGTTTGAGGAAACCAGTGAAGAATTAACTATAAATGTAGCTTCACTTGGTTTTGACCTGAATGATCTGATTAAAAATAAAAAAATTGTTCTTGAACATGTGCATATTGAACGCAGTGAAATAGAAGAAACCGGTGAATACGATTTAGAAGCATTGTTTATACGCCTTGGTTATGCAATTGATTCAATAGGCGCCAAGCGTGTTGTTTTGGACACCATAGAATCGCTTTTTGCCGGCTTGCCAAACCAATTGATCTTACGGGCTGAGCTGCGGCGCTTATTTCGCTGGTTAAAAAATAAAGGTGTTACGGCCATTATTACAGGCGAACGCGGGGATGAAACCTTAACCCGACAAGGCCTGGAAGAATATGTATCGGACTGTGTGATCATGCTCGATCACCGTGTAACCGAACAGACTTCAATACGTCGTTTGCGCATTGTGAAGTATCGTGGTTCGCTGCACGGCACCAATGAGTACCCCTTTCTGATTGATGAAACTGGTTTTTCGGTATTGCCGGTAACCTCTTTGGGATTGGAACATATTGTATCAAATGAAAGAATCTCAAGCGGCATTAAAGAGCTTGATGAAATGCTTGAAGGAAAAGGCTATTTCCGGGGCAGTACAGTGCTTGTTTCCGGTACTGCCGGAATAGGAAAAACCAGCACCGCAGCTCACTTTGCTGAAGCTGCATGCAAAAGGGGGGAACGGGTTTTATATTTCTGTTTCGAAGAGTCACCAAGCCAGTTAATGCGAAATATGCTTTCTGTCGGCATAAAACTAGAACCATGGGTGAGGAAAGGACTGTTAAGATTTCAGGCAACACGCCCTACCCTTTATGGTTTGGAAATGCATCTTGCTGTGACTCACAAATATGTTAATGAATTCAAACCTGATGTGGTAATACTTGATCCGATAAACACTTTCGTTACTGGTGATAAGGAGTTCGAAGTAAAAACCTTATTGGTGCGTATTGTCGATTTTCTGAAGGTAAACCAGATTACAGCATTATTTACCAGTCTCACTTCATCTGATTGCAGACTGGAGAGTTCTGATGTTGGAATATCATCCCTGATAGATACCTGGTTATTGCTGCGTGATATAGAACTAAACGGCGAACGAAACAGGGGTGTGTATGTTCTGAAGTCGCGCGGGATGGCCAATTCCAACCAGATTCGTGAATTTGTATTAACCAAGCACGGCGTTGAATTACGTGATGTTTATATTGGTGCAAACGGCCTTTTAACCGGCTCAGCCAGAATAGCACAGGAAGCTCTTGAAAACTCAGCAGTTTTAACGCGTAAGCATGATTTAGAATTAAAAAAGCGCGAAATAGTACGAAAAAGAAGGGAGATGGAGGCGAAGGTTGAAACTACGCTTGCTGATTTTGGGTCGGAAGAAGCAGAAGCGATCAAAATCATAGAAGAAGAACAAGAAATTATTAAGCAACTCGAACTGGATAAAACAGAAATGGCGAAAAGCAGAAAAGCCGGAATTGGAAAAATTGCAACAAAGACCTTATAAAAAAATAATTTAACAGATTGTTGTATGAATCAAATGGATGTAAATTCAGACATAAGAACTAAACAAAAGCCGAAAAGCGGTGCAAATGATAAGTGGGTCCTCCGTTTATATGTTGCAGGTCAAACGCCAAAAGCACTGACCGCATTTGCAAATCTGACAAAAATATGTGAAGAGCAATTGAAGGGTAAATACTCGATTGAAGTAATTGACCTGATGAAAAACCCACAAAAGGGAGCCGCTGATCAGATTTTTGCCCTGCCAACATTGGTAAGAAAACTACCGGTACCTGTTCGTAAGATAATCGGTGACCTCTCAAATACAGAACGTGTACTTATCGGATTGGATTTACTACCTGTAAGCTGATTTGGAAGTATTTTTATTTACATAAAACTATGAAAGATAAAAAAACAAAAGCAAAAAGCCCAACCGATGACCTTGATCTGGCCGTTATTAATCAGGGCAAGGATAAGTATTTATTGCGCTT
>JAGYLH010000122.1 GCA_018400955.1 Bacteroidales bacterium
ACCGCATGGGCATCGACACGCTTGAGGTGTTGGAAGCAGCCGGCACCAAATGGAACTTCCTGCCCTTCCGCCCCGGCCTCGTGGGTGGACACTGTATCGGCGTTGATCCTTATTATCTTGCCCAAAAAGCACAGGAAGTTGGCTACCACCCCGAAATCATCCTGGCCGGACGCCGCCTCAACGATGGCATGGGTGCCTATGTTGCCGGCGAGCTGGTGAAGCTCATGCTCAAAGCCGGCAAGCCCGTAAAGGGCTCCAAAGCGCTGATGCTTGGCATCACCTTTAAGGAAAACTGCCCCGACATCCGCAACACCCGCGCCATCGACATCTACCGCGAGCTCCAGACCTACGGCATGGAGGTGGAGCTTTACGACCCCTGGGCCGATACGGAAGAGGTAAAACACGAATATGGCATAGATATCCTGAGCGAATACCCCGCCGGCAACGACTACGGTGCCATCGTCCTTGCCGTGGCACACAAAGAGTTTCAGCAGATCGATATGCAAGGCCACAAGCAAAACGGAACCATTATCTACGACGTAAAAGGCATCTTACCCAAGGAATTGGTGGATGCAAGACTGTAGGATTCAAGATTACGAATTCAAGATTCAAAATTGGATCATGTAAACTCGGAATTTTAAATCTTGAGTCCACTCCAAAAAGTCAAAAACTGCTTATTTTTATATCTTCCACCCCTTGCCCCGCCACGGCGGGGAATCGTTAAAAATCAGCAGTTTGAAAAAGTCCCCGCCACGGCGGGGGATTTAGGGGCAAATTGACTTTTCGGAGTGGACTCAATCTTGAATCTTGAATCTGCCCTTTGCTAACTGCCAACTTTCTCCCGGAATCCCGTCCCCCGATTCCTTAATCCCCTTAACAATTTCTCTGATTGCAATTAATTTTGTACTTTTGTGAAAACGCAAATCAGCATGAACAGTCCTGAAATTAAGCAATTTATACGAAAAAACAGCAATCTGTTCTGGCATATCCCCGAAGATAGAAAAGAAGAAATAAGTCATGAACTGCTGATAGAAACAATTTTAAACTTTGGAGACATGAATGCAACACTTCAATTATTCAAAATTCTGGGTATTGATGAGGTTGCAAAACTATTTTTCAACTCAATTGCCATCAGCAACAGACGAAAAGGAAACTATCAGGAACTGACGATTAACTTTTTTACGCTTGTATTCAAAAAATATGCGCACTGAAATATTGAGTAATATACAACTTGAATTGTTACCCTATATTAAAGGGTTTCAGCGATCCTTCTATATGGTAGGCGGTACCGCTATTGCGCTGCATATTGGGCACAGACGTTCCATCGACTTTGATTTGTTTACCTTTTCACAGCTGAATAAAAACCAAATTAAATCCAAATTATCACAGTTTCCTTTTCATCAGATGCCTGTTTTTTAAGATATCGACCAAAAAATCGCGCTTATTCACAGCAGGAGCCACCACCACTCCCCAAAAACAGTGCATATGCCGAACTTCTTGGATCCGGATTTATCCTGAGCTTTAATTACCAGCGGCATTTCTTTTTGCTGGCCAATTGTCATCTTTCTATTAATCAGGTAAGAGTCGGCATAGAAACAACTGACGCTGAAAGTCGCTGTGGGGTCTAATGGTTCGCTGTATAGAATTACTTTTTTTTGAATATTTGTACAGAACCATTTTACCAAGTTATTTAACCTGATTAGTTACAGATTGAATGGCATTTGTTTTAGTAATTGGCATTTTAATGTTGTTTTTTCTTCTCGCGCTTTTATTGGGGAAAGGAACAAGATGAAAATTGACAAGGTATTACTGTTGATGTTTGCAATGTATGCCCTGACCCTTGGCGGAACCTGCCTCGAATTTTTTAGCAGGAAGGGCCTATAGTTTGCCTTCATATTATTTTTACTGTTAAGTTGTTGCAGCTATGCCAGCTTTAACCAAAATACCTTTTTCTCATAAAAAAAACTAAAAAATGGCAATCTATTGACAATTCATCAAAAAATTACGACCTTTAAGGTGTTTTTTTGAGCGCTATAACCAAATATCAACCTGGTAAAACCAAAACAGCCTAATTATATGGATAGTGAAAAGATTCTAACAATTGCCACACACACCTATGCCCGAGCCCTGCTGCTGAAAGGCCGCCTCGAAATGGAAGGGATTGATTGCTTTTTAGCCAATGTAGGCAGTGTGCAAGGAAGTGTGGGTGTGCGCATCCGCGAGAGTGATGCCGAAAAGGCGTATCCCATCGCGCGCGAAATGAGCGAAGCCACAGGCAGCGAAAAACAGATCACCGTGAAAACCCTGCGTAGTGTACGCCGCATTTTGGTGCCGGTTGATTTTTCCCCGATGAGCATCAATGCAGCCCATTATGCCCTCGATCTGGCCAAAACCCTCAAAGCCGATATTCGCTTGTTGCACGTGTGGTTCAGCAATGCCGGAGAGCCCTTTGCGCTGAATGAGGTGTATGCCTATCAGGTGAATTTCGAAGGCATTTTGATGGAACAGGAAGAAGAAGCCCGCAAGCGGTGCGAAGACCTGGAGCAAACACTGAAAAAACGCATCCGTGATGAAAAAATCAGGGGTGTGGATGTGGAATTCGACCTGATCCGCGGCGGAACAGTTGATTCTATTTTATTGATTTCGGATGAGTACAAACCCGGCTTGCTGGTGATGGGCACCCGTGGCCGCAACCGCGAAAGCCGCAACCTACTGGGCAGCACCACGGCACGCATTATTGAAAGTTGCACTGTGCCCGTACTGGCCATCCCCGCCGACTATGAAAGCAAGGACTTCCGCGAGCCCAAAAAAATACTGTATGCCACCAATTTTGAACGCTCTGATTATGCGGCCTTGCACCGCCTGATTGCCTTTGTCCGGCCTTTTGATGTAAAGATTTATTGCGTGCACGTCAACCTGAAAGACAATATTGTTCTGGATGCTGTACGTATGAAAAGCATGCGCGAACATTTCAACAAGGAATACGGCGAATATGATATCGAATGTGGATTGATTGAAAGTGAAGACCTGCTCAGGGGAATCGAAGACTTTATAAAGGAGAAAAAGATTGATGTGATTGCCATCGGTTCGCGCAAACGAAATTTGCTGGTTCAGCTTTTAAAACCCAGCCTAACGCGAAAGATTTTGTTCCAGACGGCCATTCCGCTTTTTGTTTTTAAGGAGGGGGTGGGGTGATTTTGTGGGATTAGCCCTCCACACAGCTCGTGCATGAACCTAATATTTGAATGAGTTATTTTCTAATTTAACCTCAAATACAAACCCGATTAAAACCCAATGAATGATGAAAAACATTTTTACAATTCTAATCGCCCTGCTCTTTGTAAGTGCCTTTGGCCAGGAAAAGCCTGTGCAAATGGAAAATCAAAGCAGGTTTGCTGTCCGCACCGGACTATTTTCAGACTATCAGGGCTTGAAAGCTGATAAAGAACAACCTACAAAAAAAGGAAAGACACGTCTTGACCAGATCAAAAGCATGCAACAGTTCATGACTGATGAGATTTGGGAGCTTGAAAGCGTGGTATATGACGAATATTGGAAAACTGGGTTTTCTTACGATGTGTCGGGAAACAATACTGAAAGAATTGAATATGAATGGATTGACACAAAAGCTGACTGGGAAAAAGTTTGGCGCGAACAGTGGATTTATGATGATGCTGGATTGGTAACCCTGATTCAGGAATATGAATGGGATCCTGTTTCGGAGCAATGGGTGCTCGGCTGGAAAACGGAATTCACTTATGATGATAACAACATCACACTGATTTTTTTCTACTTGGATGGCAACAACTGGCTATTAACCTTTAAAGAGGTCATAGAGTTAGATCAAAACGAGCATATTGCCTTTTACACCGCCTATTATTGGGATGAGTTTCAAGGAGAATGGTTGCCAGACTGGCTCGAAGAATACACCTATGATGAACTTAACAGGCTGATTCTTTTTGTGAATTATTATTATTATGAATTCAGCAGGGAATGGACTCCAGATTATAAAAGGGAAATTACTTATACAGGCAATACGTCGGAGTCCCTAGGTTATGTTTGGTATGATGAATGGATTTTAAGCCTTAAGTTTGAATACTTGTTGGATGATTATGGCGATATGGTTGAAGAAATTTACTATATCTGGGATGAGGATGAAGAAGAATGGATGGTTGTGGATAAATTGATTTATGCTTACAACTACGCTTACAGTATTGACAACCTTATTGTTCCTCAAATCTATGAATTTAAGCACATGCTTACACAAGGCACAAGCTATTATTGGACAGGCGGAATGTGGGTTGAAGGTAACTCTTTTGAAGTAAACTGGAAAGATACCAGCACCGGTTTAGTTTCGGTAAACGATCCTTTAATTCGCATTTATCCAAATCCCGCAGCTAACCATTTCAATATCAACGTTAACAGCACGAACAACGGCTATATTTTCGAGTTGTACGATCTTGGCGGCAGCTTGTTGAATAGCATTCAGCTTAAAGGTGATGTCAAACTTCCAACTTTGGATATGGAATCGGGCATGTATATGTATCGTATCCTGCTCGACGGGAAACTGCTCACTGGAAAAGTGCTTGTGAAATAAACAAAGTTTTGTTTAGATAAAATCTTTTAAAACACAAAACCCTCAAAATGAGGGTTTTATGTTTTATTTAGTAGCCCCACCAGGACTCGAACCTGGATCTAAAGTTTAGGAAACTTCCATTCTATCCCTTGAACTATGGGGCCAAATCTTAAATCAGGAAAAAAATTCCAAAATGTGGAATTGTTAAATCCAAATCCGGCTTTTGCCAATTTGAAAACGGCTGCAAAATTCTCAATTTCCGGATGATTAGCAAAATTTATGCGCTAATCAAAAAATGAAAATAAAAAATGAAAACGAAAACCCTGAAATTTACGCTTATGTTAATCCTGACCATAGCCATTGCAGCCTGCGAGCAGCAGGCCGATGGTCACCGGCGCCCTATCGAGACGCACCCATATGGACGAAAACTTATCACCCGCCGATGATTTCTTCCGCTATGTGAACAACGGCTGGCGGAGGCCAACCCCATGACGGACAGAATACAGCCGTTACGGTGCCTTCGAAGAAGTAAGTAAACTAAACGACCAGCAGTTAAACGAGCTGATTACAACCATTCAAAAGGACAAGGTTGCCCCCGGCAGCAACCGACAGAAAATCAGGATTTCTTCAATAGTGCCATGGATACTGTAAGTATTGAACAGGCAGGATTTACACCGCTGATACCTTTTATTGAGCGTATCAATGCCATTGATGACAAGGGTGAACTGCCTGCCGAAATTGGTCAGCTTCATGCCATGGGCGTTCGTCCACTGTTTGGCTTTTTGCCGCACAGGACCGCAAAAATGTAGAAAGAATATTGCCAGCTTCAGTGAGGGCGGCCTTAGGTATGACCGACCGCGATTATTACCTCAGGGATGACGCCCGCACAGTGGAGATCAGGACAGCCTATAAAGATTTTGTCACAAAACTTTTCAGCTTAGTTGGCTACCCCGACGATGCTGCCCATGCTGCCATGGAAGCCGTTATGGAAATTGAAACACGCCTTGCGGCAGCATCCATGACCCGTGTTGAACTGCGCAACCGTGAAGCCACTTACAACAAAATGAGCATGGATGAGCTGCGTAGCCTTGCACCCGCTTTTGACTGGGAAGTGTACACAAATGCCATCGGTGTGCAAATTGACGAACTCAATGTGTCGCAACCTGTTTTTGCCGGTGAGGTTTCGGAGCTGATGGAGGAATTCCCGCTTGAACACTGGCGAACCTACTTAAAATGGAACCTCTTGCGCAGCAATGCTTCCTATTTGTCAAGCGAATTCGACCAGGCTTCGTTTGATTTTTACGGCAAGGTGCTCAGGGGCACACAGGCACAACGGGAGCGCTGGAAAAGGGCTATTTCGACACTCAACAGTGCATTGGGCGAAGCTGTGGGCGAGGAGTATGTGGCATTGTATTTTCCTGCTGAGGCCAAAGCACGTATGGAAAAACTGGTTGACTACCTGCGTGTTGCCTTTTCGCAACGCATCGACAAGCTCGAATGGATGAGTGATGAAACAAAAGAAAAAGCACAGGAAAAACTACAAACCATCAATGTAAAAATTGGATACCCAGACACATGGCGTGATTATTCCATGATGGAAATCAAAAACCAGCCCTATGTGTTGAATAGCTTCGAAGCAAACCGATTTGGCTTTGAGCGCAACATGGAGAAAATTGGCCAGCCTGTTGACCGCAACGAATGGTTTATGAGCCCGCAAACGGTGAATGCCTATTACAGCCCAACGCTCAACGAGATTGTTTTCCCGGCAGGGATATTGCAACCGCCTTTCTTTTTCATGCATGGCGACGATGCCGTTAATTTTGGCGCCATTGGCATGGTGATCGGACATGAGATGACACATGGTTTTGATGATCAAGGGCGCAAATTCGCTGCTGACGGCAATATGGTGGACTGGTGGACAGCGGAAGATGCCGAAGGCTTCGAAGCCAGGGCAGCCGTGTTGCGCAACCAGTATGACAATTATGTTTTCCTCGACACCGTGAACCTGATAGGTAAGCTCACCATCGGCGAAAATATTGCCGACCTGGGCGGATTGACCATCTCCTATCAGGCATTGCAAAACAAGCTTGAAAAGGACGGACATCCCGGATTAATCGACGGCTTTACGCCTGAACAGCGTTACTTTATTGCCTATGCACAAGTATGGCGAAACCACATCCGCGAACAGGAGTTGCGCAGGCAAATCAGTGAAGGTCCACACCCTCCGGGCGAAGCCAGGGTGAATGGCATTGTGTACAACCTGCAAGCCTTTTATGATGCCTTTGGCCTCGACGCAGCAGGCGGGCGGTTTATCGCTCCCGAAGATAGGGCCAAAATTTGGTAAACCGGTTGCTTTCAATAGGGCTTGGATCCTGCAATTCAAGAATAGCCTACATTTACCTTTATTAATTAAAAGAATCATGTCAGACACCCAACCGAAACTCTTTCTGCTCGATGCCATGGCATTGATTTACAGGGCTTATTTTGCCCTTAACAAAAACCCACGTATCAACTCAAGGGGCTTGAATACCTCGGCCATTCTCGGCTTTACCAATACGCTGTATGAGGTGCTCAAAAATGAAAAGCCCACCCATATCGGCGTGGCTTTCGATACCATAGCCCCCACACAACGCCATATCGATTTTACGGCCTACAAAGCCAACCGCGAAAAAATGCCCGAAGACATTGCAAAGGCCATCCCTTATATCATTGAGCTGGTAAAAGGCTTTAACATCCCCCTGCTGATGGTGGATGGCTACGAAGCAGACGATGTGATCGGTACACTGGCCAAGGCCGCCGAAAAGCAAGGCTTTGTAACCTATATGATGACGCCCGACAAAGATTTCGGCCAATTGGTTTCGCCCAATATATTTATGTACAAACCGGCCCGCGGCGGCGAAAAGCCGGTGGTCATGGGTGTGGACGAGGTGTGCGAACGCTACGGCATCAGCACCCCCGAGCAGTTTATTGATATCCTGGGCCTGTGGGGCGACAGCTCCGACAATATTCCGGGCGTGCCGGGCATAGGTGAAAAAACCGCTGCCAAACTGATTGCCGAATTCGGTTCGGTGGAGGAGTTGCTTAAAAATACGGACAAGCTCAAAGGCAAACAAAAAGAAAACCTGGAACAGTTTGCCGATCAGGCAAGGCAATCCAAGCAACTGGCAACGATTATTACCGATGTGCCCATTGCCTTTGAGCCGGACGCCCTTAAGCTGGAAACGCCCAACCTGGAGAAACTGCAGGAATTATTTGATGAACTGGAGTTCCGCAATTTTGCACGCCGCTTGTTT
>JAGYLH010000123.1 GCA_018400955.1 Bacteroidales bacterium
CCAACTTCTTCAAGGGTTTCGTCAGGAACAACAGCCACCCCATTGCGCCACGAGAATCCCTTTTCGCTGACATCGGCACCCCAGGCAACGGTATAACCCTGTTCCATGGCATAATTCAGGGTTTCCATCAGTTCCTCAAGGGGCAGGTTCCAGGTTTGGCTCCACATCCAGTTATCTGGGATTTCCATCACAAATGGCTTGTAGTATTCCCGGTGCAAAAAGGAGGTCAGCTCGATATAATCGTCCATATCAAGGCCGGTTTCATCAGCAAAACTCTTTGGCGTATATTGCTTTCCTTCATAGGTAAATTCTGTTGGATAGGCACCCAGGTAGGTATCCAGCAGCAGGTTAAAACCCTGGTGCCAAACAGGTGAAAGCTTGCGATTTTTATTCGTTTTCACTGCATCGGCATAAGCTTTGAGCACCGCGTCCATTTCGCCATGCGTATGCTTTTCTTCACCGATCACCAGGCCGGGATAAGCTTCTTCGGGTACGATGCCATAGGTTTGGTTCACGTGCACCAGGTCGCTGAAACCGCCTCCTGCTGCCAGGTTCAGGTGGCCGTGCAGCCTGACATACTTTTTGGCTTTATCCGCATAGGCATGCCGTACAATAAACATCTCCGACAGGTTCATTTCCTTGCCTTTCATCCTGAGGATTTCGGCCTCGAAAAGGGCGTTGCCCGCAAACGACCAGCAAGTTCCCGAACGAAACTGATTGGGCACCGGTGTATTGGGGATGTCAATTACCGTTGTAAACTCAAAGCCTTTTTTCCCGACAGAAGCGGAATCATCCTGCCCAAATAACATACCGGACGAAAGCATGCCCATAAGCATGACGGCCAGAAAAATCTTTACATGGTTTTTCATAAAATTTCAATTTTGTTCGTTAATGGTTTTAAAGGCTCAAAAATAGGGAAAAATTGCTTAAGCTGCTTTGGGAAATGTCTGTTTTGAACGTGTAATAGCCCCCCATCCCCCCGGCGGGGGGCTTTGAGACGTTGGTAGGTTTTACAATTCGAAAAACTGTCAACTTTTTTCAGGACGTGACACTGTTTTAAGTTGACAATTTTGTTTCTAAATTGTGTCAAACTATTTCAGGACGAGACAGATTAAAAAATCATGGTTGAAAAATAGCCCCTCCGCCAGTTGGCGGGTTGGGGAGCTATAAGATAGTTCAACCAAAAATTCCAAATTACATCAACACTAAAACTTAATATACACCGTGTTAATTTGAAACATGATTGTTTACTGCTTGTGGGAAACATCAGTAAAAAAATAACCAACGACAGGTAAAACCAAATTACACAAAAAACAGCACCACCCCACCTACGCTGATGGCGGCACCAATATAATCGAGCAGTTTCACTTTTTGCTTGAACAGCAAGGCGGCAGGGGGAATAATCAATATGGGCACAATGGCCATCAGTGTGGAAGCTATACCTGTGGTTGTCAGCTGAATGGCCAAAAGCGAAAAAGAAACCCCCAAAAAAGGGCCAAAAAAGGAACCACTTGTGATACCAAGCATGGCTTTGCTGTTTTGAAATGCTTTGCGCACCAGATGAAACTTCCCATTCATTAAAATAATCAGCGCAAAACCAATTAATCCTGCAATGATCCTGATTTGGGTAGCGGCAAATGCATCATATTCCTGCATGCCGTATTTGCTCAAAACCAATCCGCCGGCCTGCCCCAAAACACCCAAAAAGGCATAGAACACCCCTTTGGCCGAAAACAACATCCTGAATTTCTTACTTCCATTTTCGCGCCCGAAGATTGTAAGCGAAATTCCTGTTACCGTGAGCGTCATACCGGCCAGGTGGATCAACGTCATGCTTTCGCCCAGCACCAGCCAGCCCAGCAGTGCCGTTACCGGTGGCACAAAAGTCATAATCAGCATGGCAATGCGCGAACTGATTAAGGTGTAGGCATGAAACAGAAAATAATCGCCAAATACAAAACCTACCAAACCCGAGATGGTAAGCCACAGCCAGGCATGCGTAGTTGCATCAACAGGCAAGGCCACTCCCCTGTGAAACCAGGAAAACACCGACAAAAACACCAGGGCAAAGGCCAGGCGGATAATATTCACCGCGAGCGAGCCCACCCTTTTGCTGGCCATTTCGAACGACAGGGCTGTAATCGTCCAGAATACCGCTACCAGCAGGGCCGACAGTTCGCCGGGATAGTTTGCAATTAACATGACACGGATTTAGGGCACAAAAGTAAGAAGTTTAGGTTTGAGCAATCGTAAATGTTTCTTTCAGCTAAATGCTGGCATACCGTAAGGAATACAATCCTGCATTGCAATTACTTATCTACATCAGCTTATTTAGAAACATTCTAAATTTCGTATTAGGTGGTGCACTTTTTATAGTTTTTGACATTAATAGTAAAAGAAAGTTAGCTCCCGGCACAAAAATACCGCATGCAACACTTACTCACATCAGCCCCCCCGGCACGTAACCGAAATGGCATAAACAGCCTGATTTGTTTATGGCTATTATCCTATATAGCATATAATCAAGCTATTACTCCCCCTCAAATACAAGCCCGCACCGATTGGGCCAATTTTGTTTTTAAAGGACTTTTTAGGTGCTTTAGCCTGCTTTGGCTTTACAATTACAAATCTTCTGGCAACAAACTATGTGCAGGTTTGCACAACGAAATACATTTTCAAACTGGGGAAGAATAAATTCGACCGAGCGTTGCCCTATTTCTTGTTTGAGTAGGGCATCACACAAACTGAATTAAAACAAAACATAATATCAAGTTTAATTAAAACAAAAATCTATTCTTATGAAAACACCTAAACTAATAATTCTCATTACAATGCTACTGCTGTTATCAGCAAGCATTTCTTATTCCCAAATGTATGGGAAATGGATAGTTCCTTATTATTCTGAATATGGAGAAGCTTATTACAAGACTTACCAGCTTTCATTCACTGAAACAGGTATAATGGCTGACGAACTTGGTGAAATAGAAAGTGCAAATGGCCACCGTTTCTCCGGAGGTGCTTACAATGCAAACTATGATCTTGTTTTTTACATCATTAACTATAACATTAACGATTTAATGGGCAATTCATTTGATTTTTCTAGTGCTTTTCCCTTTCAAGGAGATAGGATATGTCCTGAGTTCCAAATTATCCCACGGCCCGGTAGTTTAAACCAATATATTGTGATATTTACACCTTTTGATGTACATCATTTATACAGCAATAGTCATTATTTTATCGTAAGCGTAAACGAAAATACTGGAGAGTTTGATGTCGAAATACCGGTGCCAAGTGATTTTAAAGGAGATGGTACGGGCTTTTCCGCTTTTGCCCTATCAGAAGAAGTAAATGAATCCAGGTATATTTATCACGTTGCTGCCAAAGGAGGCAACTCAATGATCTATCCAGGAGGATTGACAAGGCATTTGCTAGATGCTACCGGTATTGGTGAAGAAACCTATCTTTTCTATCCATCGAATACAGATTTAACCGGGTACGACTTTGAAGCTTACAATATGGAGATGAAAACATCAGGGGATACATATATTTTTGCCTGGATACATGGCACCAGGAACTCAAATAATAATTGGCATGTAGATAATATTTTTGTCATTAACGGAGATACAGACCAAATCTTTGACCTTAATCTTGGTCGGATTGGTGGAATAGAGTTTTCTCACTTTGAAGATAATATTCTCTATGCTTCCTGTACGGACCGTGGTATAGTGAAACTAAACTATGTTACCGGAGAACTAAGTGATGTATATGCACCTGCTACACCGGATTACAGCCGAACTTTCCTCCAAACAGCACCCGATGGCCACATTTATGCGGTGTCAAATGATGGGACAAAACTTGGCAGGATACTTCAGCATGGCAATAATGCAGGCAGTTTTCAAGCAGACGTATTTACATCTCCAACCGGTGGTTCAATTACTACCTACAAAACATTTGACAATCAACGATACTATATTCTGCCTGAAAATGAGCGGATACACACCCCTTTGGAAATCAGTGTTTATACAGAACCAGAAACATGCCCGGGCGATGCTGATGGCAGGGCAGAGATTCACGTCAGCGGAGGCGTTCCTTTTGATAATGGAGATCCTTACCTGATAAGCTCCCACCCTTCTGTTAACTGGTTTTGGGATGGTGCCCACTTTTATTTTTATAGCGATAACCTCAGTGAAGGCATTTATGAATATACCATAAGCGATGCCAATACACCTGATCCGAATGTGTGGTCAGGCAGTTTCGAAATTGAGCTTGACAATAGTAATTACAGCTTTCAGAATAATTTTCTGGAAATCACTTCAAACACCACTTTGCCAAATGCTGGTTTTCCTGACGACTTTTACAGCTTCGAAAAAGGTATTCACGTAAATGCCGGTGCTACGCTTACTATCAACAACTCTATATATGAGTTTGGCCATGAAGCCGTCATTATTGTTGAACCCGGCGCTAAACTCATCGTAAATAATACCACACTTACCAACAGCAAGTTTTGCAGCGATAACCTTCAGATGTGGAAAGGTGTCCGGGTTCACGGCAACAAGCAACAATCCCAATGGCCCGATGCCCAAGGCAACCTAGCACAAGGTTATCTTGAACTCAATGATGCCGTCATAGAAAATGCCATTGATGCAGTTGTTTTGTGGAAACCGGGCAACTACGCCACTACTGGTGGCATTGTCGTTGCCAACAATACCGATTTTCGAAACAACAAAAAGGCCGTGCATGCCCTCCATTACCGCAACTGCAATCCGGCCACCGGCCAGGAAATGGACTACCGTGCTGTGTTTGCCGATTGTGATTTCGTAATAAACACCAATTATCTTGGAACCCATACTTTTTCAAAGCATGTTGACCTAAGCAACGTAAAAGGTGTGAGGTTCACCGCTTGCAATTTCAATCTTACACCCGATGCGCCCAATGTGTCGGCATGGAATATGGGCATTGGTGCCTACAGCGCCGGTTTTCATGTGAATGCCAAATGCAAAAACAGCACTATACCCTGCAACGATTGGCAAAACGGTACATTCAACGGATTTACCTATGGCATAAATGCTACAGGCGATCCCATGAACACCAATACCTACCTCGTAAGCCGTGCACACTTTACCAACAACGCTTACGGCATCCGCAATTTGGGGGTAAACAATTTTGCAGTGCTGCATTCCGAGTTTCATTTAGGTTACAATGAAAAAGAGAAAGACCCATGCGACAGCGAAGGCAAAGCTGCCTCAAGCTATGGCATACACATGACTGGCTGCACCGGCTTTGCAATTGAGGAAAATAAATTTTTCAAAGCTACCGGCGCGCCAACAGGGAATTACACAGGCATCCTATGTAAAGACAGCAAATCATTTCATGATATCATATACAGGAACACCTTCAATGGATTAAGCTACGGCAATTTTGCGGAAGGGGACAATAGATATAGTTCTGATGATCAATTTGGCCTCGAATACCAGTGCAATATTAACACCGGAAACAACAGGGATTTTATTGTGACAGGGGGTGATAATCCTCGGATCAGGGGCTACATGGGATCAATGAGCAGAGAGGCCGGTAACATCTTCTCTACCGGGGTAGAATTACCCGATGGGCATTTCAAAAACACCGGCATCCAGGTAATTAACTACTGCTATAATACCAATCCGCCCGTGTATTATACAGACTATTATGTAATGCCAATCCCCAATGCAGGCGCCAACTCCTGCCCCTCGAACTATGGTGGCGGCAGCGGTGGGTCAACAAGGGATGTTGTGCTGACAGAGGATGAAAAACAAGAGGCCGAACTGGCATTTGCCAATAACCTGTCGGATTTCAACAATGTGAAAGCCCTTTTCGACAACCTGAAAGATGGCGGCAATACCCCGGCCCTGAAAACCGAAGTAGAAACGGCCTGGCCTTCGGACATGTGGGCGCTGAGGGCTGAACTGTTGGGCAAATCGCCTCATTTATCACAGGAAGTATTGATAGCGGCTGCCGACAAAACCGATGTGTTGCCCGAAAGCATTTTGTTTGAAATATTGTCAGCCAATCCCGATGAACTTCGTAAAGAGGAGTTGATCAGCCATCTCGAAAACAAAGACCAGCCCCTGCCGGCATATATGATCTCCATCCTCAGGCAACTGGCAGGCGGCGTCACCTACAAAACCATCCTGCAGCAGGATATGGCCAGGTACTTTGCCGGCAAAACGCAGGCTGCCGATATGCTCATACGCAGTTGCCTCAACGATACGGTAAGCGATTATGACTACCAGCGAACCTGGCTCAACAACCTGGATAACCTGAATGCCGATAGGCAGATCGTTGCGGCCTACCTTGCCGAAGAGAACTACACTGCAGCGCAAGCCATGCTCAACCTGATACCTGCCACCCGTTATCTTGAAGGAAATGCGCTTGCCGATTACAACGACTACAAAAGCATGATGGAAATGCAGATGGCATGGCAGCAGCAGAACCGTTCCATTTTTGAATTAGACAGCCTCGAAGTAGCCATATTGGTTGACTTTGCCGAAAACACAAACGGAAAGGCTGCACTCATGGCCCGGGGGATACTCGAATATGCATATGGTTATCATTTCTGCAACTGCCTGCCTGTGGACGATCCTGCAGCATGGAAAAGCACGGCTTTGATGCCGGGAAGTGATGTTGACAACGGCTTATCCATCCAGGCCGTGCCCAACCCTGCCAGCACATGGGTAGCATTCAACTATACCCTTCCGGTTCATGTAAATGAGGCGGTTTTACAGATTACGGATGTTCATGGCAGGGCCATCACTTCTTTCGTGATTACAACAAAACAAGGCCAGCAGGTGTGGGACATACGTGACATGAAGAAAGGCGTATATTTGTACACACTCAAAGCCGGCGCAATGAGCAAAAACGGTAAATTGATCATAAATTAATAACCTTTTACGAACCATTCCCTGTTTTACGGGGGATGGTTCGCTTTTTTACAATATTATGATGAAAAACATTTTAACCGTCTTATTAATTTTATTCACGTTTAAAGCCACCGCACAAATTCCGGAAATAGTTTGGCAACAATGTTACGGAGATTCCGGTAACAACTGGTATGTACAAGCTCAAGCCATTAATGATGGGTATGTCTTTGCTATTAATGTAACTTCAGGTGAGAATGTAACAAATTATCATGGGGGCACTGATATATGGGTAGTGAGAACAGATAGCCTTTACAACATCATTTGGGAAAAATGTTATGGAGGTTCGGAATCGGACTTTCCAAAAAAGATCGTCAGGATAAACGATACGGAGTTTTTTGTTTTTGGCCTTACCTGGTCAACTGATGGTGATGTTCAGTCGGGCAATCACGGCTATTCCGATATTTGGGTGCTTAAGCTTAATATTGAAGGTGACATTATTTGGGAGAAAACTTATGGTTGTATTGGTATTGATGATGCCAGGGATATGATACTAACCCCCGATGGAGGCTTTGTGATGATTGACCGCATTGGCATCGGAGGCGGCGATGTTACCCACTTTTATGGAATAGGCGATTGCTGGATGGCAAAATGCGACTCCTTAGGTAATATTGAGTGGGAGAAAACTTTGGGCAACAACGGGTTGGATAATTGCATTTCATTGATGATCAACAGTGCTGGCAATATCATGATGATAGGCGCAGCCCAGTGGCATGGCGGTTTGGTAGAATGTCACCCCGACGGGGTATGGGCTGATGTATGGATTGTTGAATTAGATATGCAGGG
>JAGYLH010000124.1 GCA_018400955.1 Bacteroidales bacterium
GGGCCTTTTTGGCATTTTCGATGGCTTTGCCTGCCTTGGCACTTGCCTTTTTTTATGTGCAGGTAATTATGAAGTATCCTGCAGCTGAAGGAAGCGGTGGTGGTTTATTGGATAAATGGAATTACCTGGCAGAAATGCGCATGCTGGTAGGATACAGCCAACGGCTTGAGTTACCCGTAACGGGTTTGGTATTTTGGGCTTTGGCTGCCCTTGTCATAATAGGACTGTTATGGCGGTTAAAAGAGTGGCATACAGCCAAAAAGTCAATGAATACAGTCTTTTCAGGGCATTTTTTAAAGCCTACGGATTTTTGGTTGCTTGTGGCATTGCTCTTTATTTTGGTTTACTTTTTGTCGCCAAGTAATTTAAACGCCGCTGGGAGTGTGTCGATCAGAATTGCCATTTTGTTGTTTTACTTCCTGCTGCTTTGGATCGTCATACAGCCCTATCCCAAGTCGGTTGTTTGGATGGCTGTGGTTGCTGTCCTGGTTTTTGGGGTCAAACAAAAGATCACCCATACAGACCAATTGCAGCAATTTCATGTTTATATAGATGAGATAAAAAGTGTGGAAAATCTCCTGCCTGATAACACACTGGTTTTAACAGCCAACTACAGCCCCAACTGGATGCGCTATCATTTCAGGCACTATTTGGGCAGCAATACCCCCTTGGCAGAGGTCTACAGCCAGTCCTACTCACGCTTGTTCACGATCAATTGGAAAAAGCAGGAGCTTCCCTCTTTGTTTGTGGGTGCCCGTTCCGCGCATCATTTTTTAGGGCCGGTTTCCCCGCCACAAAGCCTGACAACTATTATTGCTGAATATGTGGTGGTTACCGGACATGATGAATTCCTGAAAAAACCGGACGACGACAAGGTGAAAGCCATTGTTATGCGCGACTACGAACCCGTTCACACAAGCTATAACGGTCATGTGGGACTATACCGGTTTAAAGGTTTGCAACTGATTGATGACATTCGAAACAATCTAAACATTGATCCTGCAAGTGCTGAAGGCCTGCGCAGGAAAGCTTCTGAACTCAATATACCCTATGAAGAGGCACTGCTGCGTGATGCCTTGTGGATTTACGACAACGAAAAGCAATAAAGTTTGTAAACGGCTGTTATATAATTTATTGAATCTATAACTGATGTTTCGCATATTTGCTAAGATTGTGGCAGTGAGGGAAGAAATATAAGGTTATTTTATTTAAACTATTGATTAACTGCTGTTTAAGTTTTTACATTTCATATTTTTTTCTTTAATCCATTGATTAAAAGGTTGATGTATAATTATTTTGGAGCGCGAAGCGTAGTTTATAGCCCCCCAACCCCCCGATGGGGGGCTATGAGTCGATGGTAAGTTTTACAAGTCGAAAAACTGTCAACTTTTTTCAGGACGTGGCAAAAAAAATACAAATCGTGGTTGTAAAAATGCCCCCCGTCGGGGGGTTGGGGGGCTAAAACATAGTACAACCAAAAATTCCAAATTACATCAACACTAAAAACTTAATATACACCGTGTTAATTTGAAACATGATTGTTTACAGCTTGTGCGAAACATCAGTTAATAATTCTGGTAAACTTTTAAGATCATCGTCTTGTAGTGGGTATCGGGTTCATTTCGAAAACATTCAACTACCAGTGTATTGTTGTGTAGCAAGCCAGCATCCAGCATGTAATTAAGCTGGGTGAATCCTTTGAAGTTTGAGCGGCCATTACCCCTGAAAATATATTGGGCATGGTTATAGAGCTGCCTGCCTTGGTTGTCCTCTACCACCAGCCGCAATTGATCAATTCCTTTGCGATAGTGCACTTCCATTTCCAAAACAACCACCATAGATGATTCTTTATCCACTTGTCCGATATAGATGCTGTCCAGATGATTAATCCCGTTGTTCCATAAACCGTGCTGTTTAAGCTGCAATTGTTTCTCAAAAATCAATTTGGTATCATCAAAATGTATGGCCGGTTGGTAATGCAAGCCGCGGTATTTGGGGTGTTTTCAAAATACCTGCCAGTATCGGCTTTTGTTCATGTCATCCATGTGCAAGATATAGGCTTGGTATTGAAATGTTTGTGTGATGTTATATAGTAGGAAAAAGTAACAACAGCAAGGCCAGCACCCATTTAAGCCGGTTTGATTTTAGCTGAAAGGCCGGTGCTGCAAAAACCAGAAAAAGGGCATAGTAATCCACCATTACTCGGGTGCCATAGCTGCCTCCATAAAACCACACCCACCAGCTCGACAAAACATAAACCAGTCCGAATAAAGCACCATAAAACTGAGAAGCTTCCAGTAGCACGTTTATGCACAAAACGGATGGTTCCGGCAACAAGCAAACCAAAAAGGCTGGCGCATAAACGAAAAATCCCTTTTGGTAGCTGAACAGAAACTTCAGGATATTGGGCTGGCTTAGGATGAAACTTCTTGCTGATAGGGCTTCACATAAAACAATCCGGTTTGATATACCAGATCACAGGCTGCAGGGCTGCGACAAGTAGCGCAATAAGTATTGAAAATAATAGTGTTCTTGCCTGTTGTGTGAACAAGTCCCTGCATCGTTTTATAAAATGACTGTAATCCCCAAAAAGGAAGGGCACAAAAGCAGCAGCAAACCATTAGCGGCCTTATTAACACTATCAAACCAAAGGCAATGGCTGCCCGGTAAAGGTATTTAGGCTGTGGGTATTGTGCGTACTGGCTGATGCAGTACACAAAAATGTTACGAAAAAGAAGGAATAAAATGACTGAACGAAGCATCGGCATAGGCGTATTGCATCAATGAGCTGGCAAAGAGCACCACCAACTGCAATGCAAAAATCCAATGGCCCGACAGCCCCTTTAGCCTGAGCAATTTGCGGATAAAAAGCAATCCCATCACCAGGTAAAAAAAGGCTGCATATCCCACAAAATCCTGGTAAATGGGCGAATAGCCATCTGCTATATGTTGCGGGTGGTTTAGTGCCATAGCATGGGCCATCAGGAAAAAAGGAAGCTGTGCCACAGCTGTCCCTACAAAATACTTATTGATTTTTTGGCCGTTCACAAGCAGGTTAATGCCACTGTTATAAGCCTTGTGGTCGTAGAATTGTGTGACCAGGGTATCGGTATAATTAAAGTTGAGGTCGTTGTAAATAAACAAGGCTGGCAAATAATCATAATAGCCTTTGCCATCTGCTACCACCATAGGTGATCGGCGCCCCAATAAATTGTTCAGCAACAGCAAAAACAGAAACAGTATCAGGAGCTCCTGCAGTATTCCAAAACGAAACTTTCTGTTGAATACTTTCATGTTTTGGTTTTGGTTGGTCGGTGATAGCCGGTTACCTCGCCCACAAATTATATTTCAGCACACACCATATGGTACCAAAGTTGTATAGCCTCACAACAGGCCTTCAACGAGGATATCCAAATCAAGCAACTCCCAATGAATACCTTCACCACCGCCAATAAAACGATAGCTTTTTCGCTGTTCATCAGTAGCGTCCCTTAACTCAGGAAACCAATCAACCGGGACTGCCAACTCCCGGCCATCATCCAGCAAAACATACATCTTATCATTGTTGAACCACAATTCGTTGGCACAGTTTGATTTATTGGGTGTTAATAAATTCATTTAAAAAAAAGCATCGTATATTCAGTGCTAAAATGTAAAATATTCTTCAACATTACTTTGTGTCACTCAGTGTCTTCTTTGTGGATCTTTGTGAAACAGCTATTACACAAAGTTACGCAGAGAAACACAAAGATACACAAAGGCTAAACAAGATTGATGATAACCATTATCATGATTGTTCTTCAAAACACTGATTAGCCAAAAATTATCTTTTTTCATTTCTACAGTTCTGATTTACCTCGCCCACAAATTATATTTCAGCACGCACCAAATGGCCCTGAAGCCGTCTTTCCAGTTTATCTTTTTACCCTCATCATAGGTGCGGCCATAATAGGAAATGCCTACCTCATAGATACGAATACCGGGTATCCGCGAAATTTTGGCCGTCATTTCGGGTTCAATACCAAAACGGTTTTCCTTCAGTTTAATTTGCTGGATAATAGCCGTGCGGAACACCTTATAGCCCGTTTCCATATCCGTCAGGTTGAGGTTGGTAAAGGCATTGGAAATCATTGTCAGGAATTTGTTGCCGATGGAATGCCAGAAAAACAAAATCCGGTGCGGGTTGCCACCTATAAAACGCGAACCATACACCACATCGGCTTTGTCTTCAAGCAGCGGGGCCAGCAAAGGGGGATAGTCGCGCGGGTCGTACTCATGGTCGGCATCCTGAATAAGCAGAAATTCGCCTTTGGCCGCCGCAATGCCCTGTCGTATGGCGTAGCCTTTGCCACGGTTGATTTTGTAGGATATTAGTTGAATATTTTGCGCCTGATTTTCCTGAATGTATCGTGTTACAATATCTGCTGTTGCATCGGCAGAAGCATCATCAACAACAATAATTTCTGCATCAATGTCATTGTCGTTCAGGTTTTTGATCACATTTGACAATACATCAACAATAAGCCTGGCTTCGTTATAAGCCGGTACAATAATACTGAGTTGGGGTTTGTTGTTCAATGCCTTAAAATTGAGGTGCAAACTTACGGAAAGCAATTAGATTAGTGAATGGGTTCGAATATTTTCACTTCAAAATGGCCAATCAAAATATTCTTATCCGAAAGGTTCCATAAGTAAGTTTCGAAGCGGTCATCAGGGCCGGTTACTTCAGGCGACAAATAATCAATGGAATAGTGATGCCACTGCCTGGGAGTAAAAACATCCCTGATGGCTGGCAATGCCCTGTATTTGTAAGGTTGCCCTATAAACTTCTGCTTTTTCCCCTGATAGGTAAAGGTAGCCACTACTTTTAATTCATTGGGTGCAATGGCATCTTCAGCATATACTGAATAGCTGATGCGGGCCCAGAAATGGTTTTTGTCAGTTATTTCCCTATAGGGAACTTTAACGGCTTTGGAATAGGGTGTTTTCTTGTTCAATTGCAGCACAAACTTTGTGGAATCGTTGGGGTGAATTTGCTGCAGATTACTGAATTCATCACTCTTAACATTATAATCATGCTTGATCAATGAATAGCTCGTATAGTTTGCCGAATCCTTAATCCTGAAATCCGGTTCATCCGCATACGGATCGATACGCAGCAGTTTTTGATCGTTTTCAGTGCTGCTGCTTTTCATAAAGACTTGCCAATAATAGTCCTTGGTCATACGGCTTCCGTGTATAATACCCACCATCAGTTGCCACGATTGAAAAACACTGATGACAAAAAAAGCGGCCAGAAGCAATGCAGCCAGCCATTTCCATATTTTATGCCTTCGAAAAATAAAATCAACTACAGCAGCAAGAGGAATAGCCAGCAAAGCATAGCTTTGAATAAATGCGCGCCACCCATAGCTAATCAGGCTGGTAAAAGCGGAAATAAAATAGAGGTTTAGCAAAAAGAAGATGACCAATGGCAGGACCGCCTGTTTTTGTTTGCGCACCAACAAGCCCAATCCGGCAATACTGAAAATCATCATGGGAGCATACACCAGCCATCCTTTGCGGTAGCTGAACAAAGCCCGCATAAACTGCGGATTGCCCCAATCCATAACCGATTGGGGATCGTTGTAGGTGGAATAATAAATATATCCGGTAAAGTATTTATAGTAAAGTATTTGCGGCAGTCCGGCCAAAACGGTGAAACCGCCTAACAGGATGAGGTGTGGGAAGTGTCTTAAAATCAGTTTAAATTTAGCCAGCAGTGATTCCCAACTATAAATATTCCACAGCAAGGGTATGAAAATGGCTATAATTTCGCTGGGGCGCGAAACGATGATCAAACCCAATACCAGGCCAATGCCGGCAGCATGGGAAGCTTTCGGGCTTTCGTGCCAGCGAATGGTCAGCCACAACAAAATGGCATACAGGGTAAACAAAATGGTGTGGGGCGCGCCGGCATCAAAAGTGGTCCAGAAAAACAAATTGTTGCCAAGGTATAAAGCAACAAGACTGATTGCAACAACTTTTTCCTGAAAGAACTTTAACAATACCTTGCGTATAAAAATCAGGCCTACAACAACATAAAACCAGGCAGCAAAAGTCATGGCCAGCTGATAGGGAACCGAAAAGCCATCTGCCGGCCATTGGGTAAGCATGGCAGCAGCATGGCCCAGAAAAAAGAAAGGTGAAAGCAAGATGGCCATGCCTGAATAAAAACGGATGATGTTGTATCCATCAACAGCCCACAATTGATAAAACATGGGGGTGTTATGGTACTGCGCATTGATTTGCTGCAGCCAACTCAGGTCGCTGATGGCCGGATCGTTATAAATAAAGGTAGCCGGCAGATATAAATACAGCCCAAAATAGTCATAACTGAGGATGTTATCTTGTAAATGGGTGAATTTTAATACACCCAATAGCAATGCGAGCAGCATCACCAGCCATGCTGAAATCGATTTTGGCAAAAGGCCGGACAATTGCATGTTTTTTACCTTTAGGTTGCAAAAGTAAGTAATCCTATGCACGGGAAGGTAATTTGCAACAAAGCTTTTGGTTAGATTATTTACCTTTGTGCCTTACATAAACCCCAGCAAAAGTGCAACGACCACCCCTCAGCATTGTTATCCCCGCCTACAACGAAGAAGAAGGCATCCGCCATGGCCTTGAACGCATTGTGGAAATGAAGTTTCACGAAAAATACGAAGTGATTTATGTGGACGACGGTTCCACCGACAAAACCTATCAAATTGTGAGCGAGTACCCCGTTACCTGTCTGCGTCACAATGTGAACAAAGGCTACGGGGCAGCCCTCAAAACCGGCATCCGCAAAGCCAAAGGCGAAAAAGTGGTGATTCTCGACAGCGACGGGCAGCACGATCCCAAATATCTGGATACGCTTATCGGCATGCTGAATGCCTATGATATGGTGATTGGCGAACGCACGGCTGATTCGTTTCAGGTGAAAAACAGGCAGGGTGGCAAGCGCATCATCCGCATGGTAGGTGAGCATTTGGTGGAACAAAAGCTGCCCGATTACAATTCAGGTTTCCGGGGTTTCGACCGCGCATTGATTTCCGAAATGCTGCACATCATGCCCAACGGCTTTTCGTTTTCAACCACCTCCACGCTGGCTTTCCTCAAGGAAGGATATACCATTGGCACCTTTCCCATTGTGGTGGAGGAACGTGTGGGCCGCAGCAGCAATGTCAAATTTTTGAAAGACGGCTCTAAAACACTGCTGCTTTTACTGCGCATCATCATGATATTTAATCCATTAAAAATATTTTTCCCGGCCAGTGCGCTGATCTTTTTTATGGGGACGGCCTGGGGCGTAGCCGGTTATTTTTTGGCAGGTCGGTTTCCCAACACTGCCAGCCTGCTGGTGATTATGGGGATGTTTATCTTTTTCTTCGGCCTGCTGGCCGATCAGATTTCGATGCTGAACAGGACGAAGAGGTAAAAACTTTCCAAACAAGCCCGTATTTATCATGAACCACCAAAAATATCAACACACAAACCACCGCAACAACTTCACCGACAAGGAGGTGGAAGCCCACTGGGACAATGTGGCGCATATTTATGTTGCCGAAAACGACAAGGTAAAAGCTGCACACGATCAGCGTTTTCACGAAAGCATGCAGCACCTCGAAGTT
>JAGYLH010000125.1 GCA_018400955.1 Bacteroidales bacterium
AATCTTTATAAAAAAAGAGAGTATCGTTATCCCTATAGGTGCAGCGCACCGATAATATTTAACGGAATTGTCTATTTTGAGTTTTTCAGCAAGCCCTACTATAAGGCTTGCTTTATCAGAAATAAACCTCCCATTGGGTGCATGCCGAAGCTCCTGAGAAATTTTATCAATTAAGCTCAGGATTCCTTACTGGCGAGCGATAATCTGCTGATAGCAGTCTCCTTAGATATTGATGGCCTCAACGGACTTTATTTCGGGCAGTGCCTTTCGAATGGTGCTCTCAACACCGTTTTTTAAAGTCATTGTACTGTAAGGACAGCTACCGCAAGCGCCGGTAAGCAGATTCTAAGGTATGAGTTAATGATATAGCATCATGTTATCAAAAAAAACAATTAAAGTAGCTTATCAGCACTAAGATGTATAATAACCTTCATCATTACTTTGCGCAACCTGCCTCGCCGTCAGGCAGGCTCAGTGTCTTCTTAGTGGCTCTTTGTGAAACAGCTATTACACAATTCCGCACCTGCGGAAGCGCAGAGAAGCACAATCTACACAAAGGATAGACAAGATTGAGATAACCCTAATCATGATTGCTTTTCAACTCACTGATTAGTTTCCAATTAAAAAGCCATGCTAATATCCATTAAGAAATTTTGCTGATATAGAATACTGATTCCCATCTGAATCGAAGATTATTCCTTGAACTAAATATATCTGTTTAGATAGGATACTTTGTCCCATCTCAATGGTGACCCGCTTTTGGTTAAGCAATACCTGCTTAGTTTGATGAACCAGCCTACCTGTAAGGTCAAAAATTCTAAAATGAATACTTCCCGTAAAAGAGTCAGCAAAATCCAAAATCAAGTCATGTCCACGAAACTGAGCAGAGGACAAAGAGTGATTAATACCATTAAAAAAATTATTTTCATGTATATAAGTAAGCGTATCTACAATTAGCTTCGCTGTCAATGAAGTTAAGTCACAATATGTACCAATCAGCAGGCATCTATATTGATACTGATCAAAAGATAGTTCCACAGGACCGACTGTAAGCACTTCTGTTTGACTACCCATATATGTATTGTCATCAACAATCTCAAGCCAGCTAATGCCATTATCCCTACTTTCGAACCACTGAAAACCTACTACATCAATAGCATTGATATTGAAAACCGCCATGTCACCTGGTTCAACATGCACATCCTGCGGCTGAGTGACGATATTGGGGTATGGGTAGGTTGATAACAATCCACTGATAAGCATGAAATTGTAGGTTAAAAGATCCTCACTAAAAGCATAACTTTCTTCGAGCAGGTCCAGTACCATTTCACCTTCAGTATAATGAAATCGCAGTTCGAACAAAACCCCATCCGGCAAGTTGACAGATGCCACACCAGACCATGAAACGCTGATTTGCGGGTTAGGTGCTCCTTGAATAACCACCTCCAGGTTTTCAATGAGTGGATGAGGATTAACAATCTCTAAAAATTCAGCCACTGCTGGATCATAGGCAATGTAGAAACCAAATTCAGAAACATCAAATAAGCCGAAACCCTGCAAGGCGATATTTACAGGCTCATCCAAACAGGTTGATGTATCATCAATGATCAATTCGGCATAGATTTCAGGCAATACGGTTAAGCTCGCAGCATTGGTATATGCGCCACAATATTCAGCACTCACATAACAGCGATACAACTGCTGATCCATGCTAAGATTCACATTGAGGATGGTTAGGGTTGAGGACTGTGATCCGCTGAAGACGGAATCATCTTCAAGTGCTTCCCAGCTAGTGCCCATGTTTTCACTTACAAACCACTGATAGGTCTGTGCATTATTTGCCTGAACGTTAAATTGGGTTGAAGTACCGATATAGGTAATCTGGTTTTGCGGTTGTGAAACAATTTCGGGATACTCATGCGCACTGATCTGCCCGTCAAGGGTAGTGAGCACAAAAGGGCTTAAGGCCTCATTCAGGATTATGGTTTGGTCCATAAAAGCCAACTGGGTTGTTCCTTCCGAGTAAACGAAACGCAGCTTGAATATTTCGGTATCGGGCAGAGAGATAGCCTCGCTGCCCTCCCAACTCAACAAAAGCTGGGTCTCTGGTGAAGTTTCCAAGTTGATTTCAAGACCTGTAAGCAATGGGTGAATATCAATGATTTCGATAAACTCAACAACTTCCCCATCAAATGCCAGAACTATTTCGAACGACAGAACCTGCTGCATACCTGCACCATACAACGGAATACTTATCTCCTCATTCAAACAGGATGCTGTATCAGGCAGCATTAAAAAAGCACTCATCTCAGGTAAAACTGTTAAGGTAGCACTTGTAGTTTCCTCCACACAGTATTCACCTGAAACGATACATTTGTATTGGTTTTGATCCAATCCCATATCAGCGGGACTAATTGTTAATACAGCTGTTTGAACTCCGGAGTAAGGTAAGGCATCGTTCAGGTTTTGCCAAGTATCGCCGTTGTCTTGGCTTACTTGCCATTGATAGTTTGTGGTGTTCGCAGCTCCCACCTGAAATTGTGCTGTACCTCCTGTTGAAACTACTCTATTTTGCGGCTGCATGGTGATCACCGGATATTCATGGGTATTGATCACTCCGTCGTTTACAGTGATTTCATAAGCAACCTGATCTGAATTGAGCACATAACTGTCGGCTAAAAATGTAAAAGGGCTGTTGCCCTCATCGTAATCAAAAACCAGGCTCATAAAAGCGCCATCAGGCAAATCAACAGCTTGTGCTCCTGCCCAGCTAATCCTTACATGAAACTCCGGCTCAGCGTAAACAATGGCTGTACAAGAAGAAATATCCGGATGTAGGTCAGCCAGTTGCACAAATGATGAAACGGCGGGATCAAAGGATATAGAAAGCTCAAATGCAGTGATGTCATCCAGGCCTGCGGCCTGAAGGGGAAGACTAATAACAGATTCCGGGCAGGATAAGGTGTCAGGCAGGCTCAGGCTTGCCTCGGGGACAGGCAGCACCGTAAGAAAGGCCTCCTCACTAAAGAGTCCGCAAAACGATCCGGTTACAAAACATTTATATTGTTTTTGGTTCAATTCGGGTGTTGCTTCATACACCGTCAAATCAGGGGTGTTTGTCCCAATGTATTGGTTTCCGTCAGTCAGCTCGTCCCAGTTTCCATTATTGAAGGCATACCACTGGTAGGCATTGGCTTGCTGGGCTTGCAAGCTAAAAACCGCTGTACCCCCTTCATAAACAGTTTGTGAAACTGGCTGCGTGTTGATATTTGGATGGGGATAGGGCCCGATTTCTCCGTTTTGAAAAAACAAATCGTAGCTCAGGCCGCCCTCACCCAGCACCTGAGAGCTTGACAAAAATGCCAGGCTTGTCGTACCTGTAGCATATTGCATAAGCATTTCAAATACCATGCCGTCAGTCAGGCTGACGGGTGCCGCTGATGCCCAGCTGATTGATACATGATGCACAGGACTGCTCTGAATTGTGTAGGTAATATCCTGAATGAGCGGGTTTACATTGTCGAGTCCGTTAAATGAGGCCACTTCAGGATCATAGGCAATATGCATCTCAAACCCGGTCATGTTTATCATGCCGATAGCCTCGATTGGAACCGCAAGGGGTTCATCATAACAGGAAAGCAGTTCAGGCAGGCTGAGCTGTACCGAAAGCAAGGGCAGTATATTCAGCCTGGCAGAATCCGAATAAATCTCGCAACCTGCATCAGCAGTAAGAAAACATCGATACCAGTTATTGTCCATATCCAGGCTTACATTGCTGATCGAAAGCATTGAACTGTTAACATTTTGATAGGTGTCGTTATTTTCCAGATCAAACCAACCATTGCTAATGTTTGCCTGCCATTGATAGGTATCGGCTTGCTGTGCTTCTATCGAAAACTGAGCATTGCCCGTCTCCATAACCGTGGTGTTCTGGGGCTCGTTCAGGATGTAAGGCGGAAAAGCAGCTGCTGATCCATTGACGGTGTCAAAATCAATGGTAACAAAATCAACTGTCATGATTTCTCCCCCCGGATTGAAAGTGAGCGGACAACTACCCCCTTTATAAATGAAATTCAACTCTATTAAATTACCACTAACCAGTGTGCCGCCTGAGATGTTGCTCCAAATAATTCCTACCTGCGTGGCAGGCAAAACCATAGCGTTTGTAATCATACCGGAAAACTGGGGGTGAACATTGCTGTGGCCTGTGTATTCCAGCACATTGGTATCGTAACCTACATATAACGAGATCGCACTGATATCATATAAATGCTCGGCATAAATAGTGGTCATAACAGCATCTCCGGGGCAGGCATGCAGTTGTTGCAAACCCACACTTGCTGTCTGTGAATAGCCTGTAGTAATAAAAAAGGCAAGCAGCAGCAACAGCATGTGTTTTTTAAATAGAAACGGCAAAATTTTACTTTTCATGATTAGCAAAAATTATAGGTCAAAGATGTGATTTATTTTCATGGCGATGGTTACTTATTTACCAATTCTTCATGAATCAGTGGGTAGTCAAATATATTTCAAGATCAAAAAAACAAGCCGGGCCGCAAACAAGAGAACAATGGCTGCTATAACGATCTTTTTAAACAACAAAACTTCGTTGGGAGCATAATTATACCGCTGTGAGGGTAAAAACATAACATCGGCGTACAGGCCGGCAACAAAAAGTAAAATCGAACCCAATACCATGAAATCCAAATAATTGTAATAGTCATGCTGTGGAACTTTAAAAATAAAAATAAAAAACATGCCCAATATGGAAGGAAAAAGTATCTGGTAGTTAATAAAGAGTGGATAAAGTTCGTTGTCCAGGTATTTATAATATTTGGCTGATGAGACCATAACTTTAAACTGGGATACATTTCCAAGAAGCATCAGGCCCACCATAGCAAAAACACCTATCGCCGGACCAGCCATTGGATGTATCATGCGAATTAATGGCGCATAGCCGAAGTTAAAAAATCCGCCAACAATCAAATTACCGAAAAACCACACCATCGACATGATAAAACCCCAAAGATAAAAAAGACGGATTTTCTTGAAAAATAATATCTTTAAGCGATAAAGGGTGTTAAACATTAAAGCCAGCAGCAATGGAAAAACAGCTGTTAGAATGTATATAATCCCCATGTCTTTCATCAACCAGTTCCAATCTCTTACAGTAATGCCAAAATACTCAAAACTGGACCGGAAACCTCGCATTCTTATTAAGAACACACTGAATAGATTGTTGGTGTAAACGACCACTATCCACGACAAGAGGTAATAGGCCGTGGAATTGGCCAATATGTGCAATTTCTGGTACCTAGGTAAATTAGGTAAAATAATGGAATTTGTCATGGCATTTTACTTTGGGCATAAAAACACGAAGTATTTATAGGTTTTAACGGTCCGGCTTTTCAAAGCTATCGAAAAATATATTTACCCTACCAACAACAGACCCTTCAGTCTCCTATACAGTATAACTTATATAACGTTTTTTATAACGCATTTATCTTGCGTGAATATCTGGCAATACACCCCAGCTGCATATAACCTTAAAAATCGGTTTCCTATCAAGTTATTCATTTATTCTTCCTCAGAATGATTAGACATGAAACGATTACCTTTGGCCTTGAAGTGCTGAAAATTATCAAAAGACCTCACCGTTACCTCGGTTAGTGTTCCCTGAAAAGCATTGCCCGATTGTAAAAGCAAGTCGGCAAAAGGAACTTCCCTCGCTACCCCATAATCGATATTCCCAAGGTGTATCGACCAGCAGTTTTCTGCCTCGTTGCAGAGTTTAATCTCAACGTCACCCAAGGCACCCTCAGTAGCATTGAAAACTACCAATTTACCACAATGCGGCTCATGCCTGAGCCACCAAACATTGGCGATCATTTGGCTTACTTCATTAGATTCGTTTGTTCCTTTATTGAAAATACTCCAGGCCATTTTTTTGTCTTTTATTGTTGTAAAGATAGCAACTAATATTGTAAAATTTTCTTCCTGTCATAAGAATGTACTCGTCAAACGTAATCAAACGCACCTGGCAAACAACCGACCTTAAAAAAACAGCACTGTTTAAAGCATGTATTTCCAGATATTGGCAAAGATAAAGCAAGAATCATAAACCTAATCCTATGAAATATTTCCCACATAATCTTAACCCCTTTTATTAAAAACCAAAGAAATATTAGCTTCTCTCCCCCCTGTTTTCGATGCTGCTTATTTCTCAAAACCTCTCGCCAAGTAGCTAAGTTGCAAAGAAAAGCATTTCAGCTGAAAATCATGATAAAATATTCTTCTTTTTTTATTTTTGTTTAATAGCTATTTTATTTTTGTTCAAAGCTTTGCGCCTCCCGAAGGACGGGACGGGTCCGCGTGACGAATATTTCAGGTTTGATCACATTCCCGCACAATTGATGCCAGCGGCATCATATATATAGAAATCGGTACGCGTTCATATTACGACCCCAGCGGGGTCGAACAAAACATCTTCAGCTTAAAAATGTGCGACTCCGCTGGAGTCGAAAAACATCTTTCGTGCGTGCGTTCCTATAGATATTCGACTCCGCTGGAGTCGTGTCTTCGTTTGCATTCTTTCGTTCGTGCTTTTCTAAAGATATTCGACTCCGCTGGAGTCGTATCCTCGTTTGCATTCTTTCGATTTTTATTCAATCAAAACGAAAATTTGACATTTATTCGCAAGGATATTCGATCACATTCACGCACAATTGATGCCAGCGGCATCACATGTTTATAAAAATCGGTACGCGTTCATATTACGACCCCAGCGGGGTCGAATAAAACATTATTCATCTTGAAAATGTGCGACTCCGCTGGAGTCGAAAAACATCTTTCGTTCGTGCGTTCCTATAGATATTCGACTCCGCTGGAGTCGTGTCTTCGTTTGCATTCTTTCGATTTATATTCAATCAAAACGAAAATTTGACATTTATTCGCAAGGATGTTTGATCACATTCCCGCACAATTGATGCAAGCGGCATCACATATATATAGAAATCGGTACGCGTTCATATTACGACCCCAGAGGGGTCGAACAAAACATCTTCAGCTTAAAAATGTGCGACTCCGCCGGAGTCGAAAAACATCTTTCGTGCGTGCTTTTCTAAAGATATTCGACTCCGCTGGAGTCGTGTCCTCGTTTGCATTCTTTCGATAGGTTTTCTATCTTGCAATCAAAACGAATCTATGGCTATTTTTGCAAGGATGTTTGATCAAATTCCCGCACAATTGATGCCAGAGGCATCACATATATATAGAAATCGGTACGCGTTCGTATTGCGACCCCAGCGGGGTCGAACAAAACATCATTTATCTTAACAATGTGCGACTCCGCTGGAGTCGAAAACATCTTTTGTTCGTGCGTTCCTATAGATATTCGACTCCGCTGGAGTCGTGCCTTCGTTTGCATTCTTTCGATAGGTTTTCTATCTTGCAATCAAAACGAATCTATGGCTATTTTTTGCAAGGATGTTTGATCACATTCCCGCACAATTGATGCCAGCGGCATCACATATATATAGAAATCGGTACGCGTTCATATTGCGACCCCAGA
>JAGYLH010000126.1 GCA_018400955.1 Bacteroidales bacterium
GCAGGCCAACATAAGCCAGAATGCCTTTGAAAGCTGCAATTTCTGGCAGTATGTCGTTGTTGGAGCTGATGATGTATTTGCTTTGGGCTGCTTCCATAATTTCAGCCTCGGTGGTTGCGATAAAGGCTTGTGTGAGCCAGGGCTCCGTTTTCGACATGCCCAATACCACTGCTCCATCAATAAGATTCTTTTGGAGCAGCCAGATCAAAATGGCCGAAATGATACCACCTGATGCGCCAGCTCTGCGGATATCGGGTTGCATGGCATGGCCGATGCCAATACGGAAATAAGACCCGATAAAATCATGAAAATGAGGACTTTCGGGGTAGAACTGCTCCCGGTAAGCTGGAAAATTGAATTTGGCACCCGGACAGGCATGCCACAAGGTTTCTGCCATTTCATCATCAATGGGGGCAATCGCTTTGGGCAAATAAATACCTGTTTTGTTTTCAAAAACGATTTTTCCTTCCGACAAGCCCACACAACTCCCACAACGGTTGCACAAATGCGACCGCATAACTTTTTGCAGTTTATCAATGCTTTTCTCTTTCATAATGCTTCAGCCGAAATGCTCATAGGCTACTTATGATAGTTTATTTGGTTTATATCCAGTAATTTATCTTTTTTTTACTATATGTTTGATGAAAGTCAAAAAAGATTGAAAATTAAAAAGAAATGAAAAAAATCTAGCTTGATTATGATGCTAATTAAATGTTATTCATCAAATTATAGATGTATTATTACACGAAAAACCGGCTACCGCGCAAAGATACGCAAAAGCTATCGGAATAGAATAAACCTTTTCCCATAGTTGCTTTTTGCCGGATTTGGTTTTTTTTCTTTAAACCTTTTGACAGATTTATGCGCTTCGATCAAAGTTATCATATTGTTGAGCGGTCAGGAAAAAGTATTGCTATGCGACTCAAAGGAAAATGTTTGTAAGGAAATAAACAAAATGATATCGAACCTGCTTAATTCACAAAATTTCTTGCCAAGCCGCTAAGTCGCAAAGAATAAGCAATTCAGTTGAAAATTATGGGAATTTTTTTTTATTGGTTTAAACTTGTTTGATATCTATTATATTCCTGTTCAAAGCTTTGCGCCTTTGCTTCTCTCGAAGGACGGGACAGGTATGCGAGATGAATTTTTCAGGCTAAATCACAAATGACTTCACTTAAATTGAGCGATGGTGCATTTAAATCTAGTAAGATCAGCTCTTTAATGCTTTATTAAATTTATCATAGTTGATGTAAATCACTAGCAGGTTTAAAGAGAGCAGGATTGTGCCTATGGTGATGCTCGAAAACAATTCGAACCATCTGGATAAATCTCCCACAAAAAGATTACTTGTAAAAACCGTGAGTACAATTGACCCAAAAAAAAGTATTTTTATTGAGTTGAGGCTCCTTTTGTTTAAACTGTTATTATATTGATATATAAATAAATAACTCACAAACCAAGCGGGAAAAAGAAAAATAAAATAGGCCTTCCAAGCCAGAGGTGACAGAATCGGGATGATACACAAAATAAATGCGTATTCAATAAATGACTTTTGGCTGCTTCTGTTTATTAGTTTTTCTCTGAACAAATAAATTACTGGCAGTGCTGCAATGGCCAGGATAGCATACGAAATCAGCCTTACCTTTTCTATTGGCAGGTTCACAATGTTAATGTAAAACTCCTTGTTTAGCGGCTGGTTCACTCCAGGGCTTTCATGTGTTAGGAAACTGCGCATCATTGAGAAATACGACTGGTTTTTATGCGCCACACTTGCAAAAGGCTCAATATTTGAGTGATACCAGAAGTCGTAATAATCGAGCGTTTGGCCAAAGCCATATACCAGAAATGGTACCAACGCAAATAGAATGCAGAACAGAAATGTATAAGACGCAATTTTAAACTCCCGTTTAACCAAGAAATAAAGCAGCAGAAAAACAGTAATCACTTTGATTGATATACTGAACGCAAGAATAAAAGAAGCCAATATAATTTTGTTTTTGGTAAAAAAATACAAAGAAGCCATGGCCATCGCTAAGATCAGGATATTGATCTGGATATTGCTCATATTATCCATTATATACCTCAGGCTTAGTAGCAAGGGGACTACAACAATATAGTGCGCCAAGCTTATCTTTTCATTAGTTATCGTTTTCCCGCTACGAATCTGGAACAATGTCAGTTTTTTTTCTATTGTCATTTTGGCCGTATAATTAATGACGGCAAACATGGCAAAAAGGCTGGCCGAAAGCCAGAGAAAACGGGACAAATAATGGCTCACATTATCAATAATGGCTATTGGGACACTTACAATGGAAAAAAATGGAGGCCAGGTATTTATCAAATGGTCTTTGTAAATATTTTGCCCTTGGAGTGTTAAATTACCAACCAGTACATATCCAATAAAGTCGCCGTCACGAATCAAAACATCTCGAATCAATTCAACGAACAGGACCAAAAACACCAGAATAACAAGCGTCAATCCAAAACGGTACTTTTTCGACATATAGAACGATTTATAGTGATTGCTGCAAATGTAATTATTATAAAACATTGTAAATCGTTATGGTTGAAAATAAACGTAGTGCTTTGAATACCAATATTATAATGTGGTAATAGTCAATAGCACATAAGTTTGAGAAATACCAAAAACAGTTGTGTTATGACAAGGTTGAAAGCTAAACACTTCATTTAATGGGTAATGGCTCAAAGGTAAAACATTGGGCTCATTTTCCAAAAAAAAAGCGGTGGTATTATAAAATCCGATTGTTTGCACTTCGATTTGCAACTCCCATTTTCATGTTGTTGTTGCTTGTGGCCTTTTTCTTCTATTATGCTGATATCTTTGCAGGTGCAACCTGGTCAACATACCTTTTGGCTTATGGAGGAACTGCTGCCTATATCGGGTTGGTGTTTTTTCTTTCGGATAAAAGACGGAAACGGAAGCTTGCAGAGAACAACCATTTGCCTGACCTTTGAAACACGTGGCTCGAAAATATGGAGCAGCCAAATGAAACAGCAAGCCAACAGGAATAAAAAGCTGTAAACCAATTTATAAAACGACTACGAAACCTCGTTTTTTCAACTGCTCAATCGTTTTTGTTAACATTTCTTTTTGGTCTTTCCCGAGCATAAATTCATTGTTTTTCAGCAGCAGCAATTGCATGCCTTCTTTTTCGAGCAACTCCCAGGGGAATTTTTCTATCATGTTATCCTGTAAATCCAGGTCGGTGAGTGCCTGCATAGCTGAAAAATCGGGAAGGTTGATAATCTGGTTATTGCTAAACCCCAGGCGTTGCAGTTTTTGGTGTTGTCCTATCCAGTTTGGAACCACTACAAGCCGGTTGTTGTGCACATAAAGATAGGTCAGGTTTTCGAGCTTTTGCAGGCTGTTGGGCAATGCTTGAATCTGATTAAACGACAAGAACAATTGTTCAAGCCCTGACAACTCACCAAGGGCTTCCGGCAAACTTGAAAGTTGGTTATAGTAAAAGTCAATATGTTTAAGGTTAGGAAGTTCGAGTACCTCTGCCGGAAATACCGAAAAATTATTTTCATAAAATATCAGTTGTTCGAGTCCTTTAAGTTCGGCAAATGAAGGCGGTAGTTCATGTAACTGATTTTTGCCCAGGTTGAGGGTTTTAAGCCCCTGCATCTTACCTGTGTTTTCTGGAAGCACATTGATTTTATTGCCGCCCAGCGACACCGCCTCAATGTGTGCCAGGCGCCTGATAGCCCTTTTGTTTAATTGGATATTGTTGTGGTTGAGGTTAATATCTTTCAGGCTGTCCATCCGTTTAAGAAAACGGGGGATGCGTTTGATACTGTTATTTTCGAGGTTGAGCGATTGCAGGTTTTTCAATTTTCGGATACTGCGTGGCACACGTTTCAATTGGTTTTGTTGTAACGACAGTACTTTGACTTTTCGGTTGACCGGGAAATGTATTTTTTCCAGTTCACTACGGTCTAAAATAATATGTGTCAGGCTGTCGGCCCTGAAAGTTGATTTTGGAAGCTTGCCCAATGCATGCCCTTCGAGGCGTATTTGTTTGAGCCGCTTAAAACGCGACAAATCGGGCAGGGTTTGCAGCTCCATATTGCGGGCACTGAGTACCGTCAGGCTATCGGATGCGATGGTATCTATAAGGGTCAGAAATACTGTCCGCCGCATCCGGGCCTGTTCTTCGTGTTCCTTTTTCCATGCTCTTATCAGCGAATCATTGCGTGCCCTGAAAGCTTTGGAGGATTCTGATTCCTGGGCGCCAACCGATAGGACGAAAACCACTAAAATACTGATAACTAACAATATGTGCTTCTTTTTCATCGGTTTAGTTTAGTCATACAAATATAACTAAGTTCTTAGTTTAAAATTGTGCCAGCAGCATTTTTTTTAAAGTATGTTCGCCATTTTGTGGGATCAATTTTTAATAGAAATCGAAGCAAAAGACATTTCGAAGGCATTTTTTTTTATCATTGCGGTGGTTTTATCAATATTTAAACTTGCAAACCCAATCGGAATTAAATAACAATCCTATATGAACGAAGAAAAAATCCTAACCCTTCATCCCCAGGGAAAAACGGGGGTGAACATCCTGAAGAGGAGGTATGATGTGATCAGGAATTTCATTGTTGAAACCCTGATCGAACACAATGAAATCAGCTTCAAAGCCCTTACGGAGCTTGCCTTTGCCAGACTGTCAGACAGCTTTGATGGCAGTGTAGGCTGGTATATCGTAACCGTAAAACTCGATCTTGAAGCACGTGGAATCATTCGCAGGGTTCCCAATACCAGTCCCCACCGGTTGCGATTGACTAACAAAAGCTAAACAGGACATGATAGTGAAAGCTTAAAAGCAATTTATTAAACTCTAAGTTAATGGTTTAATGTTGAAGAGGATTAGTACAATGATCGAAAATTTAAAGACATCAGAAAATGGAAGATAGCATCAGGCAACTTGCTTTGATAAGTTCTGTTTTGGGGGGCTTTTCGTTTACTTTTTTGAGCGCTTTGTTGACAACAGGCAGCCAAAAGAAAATCAAATTCTGGCTCGTAATCATGCTGATGATTGCCTCTATGGGCTTTTTATTGTCAGCTTTAGGTTGGTCCCTCATGGATTTCAACAGAGGGCACGATTTACAATCTCATCACCAAATGCTTGTCAGGCTTTTGATTTTAGGCTTATTGGCCATAATTTCAGCTTTAGGCATGAGTGGTTGGCTTTACGACCGCAAAACCGGAATAGCAACTTCAGCAATCGGGCTGTTAAGTTTGTTTGTTTTGTTCGTGTTTATTTTGAGTAAATACATCTCAATAACTTGATAAACAAGCCTGTAGTAGTAATGGTTAATCAAATAAGAGAGGCTTTTATTTTTTATAAAAAGGGACATTCCGGATAAAATGGCCATTCAATGACACCCCAACCTAAACCACCCCCAGCCTGAGCTTTTTTCCTTTGAGCTTGCTGTTGTTCAGGCTTTGAGTTAGCAGGTGTGCTTTGGCCGCAGGAACCGCCACGTACGAAATTTCCTGTTGTATTTCGATCAGGCCCAGTTCATCTTTCTTGAGCTTGCCCACCTTCATAAACAGTCCGGCAATATCGCCTTTTGAGATTTTATCCCTTCGGCCACCCAAAATCTGAATGGTCTTCCAGTTTGAAGCAGAAAGCTGTTCTGCCTTTTTCGGATTTTCGACGGGTGTTTCGGGTATATACTCAGGGAGGGTTTCGTCTTTCCATTTCAGCACATAGGCCGTGCCATCGGCGTTCATGCGAGCGGTTCGTCCATTGCGGTGCATAAATTCGTGGCTTTTTTGTGGAAGCTGATAATGGATGATAAACCGCAGCTCAGGAACATCAATGCCCCTGGCCGCCAGATCGGTTGCGAGCAGCAGGCGGTGTGTTCCATTCCTGAATTTTATCAGCGCCAGCTCACGATCCCTTTGCTCCATATCCCCAAAAAAGCAGTCGTGGCTGATATGGTTTTCCGTTAAAAAGTCGCTGACATAACTGATGGTATCTTTAAAATTGCAGAAAACAATGCCAGGCTGCCCGCCCAAATGCTTCAGGGTGGCCAGCAGGCTTTTTAATTTGTCCTTGACAGGCGAAACAACAATTTTCAGGCTAAGCTGTGCACTTCCCTTGTCCGAAAAATTTAGCCGTACCGGATTTTTCAGCCCAACAAACTTCGGAATCTCCACTTTGTTGGAAGCAGAGGTCAATATTTTTTTGTTCAGGTGGTGCAGGTGCGACATGATTTCTGACATTTCAGCTTCAAAGCCCACTTCGAGCGATTTGTCGAATTCGTCCAGGACCAGCATCCTTATTTTCTCCGTTGAGAAACTGTTGCGCCGTAAATGGTCTGCGATGCGTCCAGGCGTGCCAATCAGGATGGCTGGCAGGTGTTTCAAGTCGATTTTGTCCTGATAGCCGGATCGGCCACCATATACCGCATTGGCTTTAAAACCCGTGCCCATTTGACGCACAACCCCTTCAATCTGCAGGGCCAGTTCGCGTGAGGGAACCAGTATCAAGGCCTGAACTTCGCGCATGGAGGCATCCAATTCCTCGACAAGGGGTAGCAGGAATGCAAGTGTTTTTCCGGTTCCGGTTGGCGAAAGCAATACGGTTTCAGCACCTGACAAAATGGTTTCACGGGCAGCCTGCTGCATGGGATTGAGTGCCTCAATGCCCAATTTATTCAAAATATCCGATTGATTTTTAACGATTTGCAACATGCTATGCCTTTATTTTCTCGTACATTTTCTCACGCAATTCCTGAATTTTTTCGTCTGCAATATAGGCATCGTATTCCATTAGTTTGTCGATGGTTCCGTTGGGAGTGAGCTCAATAATGCGGTTGCTGACCGTCTGAATGAATTCGTGGTCGTGCGAGGCCATTAATATATTTCCCGGATATTTCACCAGGTTGTTGTTGAAGGCCTGAATGGTTTCCAGGTCGAGGTGATTGGTGGGTGTGTCCAGGATAAGCGTATTGGCATTGAGCAGCATCATTTTGGCAATCATGCAGCGCATTTTCTCGCCGCCTGAAAGCACATGCACTTGTTTGTGAATTTCCTCGCCGGCAAACAGCATTTTCCCCAGATGGCCGCGCACAAAAAACTCTGTAGTGTCCGACGTAAACTGGCAAAGCCAATCCGAAAGGCTGTAACCCTTGTTGAAAAATGCGGAATTGTTGAGCGGCAGATAGGCCGGTGTAATGGTTTGCCCCCAATAATAGGTTCCGGTTTCGGCTTTTTGGTTGCCGTTAATGATTTCAAACAAAGCCGTCATGGCGCGAGTATCCCTTGACAGGAAAATGATTTTATCGCCTTTATTCACACTGAAATCCACATTGCCAAACAGCAATTTACCTTCAATTTGTGCACTCAGGCCGGTAACGTCCAGCACTTTATCACCCACTTCGCGCTCGGGTTTAAAGATAA
>JAGYLH010000127.1 GCA_018400955.1 Bacteroidales bacterium
GTCTCTAAATTCCCAAACGTCTTATTGGACCGAAAACTTCGATTTTGGAGGGGAATGGACTCTGCAAGACAATTGGCACATCAGCGAAGGCAAATTGCATTTTTTTTGGTACCCGCAGCTCAATAACTTCGATTTGACAGCCACATCGCCTGCCATTCAGCTTGTTGATGAAGCCGAAACACTCAAAGTGCGCCAATTCCTCGAAATTTACGGATCAAGTTCCCCTTCCGAGATGGCTGAAATAATCCTTGTAACAGCAGGAGAGGAGCATTTGCTATGGAGCCATGCACTCAGTGCAGGCAGCTGGGGTGCCCCCACTGGCAGCAACCTGGACCTGGATGTGAGCGGTTTTGCCGGACAAATAGTTTATTTTAAGTTCCGTACGCATGGCCCTGCTACTTATCAGTGGAATAAATGGGATGTTTTTGAGCTCCAATTGCTGGCTACTTTCGGCAACGACCTGGCCGCTTACAACATTAGCGGCCCAACAGTTATTGATGCTGCCAATGGCGGCACCTGGACGCTCGAAGTACGCAACCTGGGTTCGCAAAGCCAGTCGGCTTTTACCGTTTCCATGTTTAGCCGCAAATTTGGCGAATTGCTTGGTACTGTTGATGTGGAAGAAACCATAAATCCCCAACAGTCAGTAAATATTGATTTTGACTGGTTGCCCGAATTTGCACACAACACCCTGCTTTATGCCGAGGTAAGCAGCCCCTTGGATGAGTTTACCGGAAACAATTTTTCTGCCAATCATTTTGTGCGTGTGGGCCCCGATTTCGATTTCAATGTGCTGCTGTGGAACAACGACAACGGCATCAACACTGTGATCTGCCCCGATCAGGACGACCTCGTGAGGCCTACAGTGGTGCTGGCACGCGCGTTGAATAATGCTGGCATAAACTACCAACTGGTCAATAGCCTCCCATTCGATTTGTCCGGTTACGACATCGTAATCGCTTCGCTGGGGTGCTATTGTTTGAGCTGAGGACAAACCCCACCCGGGTCTGTAAATGTAGCAGATCAGGGCAAGCTCGAAACCTACCTCGAAAACGGAGGTATGCTCTATATCGAAAGTGTTGATGTAGCCAAAGACCTTTCTTTTACCACTTTGAACAATTATTTAGGCCTTATTTACGAACATGATGGTTCGGATTATGAAGCCGGAAAAATATTCGGGACCCACAACCCCATCAGCAGCCAATTGGGCTTTTTGTATCAGGGAGGTATCGATCCGCATTTCCGTATCGACCGAATGGGAGCCCTTTCGGGCGATGTGTTGCTTCATTGCGAAGAAGGCTATGGCCGCATGGTCCGTAACAAAGGCGAACAGTTCAAAGCTGTTTCCTCTTCTGTTATCCTTGGCGCTTTGGCCGATGGCGATGGCTTCAACCAAAAGCCTTACCTCCTGGCCGAAATCATGAATTATTTCCTGGGAATCAACGAAGACCAATGGGCTTTGTCATTGATTCCTGAGCCTTATAGCGGCGGAACTGTTAATGGTGCAGGCTATTACGGTGAGGAAGAAGAAATCGAAATAACTGCTGTTGCCCATGAAAACTGGGAATTTGTGAGTTGGACCAATAATCTGGGCATGGTGGTTTCTAACGATCCTACTGTAAATTACACCATGCCCGATGCCAACAGCCGGCTGCATGCCAATTTCAGGTTGATTACGTCTGAAAAGGAGTTTTATACGCAAACCGCACCAAGGGTATATCCCAACCCTACAAGCTCGAACAGCACGGTAATCGTGCCGGCAGCACTTGCAGGCAGCTACTATACCGTGCAAGACCTTGCCGGGCGCATCGTGATGGCAGGCCGCCTGCAAAGTACCAAAACTGTGCTGGAAATGGCTGATATGCCCCTGGGTACTTATATCTTCAGGCTTACCGAACAACAAGCCAAACCGGTGCGGCTGATCAGGTATTGAGGGATTATCTATTCACTTGTTAGTTTTTAAGAATTAACAAAGACGTGCTTTTTTACTTAGTGAAATATTTTGCACCCATATTCCAGTGAATGTGGGTGCTTTTGCTTGGCTGGTTTATACGTTCGCCAGGAACCTTATAATGAGCTCCCCATCATGCAGGCCTTGTCTCTCACCTTTTAAATCAAAGTAGAAAAGAAAAAATAACTAAATCAATTAAAGAAGTAGTTATCTTTGTTGTCTAATTAGACAATATGGTATGCCAACAATAAAAATCATAGATTCCATAAAAGTTGACATGTATTCGAGGGAACACCCACCTCCTCATTTTCACATTCTTTTTGCTTAATACGAGGAACTTATTGAAATTGAATCGCTAAAAACCTATATCGGTTACGTTCCAAAGAAGCAAAGAAAAAAGGTAACGGATTGGGCTATGAATAACAAGAATTACTTGTTAGAAGTATTCAAACAACTAAATCCAAGGCTATGAGACAGAAAATTAAAATACCAAGAATTATTAAAATCGAGAATATAGAAGGTTTTCGCGTGCAATGTATGTTCAATAACGGGGAAAGTAGAATGCTCGATTTTAAAAAGATCTTTGGCGATTGGGAAATATCAAAGACCGATATTGAATTCCCCTTGCTTGATCCAAAGCAATTTATAAAAGTCACTTTAAGAAACTTTACGCTTTCCTGGCCGAATATTGAAATGAAGATAAAAAATGAGAATGGTGAGATTGAAACCCATCCTTATGAAATAGGCGCAGATGTGTTGTTTAATTTAAGCGAAGAATTGAATATTACAGCAAAACCAAGATTTGGAAGCCTGATAAGGGCCGCCAGGCTAAAAGCCGGTTTAACACAAGCTCAACTTGCCCAAAGAAGCGGAACCTCAAGATTTTATATCTCTCGACTTGAAAACAACAAGACGGACCTGGAAATGTCAACTTTCAGAAAAATCGTTGAGGCGGGCTTAGGGAAAAATCTAAAGGTTCTGATAGAATAAGGTGCGCCAACATAAACCTTGACAGTATTATTTTTTCTCCTGCTTTCTCTTCAGGCTCTTTGTGTTTTTCTTACGCTCTATGCGTCTCAGCTATGCCATTGCGCAATAAATTTGAAGAAAAACGATTTTTAATTGGGAATAAATCATGAAGGTTCACTCTTTATTGATTTGTATTGTAAATTGTTATTTACCTTTAGCATCAGTTTCTAAACCATAAAAACCGAATGCTATGAAAACAAAATTACCCTTCCTGTTGGCAATGCTTATTTGCCCCATGCTATTGTCATCACAAGTTTATTACGACCGCACCTATGATATTGGCGATATTGATCATCCGGTTGCATTTATTGCTGACCAAGCGGGAAATGTAATTGTTTGTGGTTGGTTTGAAGATGAAAATCATGAAAACCAAAGGGCATTTGCCTTAAAGGTTAACAACTTGGGGGATGAAGTTTGGAGGATCACTTCAGAAGAGACTTCAAAATATATGGCGCTTTGCATTACAGAAAGCGGCCATATTGCGCTTGCCGGAAGTAAAAGCGATTATGGTTTCTTACACTTAATTAACAGTGAATCAGGTGAAGAGATTTGGTCATATGCAGACGACACATCCGAGGGCTTTTGGTTTGGTTCGGTGAATGAGCTTAGCAATGGAACTGACTTTAGGTTGCATGCGGCCATAACAACAGATGCCACCCATCCTGCTACCTATTATTTGTTTGATGCTGAGAATGGCAATTTTATCGAATCTGTTGAGAATACAAACAATATTAACAGTCCGATTTATTTATCCGGTAAAATGGCAACGGATGAAATTTGGCTTGGTTACTTGGATGCGGTTTTTTGCTCAAGATATGATGGAAGCGGGTTTGTGTGGTCGTTTGGGGCGGAGCATATTGCCGGTCTTGACAAATATTCAGCTACCCAAGGTTGTGTTGTCAGGGTGGCAGGGCATTCCATTGGTCTATTGATCCAAACGATTCAAGGTGATGGTACTTACGGGGAATTTTTTGATATCATTCAACAGGATTATACTGTTACAGGATCTGGTATCCTTGGAACAGATAAAGTATTGGTTACAGGAACTATAGAAGGAGAATTGGCCATTTGGTTTATTGAACATGACTTATCCGGTATGACTGATAGAACCTACCCCGGCGATTCTCCCCGAATGGGTATTGATATTCTTGGCTTGCCATCCAACGACATGATTGTGATGGGCACAGAAAATGGTGGTTCGGCCAACGAAACCGATCTGTTTTTGATGAAGTTGGATTCGGAAGGGCTTGTTTCAACCCAAGAATTAAACAGGGAGGATAAAGTTTGGATTTCACCAAATCCCACAACAGGCACCATAAATATTAGCGGCCTTGAAAAAGGGAATGTCGAAGTGTCTATTTACAATAATCTGGGTCAGATAGTGAAAAAAGTATCCAACACAAATCAGCACATTTCTCTTGAAGAGTTAACAAATGGCTTTATATTGCTGTAGTTTCTAAGCTGATGGCGAGTTATTAAACAGGAAAAAACTAATAAAAGGTAGAGTAAAACTGGTTTATATGATTCATCGTAAAATTTGCCCACATTTTAACGTGTGTATGAAACCGAACTGCCAATAAAGACGTATTTTTGCAAGTTTGAACGATGAAAACATTGCGTTTTAGGACAAGAATTTCAAAATCAGGGACTATTCATCTCCGAAGAACTCTTCATTCGTAGATAAGGAAGTGGATGTGATTATCATGCCAAAAACAAGGCGATCAAGAAAAATCTTGAAAGCCAAAGATTTTGTTGAAAAATGGCAGGTTTTCTTCATCCTCTTGAAAGTAACAATCAAAATTTGACTACTTAATGGAAAAGTACAAATGAAAAGGGTATTACTCGACACAAATATAATACTTGACATTGCTTTAAAAAGGAGAACCTCATTTTGAACTTTCCTCGAAAATTTTTGAATTGATTGACAAAGAAAGGCTAACTGGCTACTGAAAACTGCATCGACAACGCTTCGACATATACTATATTTCATGAAAGGAGAAGGGAAATGCAATTGCAATCGAATTTATCTCAAACTTAATTGAAATCGTTGATATCATTGGCGTTGACAAAAGTGTTATTGTCAAAGCTTTGAAATCAAACCTGAAAGACTTTGAAGATGCAGTTCAAGTTTCTGCAGCTGAATCCCATGAAATTGAAACAATTGTTACAAGAAACAAATCCGACTTTTTAATTCAGGTTTAGAAATATTGACACCAAAAATAATTGATTTCCAGAATTAAAACAAACTTTTACTTCACTAAATAGTACTTTAACTACCTATCCCTGTTCGTGGGAACCCAGCATTAGTTGCTAATCAGAATTGAAATACTTTGGTGATAGATTTCCTTCCTGATTTTCTGGGCTCTATATGCCTCTTTATTCCCTTCGTGTTATACCCCCACTCCATAATCTACCGAATGGCCTATATTTGCAGAAAGGAATGTAAACTTCACCGCAAGCCTTCAGGCAAATGAAACACCTTTATTATCGGTACGGCAGGTCATGTGGACCATGGAAACAGCACCGATCAGGCACTTACAGCATTGAATGTGATACCTTACAAGGAGGAAAAAGAACGCGGCATCACCATCAACCTCGGTTTTGCCCATCTCGAACTGTCCGATTCTTCGTGCGGTATGGTGGATGTTCCCGGGCACAAGGATTTTATCAAAACCATGGTAGCCGGTGGCATCGATTTGGCCCTGCTGGTAATTGCTGCCGACAGCGGCATCATGCCCCAAACTAGGGAACATTTCAATATTGTCAGGATGCTGGGCATCAGGCATATCATCGTTGTCATCAACAAATGTGACCTGCGGATGACGAAATTCTGACATGGCCAAGCTGGAAGCCCGACATTCCTTGAAGGGAACACCCTTTGAAAATGCTGTGGTAGCTGTATCAGCGCACACAGGCGAAGGTATTGACGAGCTTAAAAATCCAAATAGCAGATTTGGCAGCAATTATCCCAGACCGACCATCAAAAGCAGGTTTCCGCATGTATATCGACCGGATATTCAACCTGCGCGGAGTGGGTATCGTGGTTACAGGTTCGGTTTTGGAAGGAACAACCATGGTCGGTGCTGAACTGTTCGTGCTACCCGGAAACCAGCCAAAAGTAAAGGTAAAGTCCATTGAACGACATGCCAAACAGGTCCAACAAATAGCTGCCGGGGACAGGGCCGCCTTGCATATCAGCGGGATAAAGTTCAGTGTTTTTGAGCGAGGAATGCTGTTGACCGATAGCCCTATTCGCGAAACGCAAATGGTTGATGTACAGCTTGAACTTTTTGAAGGGAAGCACCATATGGGGATATGGTCGCAGCAGTTGTTTCACACCGGGACCTTTACGGCCCTTGCCCGGGTGCACCTCATCAATCGCGACCTGCTCAAAGGAGGCGAAAAGGCAGTGGCACAGATACACTTAGATCGCCCGGCCATGTTGCTTGCCAAAGACCGTTTTATTCTACGCAATTCTTCCAGCGATATCACTTTTGGCGGGGGTATGGTAATCGATGCACAACCTTTGCACCACCGCAGACGTACCGAAAAATTAAAATCCAGTGTGGAAGCTCTGAGCAAGGTGATGGAGCAAGCCGAAAACCTGAAAGAAAGGTTGCTGTTTGAAGTTCAAAAATCCAATATGCCCTTAACAATGGCTGAGCTCAGCCGTGTTTTAGATGTAGCGGAAGAAAAGCTCGACCCTGTTATAAAAGCCTTGGAATCCCATTTGAAACGTTGTGATTATAATCATGAAATTTATTTGGTCAGTAGTGAATACGCCCACAAAATGTCGGAAACAGTGCTGCAACTCCTGAACGAATGGCATATGCAGAATCCATTGGTTGAAAAGGGATTGAGTATTCCTGAGCTTAATGGAAAACTAAAAATCAATTCAAAGAGCATGGAAGCTGGTTTGCTCAATCAGCTGCTGGATGAAATGCTTTCCGAAGGCCAGCTAAAATTGGCTGAAAACACCTTTTCCCTGAAAGAGCATCATGTGAAAATGGATAAAAAAGTAATTGCCCGATTGCAATGGCTGGAGCAAACGGTTCTGCAATTGGGCACTGAACGCACTGCCATCAGCGAACTGGAAACGATTGCCAGTCGGGAACATATTCGCAAAGGTGAATTGTACTCTTTGCTTCAACAACTTGAGTCCAGTAACCGGATTGTTAAAACGAAGGAGGATGTTGTCCATATGGACTTTGTCAATAGCAGCAGGAAAAAACTATTGACCAAGCTTTCATTGAGTCCGGGTGGCATTAACGAAAAGGAGTTTCGCCTGTTGATCAATGGCACCAAACGTTTTGTGCAATTGATGGTCAATTTTTTAGTAGCCGAAGGCAGTATCGAGAAAAAGACGTTTTTCCTGCATG
>JAGYLH010000128.1 GCA_018400955.1 Bacteroidales bacterium
CAAGCTCCAAAAGTGGCCTGCACACAATCACCAATACAATGGCCATCATATTCATTATCAAAGCTACCAGCGCAACTGGTTCGTTAACCCGCCGCAACGCGATGTAAAGAGCCACAAACATAAGCAGTGTAACAGGCCCGATTATCAGCATGGAAACATCCAGTGCGATGAGGCCGCCAATTCTGTCTGTTTGTAAAACAGCGAGTATATCTTCAATAGAGGAGGCATTCCCCTTGTACGGCCAGATGAAGTAGGCTATGATGGCAAAGGCGATTGAAACAGCGCTTAATAATGCTGCAATGCTTCCGTATTTGAAAATGCTTTTTCCTGAAAAATCCAATCCAGGATATTCCTTCTCATTAATCATTTGATTTAACAGCCTTATAGTTATCTATCCTGCTCTTTCGATGATTTTTAAACTCAACAAGCTTCTCGGCATAGCTTCGATCCTGACTTAAATTTTGTGCGCGCTGGGCCAGATTGTCAACCACATCCCAATCGCCGAGCCAAATGCTTGTTATTCCAATGTTGAAGAGCAGACCATGGGCAAGATCGTTAAAAATGCGGGCATCCTTGTTCTGGGTGTCAGCTTCCTTGATGGCTTCTTCCCAAATAGCAACAGCTTCGCGAAACTTTGGTTCCCATTCACTGCGCTCAGCTTGCTCATTGAATTTTGAAACGCCTTCAGTCATCAATACAAGGGCTCTGTCCAGGTCGTCGTAATTGCGGTTTTTCCGGGTTCTTCCCGTGGTCAGACCAACCTTGTATTCCTTTACAGGAAAACCATAGCGATCGTTTATAATCTCTTCCATTTGCAGCAGTTGTTCTCTTGTCAGCTCTGCCTTAAAAGATTCTATGCTGTTCTGAAAGCGTTGTTCAAGCTCTGCACTTGAGGGGTAGGCAAATGTCATGTTATTGCTTTCTTTAAAGCGGATAACATCATCTGCCAAACCAGATCTGACGCCAAACCACCCACGATAATTTTTTTTCGGGTCAAAAAAGGTGGTGTCAAACAGAATATTACCATCTTTATCTGTCATTTTTAAGCCGGCGCCATAGTTGAAAGTGAGGTCATAAGCATAGCAGGGTCTGGAAATAGAAGAACAATGTTCATAGTAAACCAGTTTTTTTGATTTGATGATTAAGGGTTCAAGCCAGGCTTCGATAATCATGTCAGCATCAGTAGCGCGTTCATAGCTGGAAAGATTGAGAAACTCCTGCTGGGCACGTTCTAAGCTACCATAATTGGATGAACTGCCGGCACTGTACCAAGCGCTTTGTTTTGTATATCTGATAAAAGTAAAATCAACATTTCCAACTAATTGACTGCTTCCGGGCCTGATCATGACTTGATAGGTTTTAATCTCCTCAGGCAAGCCAATCAATGGTTCCTGAACATATTTGAACTCAAAAGTTTCATTTTTGGTTCGTTGAGCAAAAGCATTGTTTAGGCTGAAAAAGGTCAACAGAAATATGACCAAAACTATTCTTTTCATCCGTCAGATACTATTTTACAGTTAATAATACTTCAATTTATCTTTTTGTGAGATTGTTCTTTGATCTTTCTTGTTACCGTACTGTCCCGCTTAAGGAGAAATTAATCATCACAGAAAAATTATAGAACAATTGTAAATGATGTACGCGTTCTATTCATGTAACGCAATAGAAAATGAATAGGCATGTTTTTCAAGGGGAGCAGATTCCCCAACTGCGTAGGTATCAATTGTTACTTCTCCATCTTTGCCAATAGTCATAACGCGAAACATAGGCGTATGATTGGTTTCATCAGGAATTTTGGTGCGCTCCAAAGCTGGAATATGAAGGTAATGAACCTGCCCAATTTGCTTTGAATGATCCACCCGGTCCATATCCATGTGCAGGTCACCGGAAATTACAGCTGCAAGGTTGGGTTGCGGGATGACTTTTTCGATGAACAATTGGTTTCCGATGCCTTTGTCTGCATTTTCGGGATAGACGCCTTTTTGGGCGCCATGTACAATCAGCACAACGGGTTTGGGAGCGAGCCGCTTAAGTTGTTCCAAAATCCACGAGGCACCGCTGTCGTCAAAATCGCGGCCATGATCGGGCGATGCAAATACAAAAGCGATTTTTTCGTGGTTCAAAACATAGCTTGGTTGCTCCAGGCTGCTGTTCCATTTTTTAGCAAAGTACATATAGTACTCTACGGTGTTATTGTGCTCCTCGTTACCCATGATGGGATAAAAGGGGGCTTTTAGTTGTTCGAATACCTCGGTAGCTGCTTCATACTGAATTTCTGTTCCTTTGTGGGCAACATCGCCAATGCCTATTACGAAATCTATGGGCTGCGTTTGCATAAGTGTGTTGATTTGTTCAACTGCAGCCGCTGTATGGGGGAATTCTGCACATGGTTTGGGCTCACCATCGCCAATAAAAGCCACACGCAGCAGTGTGGTGTCGTCATCGGCTCGTAAGCTTTCGACTATAAATTCCGATGTTTTTGTTTCAATCGTGTCCGATTTGGCAACTGTGTTGTTTTCAGCTCCGCTATTTCCTGTATTTCCGGCACATCCGGCCAACAGGATTGCAAGGATGAGCATTGAAGATTTCAAAAAATGATTCATAAGACTATTTTTTTTATTGATTTGTAATTTGATATTATTCATAAAGCATTTCTATAGCTACATATTTGTTATAACCTGACCCTCCTTTGCTGCCGGCATCATAAACAATCCCATAAACAGCTGATTTTGATTGATTGTAAAGCATATTGCCCCTTACCCATGAACCATCAATGCCGGAAACAATTTTTTTAGCTGCTGGTTTTTGGTTGAAATCGCTTATTATTGAAAGGTAAATGTCCCTGTCATCTTCCGAGATAAAAGTAATTAGTATCTGACCCTGCCATGTTACCACATCTGCACCTGCCTGGTCTGAATCAACGGCATTGGTCACAACGGTCCGGTCTGATACCCTTACTGGCCCGGACCATGAATTGCCGGGTGATCGCGCGCTCAGGTAAAGATAGCCATCGGATTGCCGGAAAACGGCAACAGTGGTTTCTTGTTCAGGCAAATAAACCAGCGGAAGTATTGCCATCATCTCATCTTCGCTTGTTCCCAAATCTTGGGCAAGCTGTTGCGGATGGGTCAGCGCGTTGTCAGGCAACAATTGCCTGTGCCACCCTATGCCGTCCATGCTTTTGTATGCAATTTCCACAATGCCGTTTGGAAGGCTTACGAGTGAGGGGTTGGTAAAACCCACCTCATATTTGTGATTGAGGTATTTTGCTTTGCTCCATTCGCCCCTGGGTTCAAGAATGCTGTAATGCAATTGATTACCGGCGGCAAACACAGTTATAAGACTGCCGTCGGGTCGGATAGCAATATCTGCTGTTTGCGTAGGAGGTTCTTCATGCGAAGTGATGAGGCGGCTATCCACCACCCAGCGGTCTTTGGTTTCAGGATGGTCGGAAGTGGCAAAAGCATGATGGTAAACGCCTTCTGATATTTGATGCGCAATGTGGATGACCCCATCTTTCGACATAACTGACCCTAAACCTTCGAGGTCGCTCACCTTCGGGCGGTTATCGGCATCCACCTCAAACCACGACTGCCCGCCATCCGTAGATTTTACCATCATAAAGACGTTGTCGGTTTCGGTGGGTTCCATGATAAAGTACAGATCACCTTTGCTGTTTTCATAAGGCCCGATGCGGGCGGGTGTTTCCACAAAAGTGCCGCCCAGATGTCCTTTAGGAACATTTACTAAAAATTCAGGCATAGGCCCTGTCAGCAGGCGTCCCAGGTGATCCACCATCCGCAGGGAGAAGCGGTCGCCGTCAGTTACCACTTGCGGGCCGTCGGCCCAGCGGCGTATCACCAAGGCAAACTCCCATTCTGCTGAAGCACCTGTTTTTGGATGGGGAAACCAGCCCGGTGTGGCAGGTGATAAACTGATGCCTGCACCCGGATTAGCCGGTTTTTCGGAAACAGCAATCAGGTCATCGGCCTCTTCGCCCAAGAAAAACGCATGGCAGCTTACGATGCTCATTGTGGGCGATGTTGCTGATTCATAAGGAAATTCGTGGGCCTCCACATAGGTCCAGGGTCCATTGTTCCATCGGTATTGAAGGTTGTATTGCCTGCGATAAAAAGAGGTGTCGCTCTCCACTTCGAAACGGATTCTAAATGGGTGATCAACCAGTTGGGCAGGTGCTTTGTTGAGCGCCTCTGCCCATCCAAGGTCTTCGTCCAGGTCCATGGCAAAGTCAGCCCGCACACGAAAAGCCGTAACCCGGTCCGTGGAATAAACATATTCGTCCGGATTGCCAGGTTGTGCTATTGACTGCTGTGACATAAAAATACCTGCTGTGAACAAAAAGCCACCCATTAGCATTGCAAATCGTTTCATTGTTTTTTCCTCTTTTTTTCTTAAGGTTTTTATTGCTTTAAATCTAACATATCCTAAAAAGAACTATTCAAAAGGCAGAAATCCAGCTTGGCCTTTACTTTTCAAGCTGCTGATCAATATACGCCTCATTGGCTGATTTTAAATAGTGAAAAGCATCTTTTTCATTGTTCACCGAAATGATTTCTATGCCACCTGTTCTTTTATAATTCATAAGCCATATCCTGATGATGTCAACAGCGCCGGGATAGTTATTTTGGAGCATCTCAAACGAAATTACATCAAATCCCGGATTATGCACGTCCACTGCCAACAGTTTTGAGTCCGATTCATGCGCATCAAGCATATGGATGATGCCAACAATTCTGACTTTTACAACTTGTTCGCGGGCGATTGAAGGCCCTAAAACAAAAACATCCACCGGGTCGCCATCCCCACCGGACTCTTTGCTTAACAGCGTTTGAGGCACAAAGCCATAATTGGCCGGATACGCCAGATAATCAATGATGCGCATGGAATCAGGTGTAAGCTGATCCCATTCAATATGGCCGGTTTCTTTGTTTACTTCCCATTTTTGGTTGGTGCCGGCAGGTATTTCAATAACAACCTGTATGAGTGAATCAGCTGTAAATGCTGATATATCATGCAAGTAGTTGATCGCATCTGTATGGCTGTTGTTGGTATCCTTGCAAGCTGAAAACAACAGGAGGACAGCACTCATCAGGGTAAATAAAAGGTGGTATGACTTCATAATTAAAAAAGGTGAATGCCGGCTGTTTGTTCAGTCCGGCATTCGCAATATAGTAAATTAATTTAGTACATATAGTTTGCAAAATTGCATTGGCAGTATTTCCCCAACCATTTAATTTACTTGTATCATCTGTATTTGACGTTTTTTTTTGTTTAAAACGAAATACTTACTTTTTTTTAGGTCGTTTAATCAGAGGTCAAGTTTCACACCAAACTGGAAACGAACATTGTAATACTCAGATTGCATTAAACGTGCGCTTATGCCCTGATAGTAGTACAAGGGGGTGTTCAGCAAATTGTTTGCCTCGGCATATACCCTGAATTTTGGGGTGATGGCATAATTGGCATTCATATCTAAATGGATTGCCTTATCGTAATAGCGGTCGTAAAATGCTTCATCACCAAATTCATCTATAAAGTCGGTGGAATAGTTCAGCGAAGTCCTGAAGGAGAAGCGCTTGCTATCGTATGAAATGGAAGCATTAAGGGTGTGTTCGGCAGTACCGGGAAGCGAAACGTCTTCATCTTCGCGGCCTTCGATGCGGAAATCACTTACACTGCTGGTGGTGTAGGTGTAGTTGGCATACACCCCAAAACCTTTCCAGAATCCGGGCAAGAAGTCGAGTTGACGCTGGAAAGCTGCTTCAAAGCCAAAGATGGTTCCATTTCCGCCATTGATGGGCTGGCTGTAGGTGTCCCAGGTGGTGCCTTCAAAAAGGTAGTCTTCACGGGTTTCAATAACAATAAAGTCTTTGATATCCTTGTAGAAAACACCGGCTGAAACAATACCAATGGTTCTGAAGTATTTCTCAAACATCAGGTCGAAGTTCATAGAAGATGTTGGTGTCAAATCCGGGTTTCCGATTGCAATCTCGTTATCTTCCCGTTCAATTGCCTTGAAAGGAACCAGTGCAAAATAGTTGGGTCTTGCCAGTGTATTGGTCCATGCTGCCCTTAAAATAGTGGTTTTATTAAAGTCGTATTTCAAGTGAAGGCCGGGTAGAACATTTAAGTATGAGTCAGAGACTTTATCAGTCTGGGTAGCTGTTTCTTCATCTGCATCAAATTCATAACCCTGGTACTCCAGCGAAGTTTGTTCAATACGGACCCCAGCAATCAGAAATAATTTAGAACCAATATTTTGATTCAACATAATATAGCCGCCAATTACGTTTTCCGTAGCATTGAAATTTTCAGATTTTTCTTCAATGTCTTCCTCTTTTTCAAAAAGTGAACTATTGTTTACGTCTAACCCACCGAGATATTCTTTTGTTACAAAACTGCCTACTTCATAGTCGCCCGCAAGGTAGTTGTCTTTAGAAAAATCTTCAACGTTATTCAGGGCTGTTGCATTAAAACCATCTTCATCAAGGGGAGCGTATTCAAATTTTTTGTTATCGCGCATTTTTTCCTTGCCCTTGTAACGAACACCTACTTTAATGCTGTTTTTGAAATCATCTTCAAGCAAAGGAATTAAAAAATTCAATTTAAAGTTTTTATCAATATCTTCTGTGAACTGAAATTCTTCCTCAACTTTACCAAATGCATAGTCAGAACTTAAATTAGCTGATGATGCAGGAGTTACACTGGTAATTTTGGGAGCGCTTTTATCGGTAAAATCGGTACCAAAGATTAAATCCTCTGCCTCATATTCTATATACCTTTCGTTTGGCCTTTCTTCCGATGCTTTGCTGTAAGAGGCCGTCCAGTCGGCATTAATTTTTCCAAACTGGTGGTCGCCGCCCAGGGTAAAACTCATCATGCGCTGGTCTTCCAATCGTGCGTTTTTAGTGTCGGGATTTCCTCCTTTTGTTTGCCTTTCCATTACTCCCATCCATGAATCGCTGTCCTCATCATACTCAATATCTTTGTAAACTGTACGATAGCGGTTTTCCCAATCATTGCGGTGGTTATAAATACCGGTTGCAAAGAGGGTGTGGTTGGCGTTAATTTTATAATCGAGGCTCAATGAATAGCTTCGACGGATACGTTGCAAATAGTATTGACGGATTTGCATTTCTTCAGCAAAAGCAGAACCGTCTTTATCATTTTCGTCAGCATAATCCCATTCGGCCTCAAAATTATCGCTGCCTAAATCGTGGTTATGGTAGGATGCACTGGCAATAACACCCAGTTT
>JAGYLH010000129.1 GCA_018400955.1 Bacteroidales bacterium
AAGTACAAAATATAAGGGTTTTTTGGTGAGCCTCTCTCCTGAAGTCTGGCCAGGAACTTAAAAGAATGAAAAGGCAACACCCTGTCGTCGTTGCCAGATGCCACCAACAATGTGGCAGGATAATCAACACCTTCTTTCAAGTTATGATAAGGTGAGTATGACATCAGGTTCTCAAAATCAAGTGAATCGTTCACATTGCCAATTTCATCTAAATACACATAACCAATATTAAACAAATGGTATCGCATCATGTCGAAAATACCGGCCATTGCAACAACGGCCTTGAATAAATCAGGGCGTTGCACCATTGCGGCCGCAACAACCATTCCGCCATTTGAGCCACCAATTGCGGCAATCCTTTCGGGCTTGGTGTAATTATTTGCAATCAGGTATTCCGCAGCGGCAATAAAGTCGTCGAATGTATTTTGCTTATTCAGCCGTTTACCCTGTTTGTGCCATCCCGGATAATCTCCACCGCCACGAAGTGCAGGTGTGGCAAAGATGCCTCCGTTGCTTAAAAAAGTGATGTTGGCAACATTAAAAAACGGTTCTGTATTCACACCGAATCCGCCATAGCCGTATAGCAGTGTTGGATTGTTTCCATTTCTCCTCATTCTCTTTTTATAGGTCAGATACATTGGGATAAGGGTGCTGTCTTTTGAATGATAATATACCCTCTCGGTAACAAGATCCTCTGTTTCGAAAAAGGTATGGATTTCGCTCAGCCTTTCACGTTTGAAATTGTCGAGATTAATTTTATAAAATGAAGAAGGACAAACAAAGGAAGTGAATGAATAAATAGCTATGCTGTCATTGTTGCTTGCGTTGAACCTATTGAAAGTATAGCCTTCAGGAATACGCCATGCGGTGAGGTTATTGCCCATCAAATCGCTGATTATTGCATATGACTGGTTTTCGGCCATATATACTTTCAACAGCTTATTACCAACCAGATAGGCATGAACCAGTTGATCCTTGAACTGCATAACAAAAACCTCAGCCTGATTCAATTTGGTGGGATCGTATAGGTAGATCATACCATTGGGGGCATTCAGGTTGCTGCGAACCAAAAGCTTTTCTCCCATCTCGCCGATTACACTAAAATAATTTTGCTTTCCTGGCGAGAGTAAAAACTCCTTGAATTTCCCGAAGTTTTCTCCATCAAGCACCATTGTCGAGATGCTTTTGAACTCAATGTCCTGAATATGTTTGGTATTGTACAGGATAAGATATTTCTTTTCAGGTGTTACTCTGTAAGCAAAATGCTCATATTCGTTCTCTGGCATGTAAACCGGAATATCATCCTCTTGGCTGGTTCCAAGTTTGTGGTAATAAAGTGTGCGACCTGTTATCTGACCTGAGAATGATTCGTCCATGTTGCTAACATTATATTTTATGTAAAACAAGCCATTATCATACCAGTATATTGAGGAATATTTAACAAAACTCAGGGAATCGTCAAGCAGTGTTTTTGATTCAATGTCCAAAAAACGAATGGTTTTCCAGTCGCCTGTATTTTCAGAAAGTACAAGGGACAATGTGCGGTTATCGCATGACACTGCTATGTCGTCAATATTCAAATTCTTGTTGCGAAATCTACGGTTAGGGTCAAACAATAAGTGAAAGTCATAGTTTGGGTGTGTAGTAAAATGTAATTCGCGTGATTTACCAATTCCGTCAATTTTATAAGTAAAATAATATTTTCCATCCTTAAACATTGGGCGGTTTTTGATGCTGTAATAAACCGGAAGAAAGGTTTTAAGGCCTTGGTAGTTTCGTCCTTTTTCTTTTTCAGTTATCATTTTCTGATCTGCCAACCATGCAAGGGTCTGATCTGAATTCATATTTTCGAGCCATCGGTAGGGGTCAGGAATTTCATGGCCCCACAATGTATCCGAAATATCCTGTTTTGAAGCCGTAGGATAATTGATTGACTTTTGACTAAAACCATTGAAACTAAAACACATCAACAACAATGCAGGCAAAATTTTCATGATTGAAATATTGGTTTATAATAATTCGGCAAGTTAAGCAAAACATCGTAAATGTATTCAATTCCATTGCCATGAAAAGCACCTGCAAATCCGCTTTCATCTTCACCTGGTGGGCTATTTTACTAATTATTTATGCCCTTCTGTGCCTTCTTTGTGTTTGAAAAAAAAGAAAGAACTATGAACACAGCAGGATTTTTAACCTTGTAATTTTTACCACTGAAAAAGATTATTACATAAGTTTGTGGCCTGTTATCAGCTATTTAAAGTAGCCGCTAACTTTCACTTGCAAAATTTTTAACCATGCGTAGAAAAATACTCTTTTTAATACTTGTTTCGGCTGGATTACTCACCGGCAGTCTTTGGGCACAACCACAGCCAGGCAGCATCATACCTGGAAAAATGATGATACAACTCACTGATATAGAAAACCTTGATGCCATTAATGCCTTTTATGGCAGTTCAAACCTCAGGGTGGAACGCATACTATCGCACAGGCTTAAGATCGCCTTGCTTGCCTACGACGACAGCAAAATTGCCGCTGACGTGCTGCTGAACCAGGTGCGTAAGCTACCTTTTGTCATAAACGCCCAGCACGAGCATATTATCGAGCTCCGGTCTGCTCGCGAAGACACACTTAACATGCCTGATGACGAGTTTTTCGACCTGCAATGGGGCTTCCACAATACAGGACAAAGTGGTGGACTGGCCGGTGCCGATATCGACGCATTGAGGGCCTGGGGCATTACCACAGGTGGGCTTACCGCCCTGGGCGACACCATTGTGGTAGCCGTTATTGATGGCGGCTGCGACATCAACCACAACGACCTTGACATTTTTATTAACAGGCATGAAATTCCCGGCAATGGAATTGATGATGATGGCAATGGCTATATCGACGATGTGAATGGATGGAATGCATACAACAACACTGGAAATATACCGGCACAAAATCATGGAACACATGTTTCGGGCACTGTAGGTGCTATAGGAAATAACGAAATTGGGGTAAGTGGTGTTAACTGGAATGTGAAAGTGCTGCCCATTGCCGGTTCATCAAGTTCGGAATCAACAGTGGTTGCTGCTTATTCATATGCATACGCCATGCGTGCCCTCTACAACGAAACCGATGGCGAAATGGGTGCTTTTATCGTGGCTACCAACAGCTCTTTTGGTGTTGACCAGGGCCAGACGGAAAATTATCCCATTTGGGGTGCCATGTACGACAGCATGGGTGCCCTGGGTATTGTAAGCGCAGCTGCTACTGCCAACCGCAACTGGAATATTGATGAAGTTAGCGATATACCTACAGCATTTCCCAGCCCTTACCTGATTTCGGTGACCAATACCACACACAACGATATAAAATACGCCACAGCTGGTTATGGTATCGAAACCATCGACCTGGGGGCTCCCGGAACACAAATCTATTCAACACGCCCCAACAATAATTACGGTTATAGCACCGGGACCAGCATGGCAACACCACATGTAGCTGGTGCAGTGGCTTTACTGCTTTCAGCAGCTGATTCGGCTTTTATCAGTTTTTATAAGGAAAATCCGGCTTCAGGAGCACTGCAACTCAGGCAATATATCCTCGAAGGTGTTGACCAGCTTGAATCGCTCGATGGCATCGTGGCGACAGGCGGAAGGCTCAACATCTATAATTCGATAATGCTTATGCTTGAAGGTGAATTGCCGCCAAACGAACCCGAAATAAGCATTGTTCCTGGCAGCATTTCGGTGAGCCTCTATCCAGGTGATACGCTTTCTACCAGTTTTGCTGTGCTGAATCCGGGTGAGGACACGGCTTACTTTAATATCCTAATTGATGAAGAAGCTTTTTGGCTCAACGCACAGCCCGACTCAGCCATGTTAGAGCCTGACAGTAATGTCTTGGTTCAACTGAATCTGGATGCTACAACCCTCGAAGCAGGTGTGTATCAAACATCATTGCTTATTGAAACCTACAACAACCAGCAAATCACATTGCCCGTGCAGCTCGAGGTGATGAATTTCCCGCCAATTATGATAATCCAACCTGATACAATTACACAGGATCTGATAATCGCCCACGACACCCTGAGATCCTTCAAAATATGGAATGATGGGGGTGAGCCTCTGTTTTTCAGCTTGCAGCTTTTTAATGAAACAAGCTGGTTGTCATTTGAACCAACAAGCGGCACTGTGAACCCAACAGATACTGCCAATATTGAGCTAAACATCAATAGCTTTGGATTGGAACCCAATAACTATTCCAGTTGGCTGATGATCAAAACAGACCATGGACAAATTGATTCGGTTTATATTGGGCTGTTGGTCTATAACCCCGAATCGGTTTCAGATTTGGCAACAAACTCAGCTGATGTGCGTGTGCAGCCTAATCCCATGACGAATTTCGCCACTTTTCTGATCAATGCACAAGGTAAAACTTCCATTCGAATTTTAATCAGTGACCTGGAAGGCCGGAATCTGAAAAGAGTAACCTTAGTCCCCTCTGATGGAAAGCACGTTGAATGGCAATGGGATGCCACGGATGACAATGGAAAAAGACTTCCAGGCGGCTTGTATTTTTATCAGGTTGTTTTAGACGCCGAAAAGCACACTGGAAAAATAATTCTGAACTAAAAGTGTGACTGATTGATAAAAGTGTTTCAGCTGTTTATTTAGAAGGATTCCCCTGCTAGTCAACAAGGGTTTTTCGTATTTTTGCGAAGAATAACCAAATTGAAACAATTATGAAGAGAATCTTTTTTCCGTTGGGCCTGCTTATCTTGTTTGCCCTCGGATGTGCCCAGCAACCCCAAACAGAAGAAAAGGCCATGACAGCAGCCGACAGCCTTTTATTGCAAGCAGCAAACCGCTATTTTTCTGTACTTCCTGAACCCGGCGACCCCAACACCCCTATTGCCCAATTGGGTAAAAAACTCTATTATGAAGAAGCCGTTTCGGCCAATGGGCAAATGAGTTGCAATACCTGCCACCCCATTGCCAATTATGGGGTTGACAACCTTAGGGTTTCGCCCGGCCATGATGGCAGCGAGGGGACGCGTAACAGCCCTACAACATTGAATGCCTATTTCCACACCACCCAGTTTTGGGATGGTCGTTCGCCCGATCTGGCCGATCAGGCCAAAGGACCGGTTTTGAATCCCATCGAGATGGGCCTGTCCACACCTGAAGATGTCGAAAATATTCTGAATGGTCTTCCTGAATATCCTGAATTGTTTGCCGCAGCATTCCCCGAAGAAGAGAACCCTGTTACCTTTGATAATTTTGCCAACGCCATTGCAGCGTTTGAAGGAACCCTGGCTACAAAAGCAGCTTTTGATGATTTCTTAAACGGTGTAACAACAATACTTGATGAAAACCAGAAAGAAGGGCTTAGCCTGTTTATTGAAACCGGTTGCATTGCCTGCCATATAGGTCCCGGCCTTGGTGGCACCATGATGCAACGATTTGGTCTGGTACATGGTCCTTATTATGATTTCACCTCATCACAAATAAAAGATATGGGGGTGGCCGAAGTTACAGGTAAAGAATCCGATAAATACCTGTTTAAAACGCCGGCCCTGCGCAATATTGAAAAAACAGCACCCTACTTTCATGATGGCAGCGTGGAAAGCCTGGAAGAAGCCATAAAAATAATGTCGTACACCCAATTGGGCCGCGAACTGAATGATGAGCAGGTACAAAAAATGGTGGCTTTCTTTAAAAGCCTAACGGGTGATATTCCTGAACACGCCTTGTAAAGGGCCCTTCAGAACACCTTGTCAATCTCAGGAGGAAGAAATGGCCTTCCCTGTCTGTTGATGGCTGTACCAATCACTTTGCCGCTCAAAACAAGCTTGCGGTCGGGCAGGCGATAAATATGCTGAACAAAACCAAAGCGTAAAGGTGAGATTCTTTCGGTTTTGCAATCTACTATAAAGGTATCACCACTGCGCAGCGGCAGATGATAGTCCAATTCGATACGTTTGACCACCAATAAGGTACCCTCTTCGGTGAGTTTTGCAAAATCCAATCCGATATGGTGCAGGAATTCGTGGCGTGCATGCTCCAGATAATGTTGGTAATTGGCATTATTGACTACGCCCTGCATATCGCATTCATAATCACGTACCTTAAGTTGAATATTGAAGTCAGAATCCATAATTGTATTTTTTACAAAGATAATTTTATCACATTACCAATTTCCAAAGCTTGAGATAAGTTGTAAATTTGAAGAAAAAACCATGGATTTTCAAACCCTTGTAAAATCGCGCTATAGCTACCGCAGCTATGATGATTCCCGTCCTGTTGAAAAAGAAAAGTTGTTGCGCGTTCTCGAAGCCGGCCGCATGGCCCCTTCTGCTGCCAACCGGCAGCCCTGGACTTTTGTAGTCGTTCAATCAAAAGCCTTATTGGAACAACTTCATCAATGTTATCCCGCATCCTGGTTTAAGGAAGCCCCGGTGGTTTTGGCGGTAAAGGGAAATAAAAAAGATTCCTGGGTTCGACGTTCAGACGGGTACAATGCCCTGGAAACAGACCTCACCATTGCCATGGACCATATGATTCTGGCAGCCACCGAAGAGGGCCTGGCCAGTTGCTGGATTGCCGCCTTCGACCCGGCAAAACTGCAAAAAGCAATGAATTTAAAAGAAGATGAAGTTGTTTATGCCATCACGCCCCTGGGCTATCCCGGCGATGACCTTTCAGCCAAAAGGCTGAAATCCAGAAAACCATTGGCTGATATTGTTGAATGGGCATAACCATTGACGATCCTGAAAATTTATCCATGAAATCAAAGGTGTCGGTTCAGTTGTTATTACTCTACGGCAGGCCAGCCTCCAAGGCCAATAACCGCATGATAGCCGGCTTGCTGATACAGCGTCCGGAATGGATTTACAATGCACTGACACTGATGAACGAAAATAATTCCCCAATTGTATCGCGCATTGCCTGGTCGCTGAGTGATGTAAGCGATCTCAACCCTGAATTGCTCAATCCACATATCGAAGCACTGACAGACTTTTTATTGACCAAACCGGCTTCAGGTATTTGCAGGAATTTGCTGCGAATTATTGAAAAATACCCCATTCAAGAGCCCCATTGGCTGCCTTTGTTCGAGCAGTGCCTGCAATGGGTACAATCCACAAAAACCCCTGTGGCTGTGCGTTGCAATGCCATGACAGTAGCTTACAGGATAGGTGAACAAATACCGGAACTTCTTCAG
>JAGYLH010000013.1 GCA_018400955.1 Bacteroidales bacterium
ATTACTGGAAGCGAGCGAGCGGAGGGCATCAGAGCCTGCACCTCACTCATACAGCGAAGCCAGTTTCCTGACCTGGAACATCGGTTGAAATGTTTCCACAATGACCATCCAATAAATGAACAATAACAAAACAAGCTGCTTGTATATTATTGAAATTATGCATTTTACAACCGCGATTATTTATACTGTTTATAAATTAACAAGAACCACATGATTTGGTCTCTCACAAGCTGGCTGTTTCGCTTGAAATGCCTAATTTCGTGCAATCGTTTTAATTAAAAATCATAAGCTAATAATATGGCAAAAGTAAGAGGAGCCATTGTTGTCGATGTTCAGAAATGCAAGGGCTGTGGCGTATGCCTTTCCGCTTGCCCAACATCGGTCATTGAGCTGGCAAAAGAAGTGAATGGTAAAGGTTACCACTTTGCCTATATGGAACAGCCCGAAGCATGTACCGGTTGTTCCAACTGTGCCATCGTATGTCCTGATGGCGTAATCACTGTTTACAGGGTAAAACTGAACAGTAACAAGTAAAATCTTAAAAAAGTATTACAATGGGTGAATTGAAATTAATGAAGGGAAATGAAGCCTTGGCCGAAGCGGCAATACGTGCTGGTGCTGATGCTTATTTCGGATACCCCATCACACCCCAATCGGAGGTGATTGAATATCTTATGGCTGAAAAGCCACACGAGCGCACTGGCATGGTTGTGCTGCAAGCCGAAAGTGAAGTAGCTGCCATCAATATGGTATATGGGGCTGCCGGAGCGGGCAAACGGGTAATGACCTCGTCATCAAGCCCTGGGATCAGCCTCAAGCAAGAAGGCCTTTCTTATATGGCTGGTGCTGAATTACCATGCGTTTATGCCAACGTGGTTCGTGGTGGTCCGGGATTAGGAACCATTCAGCCTTCACAGGCCGACTATTTCCAAAGCACAAAAGGCGGCGGGCATGGTGACTACAGGCAGATTGTCTTGGCCCCGGCATCGGTACAGGAAATGTCAGATTTTGTGAAGCTTGGTTTCGATTTGGCATTTAAATACCGTACTCCTGTGCTAATCCTCTCGGATGGTGTAATTGGGCAAATGATGGAAAAAGTGGAACTGTTCGACCAAATGCCTCGCCTGAAAGACGAAGAAATTGCTGAAAATTTTGAATGGGCTACAACAGGCCGTAAAAAAGGAACTGAACGCACCATTATAACTTCGTTGGCCCTGCAGGCACACGAAATGGAAGCGCACAACCTACATTTGCAAGCCAAGTACAAAACCATTTCTGAAAATGAAGTCCGTTTTGAAACCTTTGATTGCGAAGATGCAGAATACATAATTGTAGCGTATGGTTCAAGTGCGCGAATTGCCCAAAAAACCGTACAAATCGCAAGAAAAAAAGGCATCAAGGTCGGCTTGTTCAGGTTGATTTCGCTGTATCCCTTCCCCTCTGCTGATTTGCAAAAATTATGCAAACAAGGCGTAAAGGGATTTCTTGCTGTGGAAATGAGTGCCGGCCAAATGGTGGAAGATGTTATGCTTGCCGTTAAAGGTTGTGCCAAGGTGGAACATTTTGGCCGCTTTGGAGGTATCATCCACACGCCCGAAGAAGTGCTCAAAGCATTGGAACAAAAAATTATAGGAGGCTAAAGCTATGACCAATTTAACATTGGAAGATATTATAAAACCGGAAAATCTGGTTCACGAACGTACCAAACTGATGACGGACAAAACGCTGAGTTATTGCCCGGGTTGTGGACACGGAACTGCACATCATATCATCATGGAAGTGATTGAAGAACTTGATATGCAGGAACAAACAATCGGCGTGGCACCGGTTGGATGTTCTGTATTGGCTTACGATTTCATGAATATCGACATGCAGCAAGCTGCTCACGGCAGGGCTCCTGCAGTGGCCACAGGCATTAAACGCGTTTATCCAAATAAAATCGTTTTCACTTACCAGGGTGATGGTGACTTGGCCGCTATTGGCACTGCTGAAACCATTCATGCCTGCAACCGTGGTGAAAATATCGTAATCGTTTTTGTTAACAACGGTATTTACGGTATGACAGGCGGCCAAATGGCCCCCACCACCCTTCCCGGTATGAAATCGTCCACTTCGCCCTATGGCCGGGATGTACATGATATGGGGAATCCGCTTAAAATGACAGAATTGGTGGCCCAACTGCCAGGCACTTATTTTGTAACCCGTCAGGCGGTACATACACCTTCAGCAGTGCGGAAAGCTAAACGCTCTATACGAAAAGCATTTGAAAACCAAAGAGATGGAAATCACGGAATTTCATTTGTCGAAATAGTTTCCAATTGTAACTCCGGATGGAAAATGACACCGACGGATTCCAATGTCTGGATGGTTGAAAATATGCTTCCTTTTTATCCGCTTGGCGACATTAAGGTTGATGGAAAGCTCTTATAAAGAAAGAAATTAAAATTACAGATCATGACTGAAGAATTAATAATTGCCGGTTTTGGTGGACAAGGTGTCTTATCTATGGGTAAAATATTGGCCTATAGTGGCATCATGCAAGAGCAAGAAGTGAGTTGGATGCCGTCATACGGCCCTGAGATGCGTGGAGGCACAGCCAATGTAATAGTAATCGTTAGCGATGAGCGTATCAGCAGTCCCATTCTTACCATATTCGACACGGCCATCATCCTCAACCAGCAGTCGATGGACAAATTCGAAAAAAGCGTGAGGCCAGGTGGAGTGCTCATCTACGACCCCAATGGAATAACCCGTCATCCGGAACGCACCGATATCAATATTTATCAGGTTGAAGGCGCCAGGCTTGCCTCCGAAATGGGCAACGCAAAAATTTTCAATATGGTGATATTAGGTGCTTACCTCAAGGTGAAACCTATTGTTAAACTTGACAATGTTATCAAAGGCCTGATGAAATCATTGCCTGTGCGTTATCACAAGCTGATCCCACTAAATGAAGATGCTATCACCATGGGAATGAAGAATGTAGTTGATAAAAATATAGTGAACTAGCATTTCTAATCTTAAATCATTCAAAATTGATGCTATTAGTTTAGCGAAAAATTTCAAGTTGGTTATATAAGCTTCCATGGAGATTCTATGGAAGCTTTTTATTAGAGGGATCATTCATAAAAGCTAGGGCGTTTATCTTTAGCTTTGCACCTAATAGTTTTTATTAAAAACAAGATTCATTATGATCAAAACAGTTTTAGTTACAGGTGGCACCGGTTATATAGGTTCCTGGGTTGTAAAATATTTATTGGAGAAATCTTATACCGTAAGGCTTACTGTTAGAAACAAAAACAAGCAAGCAAACTATGCACATCTAAGCAAGCTTGCTGACACATCTTCAGGTAAACTCGAAATTTGGGAAGCAGACCTGCTGATAAAAGGCTCTTTTGATGCAGCTGCTAATGGTGCTGATTCCATTATGCATATCGCCTCCCCCTTTATCCTGAAAGTTAAAGATGCACAAAAGGAGTTGATTAATCCTGCTTTGCTTGGCACCAGAAATGTGCTGGAGGCTGCCAACGCTTCCCCCAGTGTAAAAAAAGTTGTGCTTACCAGCAGCGTGGCCGCAGTTTATGGCGACAATATCGACATGAAAGCAATGGGTCTGAATGAGTTTACCGAGGAGCATTTCAACAATACAAGTTCGTTAAAACACCAACCCTACTCCTATTCCAAAGCACTTGCCGAAAAGGAGGCATGGGATATTTACAAATCGCAATCGCAGTGGAAACTGGTAGTCATCAATCCCTCCTTTGTTATGGGACCGGCCATAAACCCTGATACCAATTCGGAAAGCATTGGCTTTATGAAAGATATCTTATCAGGAAAACTGGCTATGGGTGCACCCGATTTGTATTTTGGCTTTGTAGATGCACGCGATGTGGCCAAGGCACACTTGCTGGCATTGGAAAATCATGCTGCTGATGGTAGGCACATCCTGGCCGAGCGCACTACCGGTGTGTTTGAACTGACACAAATCATCAAATCAATTTTTGGAAAGAAATTTAAACTTCCAACAAAAAAATCCCCAAAACTGCTGATGTATCTTGTAGGATGGATGTTTGGGCTGAACGCTAAATTTATAACACGCAATGTGGGGCATGCCATAAAGCTGAATAATACGAAAAGCAGCATAAAATTGGGACTTGTTTACACGCCCTTGGAAAAAACAATCGAGGATATGGTGAATCAATTGGATAAATCAAGTGATTAAACGAAATAAATTGGAGAAACTCATCATATTTATCACTATCAATTAAAGCACTGTGAACAATCTGATTGAAGTTTGGCGCCAAAAAATGACTGAGAAGCAGGGCTCAAGAAAACTGAATCCCAACAATAAATGGCTGGAATCCCTGAAGCGCTTAAACAATAAGAATTTAAGCACTGTTGCTGCTGAAACACACCAAAGTATTTTCAGTCAACTCGACTGTCTCCAATGTGCCAATTGCTGTAAAAGCATTCCACCCATCATTAACGAAACCGACGCAAACCGCATAGCCAAATATCTGCGCATGAAGCCTACAAACTTCAAACAGCAATATACACGGCACGACGAAGATGGCGATATGGTACTCAACCAAACACCCTGCCATTTCTTAGGTGACGATAATTACTGCAGCATATATGAGGTGCGGCCCAAAGCATGCAGGGCCTATCCGCATACTGACGGCTATGAGTTTACTGAAAACCTGACGTTGCATGCTGTCAATGCCAGCTTCTGCCCTGCCGTGTACCATATACTTGAAAAAATGAAACTACGCCTTCCATGAGGCTCTTCAAACAAATGACAGAAAAGATAAATGATAGCAAGATCAATCAAATATTGGAAGAAGCAGCACTGCGATACAATACAAGGGCATTTATTGAAGATGACCCTATTTGCATCCCCCATCAGTTTGTGGTGAAAGAAGACATTGAAATTGCTGGCTTTTTTGCTGCCATTCTGGCCTGGGGCCAGCGCAAAACGATTATTGCAAAATCCTATCAGTTACTCGGCTTGATGAACAACAAGCCGTACGACTTTTTGATGCATGCTTCAGATAATGAGTTGAAAGCCTTTCGGTTTTTTAAGCACCGCACTTTTAATGGGGATGATTTTTTGGCCATTTTTAATGGGTTAAGAATGATTTATAAGCATCATGGTGGCCTGGAAAAGCTTATGGAATCGGGTTTTAAAGAAAAGGATGCCTGGCAGGCCATTGCAAAACTAAACCGGGTGATGTTCAGCTATCCGCACCTCAGCCGCAGCCGCAAGCACATTTCGAATCCTGAAACAGGTTCAGCAGCCAAACGATTGCATATGTATTTGCGCTGGATGGTGCGCAAAGATAAGAATGGTGTGGATTTCGGTATTTGGAAAGGTATTTCTCCGGCACAGTTACTTTGCCCGCTTGATGTGCATGTAGCACATACTGCCAGAAAGCTGGGATTGTTAAATCGACGGGCAAACGATCGAAAGGCTGTGGACGAGCTAACAGTCAATCTCAGGCTTTTTGACCAGACTGATCCTGTCCGCTATGACTTTGCGCTTTTTGGAATCAGTAAATATGAAAACACAAATCTATTAACAGGATAAGTGGTTTTCCTGTGTTTTTTGATACTTTTACAGCTTAAATAAAAGGGATAAATGAATACACAATCAAAAGACACTTCCTGGAAAGAAAAGCTACGGGTCATCATTTTTGAGCATCATACCAAAGCGGGCCGGCTGTTTGATGAGTTTTTACTGATTGTAATTCTGGCGAGCGTGCTGGTTGTATTTCTCGACAGCATTGAATCATATAATATAAAGTATAAAAACATTTTCCTGATCTTAGAGTGGGGATTTACAATCATTTTTTCAATAGAGTATATCATACGGATTGTTATTTCACGAAACAAACTTCAATATATTACGAGTTTTTATGGCATCATTGATTTCCTTTCAATTATCCCTACCTATATCAGTCTGCTTGTTGCCGGATCGCAATTCCTTATTATTATACGTGTATTGCGCTTGCTCCGCGTTTTCAGAATCCTGAAGCTTGTCAAATTTACTTATGCTTCGATATACCTGCTGCATGCCTTTAAGCATTCCCGCGAAAAAATCATTATCTTTTTTGGAACTGTACTTGTTATCGTAACCATTGTTGGAGCCATCATGTACCTTGTTGAAGGCCCCGAAAATGGATTCAGTAGCATACCGCAAAGTATCTACTGGGCCATTGTTACCATTACAACTGTGGGCTATGGCGATATTGCCCCTTCAACAGCGCTCGGGCAAATTATTGCATCCATTCTGATGATCACGGGTTATGCCATCATTGCCGTTCCAACTGGCATCGTAACTGCTGAAATGACGCGCGAAAAGTACCGCTCTAAAGATTTACCGATGATTTGCGATGCCTGTAACGAACACAATGAGATTGATGGCCGCTTTTGCAAAAAGTGTGGGAATAAACTATAACTGCATAATTGTTTAATCAATTTTGCATTAAAGTTGCTCACCATTATTAAGGCATTAAGGATATGCATTTAGGATATCTTAATGAACCTTAACTTCTTAATGGTTTAAAAAAAATCAGTGCCAATCTGCTAGAATTCCAAATTTGCCTGACCCCAATATAACAGTAAAGCCGGCCAGGAGAACCCCGACCGGCCATTACTAACCACATCATAGATAAACTACAAATGTATGCCCCCCCGGGCATGAATGGTCTTTTTGTTGTAAAAACCTTCCAGAACAACATCAAAATCAGCCTGAAGACTATTTGATGAAGCTTCTGAAACAACTATCTTTCCAGACACACATTTGTAAAACTCATCTGATGCACCATAAACATTCAGGCTAAACCGCGAAAGCTGATCCAGTCCGAAATCGTATGACCCGGGGCCAGAATAATTCTCTAATTTAAGTTCAAATAACGATTTGCCTGCAATATCGAAGTTTTGTACGTTGAATTGGAGAAAATGGTTACTTAATTGATAATTTTCAACCTGATTGATGCAAAGTTGCTGCTCTACATCGCCAGTAAGCTCAGCTTTGAAAACACCCTTGCATTCCCATTCGTTATTGCCGGAGGGGGCGGTGCAACAAGGCAGAACCAAGCTACTGATAAGTATAAAAACTATCACTTTAAAAACCTTCATTGCTTCTTAGCTATATCTTTAGACGCTTTTACAAATTATTTTCCAGACACCTGCAAAGTGGCTTGCGCAACAAATGATGCGTTTACATTGGCACCACTACGCACAGTACCAGTCATTACAAAGTCCAAGTTCCTGACATGCGCGGAAATGGGTTTGGGAAAAAGAACGGCTGATCCTTGATCAATTGCAGCGGGCCTTGGAAAATTTCATTTCCCAATCCACCCGGGAATTTAACCTCAACCTTGATGATTTCAACATCATCAGTTATGCATGTGATAGCAAAATCAATATCAGCTCCGGTCAAAGTGATTGATGTAGCCGAAAAACCGGCACATAGGCTGCTGGAATTGGAGCAGGCTCTTCCTTTCTTTTTTACAAGAAGGAAGGGTGAGCATGCTGAATAAAAACAGCAAGCCCAATGAAAAAATCATTGTTTTAGTTTTCATTTTGATATGGTATTAAATTAAACATGCCGCGAATATAGGGCAATGGAAGTGCCATTGTCAAAAGTATTTGATGAATGCATCGTTTAGAAGGATAACTGCTATGGTTTTTTTATTATTCGCAAAAAAACCGATGCTTTTTCAAAGTCAATTTCTCAAGAAATCAGATGCAGGCGGTTGATAAAATATTCTTTTCGGCGCGATGAAATGGGTACTTTTACACCATCCAACAGAACAATCTGACCGACAACTCCTTTTTCAAGGCTGGCCACATAGCTTAAATTGACGATGTGTGAGTTGTGCACACGGCAGAAACCGGAATCGTTGAGCATTTCATCGAAGTCTTTTAAAGTCCGCGTAACCATAATTACCTGCTTGTCGCTAAGGTGCACCCTGGTGTAATTTTCGTCCGATTCGAAACGCACAATATTATCAAGACGCAACACATACATATTGCTGGCAGTGTTGAGAATGATTTTTTTGTTTTTTGGAAGCTGTTTCATGTTTTCCTCCACTGCTTCAACCCGTTGACCCAGTTGCTCATCAGTTTCAATCTGACTGAAGGCCTTTTCCAAAGCATATTTTAGTTCTTTGGGGTTAACTGGCTTTAGCAAATAATCAACAGCACTCAATTTGATTGCATTCAGCGCATATTGGTCATAAGCAGTTACGAAGATGAGTTTGAAAGGGATTTTCTTAAAGCGTCGCAAAAGGTCAAAGCCTGTACCGTCAGGCATACGAATATCCAAAAACACCAGTTGCGGATTGGATTGGCTAATGAGGGCAAAGCCCGAATTCACCCCATCCGCCTCTCCAATCAGGCGTATTTCGGGGCAATAAAACTCAAGCAGGTTTTTTAGTGCTTGCCTTGCATTCAATTCATCATCAATGACTACAGCTGAAATTTCCATATGTTCAATTTTGGCTCAAAAAAAACTTACGACCAGTATATATTTGTTGTTTATTGGCTTTTTGTTGGCATAAAACGATAAGGAATATCAAACATCACCCTGGTTCCCTTCACCTCGCTAGCTTCAATAATTTCTTCCAAAATAAACTGAGGCTTGGATTTGATGCCTTTATGTAAATGAAACAGGCGCTCACGGCAAATTTTTATCGAAAGTGAGTGATGAAGCATCTGCGACTGTGTTTTGTTCTCTCCAGCTTTCGTCAACCCAATCCCATTATCACGGATTTCGAATCGTATAATCTTACCAATTAAGGAATAGTGCACAGATATGGTTCCTTTACCTTTTTGTGGCATCAGGCCATGCTCAATGGCATTTTCCAAAAATGGCTGGGCCAGCATAGGCGGCACAAAAGTAATATCAGGCAATATCCCGGGATCAACTTCACAGTGGAACTCAAATCCTTGTTCAAAACGTAATTTTTGAAGTTCAACAAATAGCGACATCGTTTCAATTTCCTTTTCCAAGCTGATGTATTCATGGCGGCTGTTGTCGAGTATTAACCTGATCAAACGGGAAAAGTCTGATAAAAACTGGCCTGCTTCATGCGTTTGGTGGGAATAGATGTAATTTTGAATTGCTGTAAGCGAATTAAAGATAAAGTGGGGATTCATTTGCAAGCGCAGCAAGGTGTGGCTAAGCGCAATATTTTGCATGGAAAGCTTAATCTCCTTAAGGTGTAGCCGCCAAAGATAAATTATCATCAGAACTATAAACAACGAAACGGTTGCAATAAACCACCAGGTTTTATACCAAGGCAAATCTATAATTAACTTTAATTTAGCCTCATGTGTACTCAGGTTTCCGAATTGATCGCCTGTTCGCAACCTGAAAACATAATTCCCGGCAGGAACATTGGTAAAATTGGCAGTTCGCTGCCCTTGTTGAAGCTTAACCCATTTATCATCAAAGTTTTCGAGTTTATAATAGAATTGGTAAGCACTATTAGGCTGCCAAGCATCTGTACCAAAATGAATAGCAAAAAAGTTGTCTCTATATCCTATCCTGATCTCCTTATAATTGCTTAATCCATTGAGCGTAGTCCCATCTGAAAAATCCATATATGTAAGGAAAACACGCGGAAAAACATGCTCAAAACCCAAAACATTTGGATCAATAACAGCCAGCCCATTTTCCCCTCCTACAACAAACTGGCCATTATCAATCAAATGAGCAGCACTAAGATTGTTTCTGAACCTTGTTTCAACGATCATGCTGTAATCCGTAAGCCAGCCCTTTTCAGTATGGTAACGCATCAAACCAAGCTCGGTCAGCATCCAAAGAACTTCATCTATTGCAAGCAACTTAAACACATTTAGTTTGTCGAAAGGTTTTGGCAGGCTGATTTGCGAAAACCGGTCGTTGGTTTCATCATAGCGATATAACCCATCGGCTGCGACCCAAATTATTCCGTTTTTATCCTCAACAACATGGTTGACCATAGCCGAATGGAACCCACCTTCAGCATTTAATTGATTGTAATAAGCCTTACAGTAATTACCATCAGCAACAAAATAATGAATACCTGATTGGGTGGTTCCCACCCACAGCCTGTTCTTCGAGTCAAGCTTAAGGCTTGTGATCAACCTCGAATTATAGGGGTCAGCAAAACAATCCCTCAGGTATTTGGAAAACTCATTCGTCCGGACATCAAAAAGAGTTAAACCGGGACCGCCCCAAAAACCAAGGTATAGGTTTCCCTCCTGATCAAACTCGAGGTCATTGTACCAATCTTCGGTCAGGGATGATTTGTTATACCTATAGTTATGGATCTCATTGGTTTGTGTATCCAGCTTTGAAAATCCTCTTCCCGACCAGAAGCCGATATAAAGATTGTCATATCGATCTACAGTCAAGCACTTTATATTATCGGAGATAAGGTCAGTAGTATTTTCAGTTGTGTATCTTTTAAAATCCTTGGTTTGAAGGTTAAACAGATTTAAACCCCTGTCGGATGTAGCTACCCACATTTTATTATCGCCGGCTGCTTCGATGGCGGTAATGCGAGTTGAAGAAGGCGAGGCTTCATAGCTCGGAATCCGAAAGTAATACTGAACACCTTCTTTAACAGGCAGATGCACCGAAACCCCATTTTCATGTGAAAACCATAGTCTGCCAACCCTGTCTTCAAGTATTTTATAAATGCGTTCACCGCCTATGGCCTCCGGGTCATCGTTGCTCACCTGATAATGCCAGATGGTATTCGACTTCCAATCGAATCGCAAGGCCCCAAACCCACTGCCCACCCAATAGCTCCCCTTCCGATCCTTAATCATATCATAAACAGAACCATGCAAATAACGATAAAAATTACCTGAATCTTTATCGTAAACATAAAGGCCATCTAAACCGCCCATCCACAAAGGTCCTTCACCATCCTGAAAAACACAACTCAAGTCATAATCACGCTTTCCACCGTCAGAAAGGTTCTCAGATCTTTTCAGGGAAGTAATTGTGCTGTCGTTTGGGTTAAATAGCATTGGTCCACGGCTTCGCCCTCCGACAAAAACATCTCCTTCATTGTCTTTATAAATAGCATGATACGGATAATAAGCCTGGGTTATTGGGCCGTGTTTGGCCATTGGGGCAAATTTGAGTGAAGTCAGGTTAAACTTTCCTAAAGTTCCATCCAGCATAGAGAGCCACAATGAGGTATCGCCTTCGGGCAACATGGCCCTGATATGCAGACTATCTGAAATATCCTGTCCGTTTTTGCCACCTAAGAGTGTTTCAAATTCGTCCAGCGATTCTATATAAATACTTAAGCCACTTGGTGTTCCAATTAATAAATTGCCCTTAATATCCAACACCAGGTCGTTGATATAATCGTCTGCCAGTCCTTTATGAGTAGCAGAAGTATATACTTTGAGTTCGAAACCATCAAATCGGGCCAACCCCTTTTGGCCGCCAAACCAGATATACCCCGTACGGTCCTGAATCATCTCGTTCACCCGCCCGATGGGGTTGCTTTTTAATTGAGAAAACTGATGGAAACGAGCATAAGGCTCCGATTGCAAATCGAGCTGTAGGGGAATTTCGGCCTGGCCATACGAATGTTTCGTAATGGAAACCAACAATAAAAGCACAAGTAAGGCGGACTTTCCCATAGCAAAGACGACAAAAAGTGCCTAAAATTACGAAGTTTAAATGCTACCCCCAAAGAAGGCGTGCATTTTTAAACTAAAGAAGAAAAAATATTTCGAAATAATAATATGTAAATCACTAATCTTCAATCGAAAAGCCCATATTATCCTCACAATTACAGGTGATGCTCCTATTGTACATCTCCATAGCTTTCAAACTCATGCCCATACTCGAAAAGCCTCCATCGTGGAAAAGGTTTTGCATGGTAACCTTACGCGTAAGGTCAGAGAAGAGCGTAATGCAATAATCAGCACACTCATCAGCTGTCGCATTGCCAAGTGGTGACATGCGTTCGGTGAAATCCATCAATCCGGTGAAACCTTTCACACCACTGCCGGCTGTAGTTGGTGTAGGACTTTGGGAGATGGTATTCACACGTATCTTTTTCTCCCGTCCATAAATATAGCCAAAACTGCGGGCAATGCTTTCGAGCAGCGCTTTGGCATCGGCCATATCATTGTAGCCATAAAGCGTGCGTTGGGCGGCAATATAGGAAATAGCCAAAACCGAACCCCAATCGTTAATGGCATCCATTTTACTGGCTACCTGGAGCATCTTGTGAAAAGAAACGGCGGATATGTCCATCGTTTTGGCATAAAAATCATGGTTCAAATCATTGTAAACCTTCTTTTTACGCACATTAAGCGACATACCAATGGAATGCAGCACAAAATCAACCTTTCCGCCGAGCACATCCATACTTGTTTCAAAAACATTGGTCAAGTCTGCCATTGATGTTGCGTCAGCAGGTATAATGGTAGCATTGCATTTAGCAGCCAATTCGTCCAATTCGCCAAAGCGGAGGGCGGTCGGTGTGTTGCTTACGGTAAATACGGCGCCCTCATCATAAGCGCGTTCGGCAATTTTCCAGGCGATCGATTTGTTGTCGAGCGCACCGAAAATGATGCCCTTTTTTCCTTTTAATAAATTGTAGGCCATATGTTCATGGATGGGTTAATATCAAAGCTTTTTTTTCGGCTGCAAATATACAACTTTGCAAAGAATCAATCTAAATAGCTATATGTTTGTTTTGGTGTTGTTTACAACAACACAAAGAAACATCTTCTAACTAAAATACTGTTATTAATGCCTGTCTATCGCCCAATAATAAGTTCACGGGCGGCCTCCAGGGAAGCGGGTGTAGGTGCATCATCGCTAAGCATACGGGCAATTTCTTCAACCCTTTGCCCATCATTTAATCGGGCAATCATGGAGGTTGTGCGAACTTCATCATCACGCTTATAAACGAGAAAATGGTGCTTTGCCTTGCCTGCAATCTGCGGCAAATGGGTGATGCTGATCAATTGCATCCTTTCGGACATAGAAGCCATAATACGGCCAACTTTTCCAGCAATTTCACCAGAAACACCTGTATCGATTTCATCAAAAATAATAGTGGGCATGAGTTTTTTGGCCGAGATCAAGCTTTTAATGGCCAGCATCAGCCGCGACATCTCCCCGCCTGAAGCGATCTTAGCCATATCCTCCAGCCTGCCTCCTTTGTTGGCCGTAAACAGGAATTGCACCCGGTCAAAACCTGTTATTGAAGCAAGATTGATTTGTTCAATCTTTACCTGAAAACGGGCGTTCGGCATCCCTAAGTTTTGTAATAGTTGCTGAACTGCTTCTTCCAATTGCGGACTGGCTGAGGCACGGCTTTCTGATAGGGTCTTCCCTAATTTATTGAGCTTATCAGCCAAAAGGTTTTGTTTTTTTCTCAGTTCTGATATTTTATCCCCCAGATAGCTGATTGATAATAATTTTTGTTCAAAGCTATCCTTTAAGAGTAATAAATCATTCGGGTTTACGAGATGGTGCTTGTGCAACAAATGGTTTATATCATCGAGGCGCAGGCTTAATTGCTCAATTTCAGATGGATTGAATTGGGTTTCAGATTCGAAACGTTTAATCTCCCTTGCCAAATCTTTCAATTCAATATGACAGGTGTTTGCTCGAGCAGCCATTTCTGAAACAGCAGGAAGATAGGGTTCAATTTTCTTTAAAGCGGCAGTCAATGCAGCCATATTTTGCAAAATATTGGTATCACCTTCTTCCAGCAATTGATTTGCCTGGTACAAGGATGAAGCTATTTCGCTTGCGTGGTTCAATGTAATAAGCTTTGCTTCTATATCCTCATATTCACCTTCTTGCAAGGCCAGTTTTTCGAGTTCATCAAATTGAAAGCGGATAAAATCCTCTTCAGCCTTCTGTTTGTTTTCGCTATCAACCAAAGCATTAATGTCAGCCGACAATTTGCTATGATCTACAAAAACCAATGCAAATTCCTGACGCAAATCGGCATTGGAGGCCAAATCGTCAAGTATTTTCAATTGAAAAGAGGCCTCTGATAATTGGAGCGACTCATGCTGGGAATGAACATCCACCAATTTGTTGCCCAGTTCTTTCATCAAAGCAAGGTTAACAGGACTGTCATTGATAAAGGCACGGGACTTTCCGGAAGCAGCTATTTCGCGCCGCATAATGCATTCATCGCCCCCATCAAGCTCATTTTCATTAAAAAATGACTGCAACTCCAAATCTGAAACATCAAACTCAGCTTCAACAATGCATTTGTTGCTTTTGTCCATCAATATATTGGTGTCGGCACGCTTGCCCAGCACCAAACCCAATGCTCCCAGCAATATAGATTTACCTGCCCCGGTTTCGCCGGTGATGGCCGAAAAGCCACCCTCAAATGAAATATCAAGGTGTTCAATTAAAGCATAATTACTGATGCGCAGCTTTTGAAGCATGGTTTGAGCTTTGGGCAAATGTAAGAAGACTTTTTCGAACTGCTGCTTTCAATATTTTATTCTGCTATGGCAATGTTTCAGATTTTTTTACCAGTTTTGACAAAACGAGCACGATAGGTTTTTTTCGTTAAGACTAACCTACCTTTTTATAAATGTTTATATTTGCTATTTCGTGTAGAACAAAGATATCAACCACTCCCAAAATATTAAACTATTTTATAATGTCAGAAAAACCCAAGTTCAATGTGCTGATTGTGGACGACAGGCCTGAGAACCTGCTTACCCTCGAAGGCATTCTCGAAAGTGATGATTTAAACATCCTCAAAGCCATCTCAGGCAATGAGGCCCTTGGCATTATGCTGGAACATAATATCGCCTTGGTGCTCATGGACGTGCAAATGCCCGGTATGGATGGCTTTGAAGTTGCTGAAATTATGCGCAGCAGCGAGCGTACCAAATTTATCCCTATCATTTTTGTAACGGCTATCAGCAAGCAAAGGCAGCATATCTTTAAAGGATACGAATCGGGTGCCGTTGATTACCTTTACAAACCACTTGACCTTGAAATACTACAAAGCAAAATCAAGGCTTTTATTGAGTTTTTTCAGCATAAAAATGCGCTGGAAGAAACCACGCGTAAACTCGAAAATACTATTAAAGAATTGAATGCGGCCAAACGAGTAGCCGAAGAAGCCACAACCGCCAAAAGTACATTTCTGGCTACCATGAGCCACGAAATACGCACCCCACTCAATGGCATAATCGGTATGGCCGAACTGGGGCTTATGGACGAGGAAACCAAAGTTATCCATCGCGAAAGATTGCTCGACATCAAGCAATCGGGCGAATCGCTGCTGGATATCATTAACGAAATCCTCGACATTTCAAAAATTGAAGCCGACAAGTTGGAGCTTGAAGAAATTGAATTTAGTCTGCGTGAAGTCATCGAAAAAATAGTCAACCTCCTTTCTGTAAAGATTTTTCAGGAGAAGCTCGAATTTGTTTGCGAAATCTCCCCCACCCTTCCCGATAAGCTTATCGGCGACCCACTGCGCATCAGGCAAATATTAATCAACCTACTCGGCAATGCTGTTAAGTTTACCGAAGAAGGCAGCGTAAGCCTGAAGGTGAAACTACTAGAACATGTTGAAGAACAGATAAGTTTGGAGTTTGCTGTGGAAGATACCGGCATAGGCATCCCAAAAGATAAAATGAATAGATTGTTCGAGTCTTACAGTCAGGTTGACACCTCTACCACGCGTACACACGGAGGAACAGGTTTGGGGCTTACCATTTCGCAGCGCCTTGTAAACCTGATGGGCGGTCAAATTCAGGTGGAAAGTGTGCTTGGGGAAGGAAGTAAATTCTTTTTCAAACTGAATATGATAACCGAAGAGGAAACTGACAAACCATGGGAAATCAAACTAAAGAAGCCCAATAATGAATTCAAGGTGCTTCTTATTGAAAGCCATGATAAAACCCGCAAGGTAACCAGCGAGTTGCTTGATTGCTGGAACATAACACACTTTTCGGCAGAAAGCTGCGACAAAGGTTTTGAGCTGATTATTAAGCACGAATTTGACCTTGTATTAATAGATTTTTACCTGCCGGGAATGAATGGCGTGGCAGTGGCCGAAAAACTGAAGGAAGAACTGAAAGGAAAAAAACTGCCCGAGATTATCCTGCTTTCACCCAGCAAGTCCACCATTGAAATCTTAAAAATCAAAAAGGCACAGGAATATGAATTCCTATCCAAACCTGTGATGCAGAATGACCTGAAACGATTGCTCATTCAGCTTTTTGGTACCAAAGCACAAGTTGCTGCTGTTGATGCCGAGCATCCAACCAAAGATAAATCAGAACATAAGAAATACCGCTTGCTTGTAGCTGAAGATCAAATTATCAACCGTAAAATAGTAGTTCAATTACTTGAAAAGCAAGGCTGGGAGGTAAAAGCCGTTGAAAATGGGAAACTGGCCATGGAAGCAGCTATCCAGGAAAAATTCGATTTGATTTTGATGGACGTGCAAATGCCCGAGATGGATGGCTTTGATGCCACACGCGGCATTCGTGAGGCCGAAAAGCAAACGGGCGCACATACCCCTATCGTTGCCATGACAGCCCATGCAATGAAAGGTGATCGTGAAAAATGTATCGAAGCGGGCATGGATTTTTACATCACCAAACCGGTGAACCCCAGCGAATTATTCGAAACTATCGAAAAATTTGCACAGTAAGTTTCTTTCCTGAATCATACCAAACTAAGCCGGATAACCAATGGAAAACTTAGACTATAATACAGCCACAACTTGGGAAAAAATCAAGCATTCTTTTCGCTCCTGGCGCTATATCGGCGTTGGAAAATCCTTGCTTATATGGTTCCTGGTCATATCTATTATTCCACTGGCATCCATCAGTTTTATCAATTTCCTGAACGCTTACCACGGCCTCACCGTTGTAGCTGAGAAATCACTAAATACTACTTCGCAACTGCGTGTGGAATACATCAATACCTTTTTCAGGGATGTGGTATATTTTCTGGAATTCAACAGCCGGCAAAAAACTGACTTGAGCCTGATCAAAGACCTCAAGACTGAACTGGAGAAATATGACGGAAATTTTGAAGCGTTCAAAAACAGTTCAACATACCATCAACTTACTGCCGAACACAAGGATGAGTTTAAAGATTTGATGCAGATAAATGGCTACTACGATGTCTATTTTATTGATATTGAAGGAAATATATTATTCAGCCAACGTGAAGAGTCGGATTTAGGCACAAATTTATTCACTGGCCCTCATCGGTTTACACGTTTTGCTCGTGCCAGCAGGGATGTACTGGAGACCAAAACTATTCACTTCTCTGATCTTGAGTTCTACGAGCCATCATTAAATAATTTGTCAGGTTTTTTTGTGCAGCCCATGATAGATATTGAGGGCAATTACATTGGCCAGATTGCCCTACAAGTCACCATGGACCGCATCAACCAAATTATACAACAAGCTGCCGGTTATGGAGAAACCGGGCAGGCCTACCTTGTTGGAAAGGACCGTATGCTTCGCTCAGCCATGCGTTTTGGCCGCGAGGAAGAAATCCTGACATATGAAATAGAAAACAATAAAATAAAAGATTGGCTTTTCTTTCTGCAACACCGTTCCAATCCGCAAATGCTCAGAAACTATGAACTGGAAGAAGAGAAAGTATCTTCTTATGATTCCGATCAAACAGGAAAATATGTATTAGGCATTTACCGCAACCTGAACCTGCTTGAAAAAATGGGTGTAAATTGGGTGCTTATTGAAGAAATTGAGCACAGTGAAGCCTTCGCTTATGCACGCAAATTATCAGACATAGTCAAACTCTCCTTTCTTATTACCATCATCCTTGTTTTCTTTACGTCGATATTGGTAACCAGGTGGTTTGTAAATCCCATCAAGCAATTGTCATCATGGGCCAAGCAGGTGGGTATTGGCCATTTGTCCAATAAATTGATCAAGGCTCCCCACAATGAGATTGGCGAAATGGTAGAAACCTTCAACCGCCTTGTAAACTCACTGCAAGCCTATGCCGGTGTGGCCCGGTCAACTGCAAAAGGTGATTATTCCGAAACAGTTGAAATACGCAGTGAAGAAGATGTTTTGGGCAAATCGATGAACCAAATGGTTGAAAGCTTCCGCCAGGTAGTATCGCAAGCAAACCGCATTGCCCAGGGGGATTATTCTGTATCCGTTACCCCGCGCTCCGACAAGGACAGTTTGGGCATTGCGCTTTATGAAATGACCAAAACCTTGCAGGAAAATGCAACCGAAATTCAAAATCAGGATTGGCTTAAATCGGGTTTGAACAAGCTCGATGCCTCCCTGAGCGGCCAGCGAGACGTTAAAGAACTTACCACCAAAATCATAGGTTTCCTTGCCGAATACCTTGATGCACAGTTTGGACTGGTATATTTGAATGGTGAATACAATAACCAATTGCACCTTACAGCCTCCTATGCACTTGATTTAAAAACACTGAAGGAAATTGAAAGTATAAGCCCTGGCGATGGTCTGATCGGACAAGTAGCTATTGACAAAAAAATGCTGATTATCAGCGAGAAAAAGCCAAACCAGCAAAAGATAAAACTGGGACCGGTTGACAAGGACCCTGCCAACTTCTTGCTCTACCCCTTGCGATTTGAAGGCGAACTGATTGGGGTGATTCAACTGGCATCTCTTAATGCTTTCGACGAACTCAAACTGGCCTTTATGAAAATGGCCGGCGATAGTATTTCCATTGCCATAAGTACTGCCAAGGCAAGCGAAAAGGTCCGTAAACTGCTGGCCCAAACACAGGAACAAGCCAACGAGCTGGCGGTCCAGCAGGAAGAATTACGGCAAGCCAATGAAGAACTCCAGGAACAAACAGGTGCCCTGCGCACCTCTGAGGAGAACCTGCAAGCGCAGCAGGAGGAGTTAAAAGTAACAAATGAGGAATTGGAAGAGCGAACCCATGCACTTGAACTGCAACGCGATGCCATCAAGCAGAAGAATTCCGAACTGGAAACAGCGCGACGCGAAATTGAACAGAAAGCCAAGGACCTGGAACAGGCATCGCGCTACAAATCTGAATTCCTGGCCAATATGTCGCACGAGTTGCGCACACCACTCAATAGTATTTTGGTTCTTTCGCAACTACTGGCCGAAAACAGGAAACAACACCTCGACAATAAGGAAATGGAATACTCGCGCACGATCAATAGTGCCGGTTCCGATTTGCTCGACCTGATTAATGAAATACTCGACTTAAGCAAAGTTGAATCTGGTAAGATTGACCTGCACATCGAAAAGATGTATTTTGACGACCTTAGTCATTTCATCACCAAAACTTTCGGCCCGGTAATTGACAAAAAAGGACTGGAACTATTCCTGAATATTAGCAAAAACATGCCTGGGCATATACTCACTGATGTACAACGCGTATATCAGGTATTGAAGAATCTGTTTTCAAATGCGATCAAATTCACCCATGAAGGGAGCATTTCGCTCAGCCTTTACCGTCCGGATAAAACGGAAGACCTGTCGAACAGTGGCCTCAACCCATTAAAAACAGTTGCTTTTTCGGTATCAGATACCGGCATTGGTATAGCGCCGGAGAAGTTGAAATTGATTTTTGAGGCCTTTCAGCAAGCAGATGGAACCACCAGCCGAAAATATGGTGGGACAGGCCTGGGACTTAGTATTTCAAAAGGATTTGCTGAGCTGCTTGGTGGCGAAATTAAAGTGGAAAGCAAAGAAGGACGCGGCACCACTTTTACTCTTTTTCTACCAGAAGAGCTGCAAATAAAAGATGCTGATAAGTTTAACACCCATCCCGAGCCTCGCGAAAATGAAATGCAGGATGATTTGGAAGATATTCTACAAGGAATTAAATCACCCGAGGCAAAGGAAAAACCAGCAGCGTTGCCCGAAGTAATTGCCGAAGCACATGACGACCGAAACGCACTTACCGAAGGTGATAAAATATTGCTGGTGATAGAGGACGACAAAACCTTTGCCGGTTTGCTTTACGATTTGGCCCGTGAGCACCGCTTCAAATGTCTGGTGGCCTATGATGGGGAGTCGGGCCTGCATTATGCCGACTATTATTCGCCCAGTGCGATCATCCTCGATATCGGATTGCCCGGCATTGATGGCTATGAAGTGATGAACAGGTTGAAACGGAACAAACGGACACGCCATATACCTGTACATTTTATTTCGGCTGTTGACAAATCGCTTGATACTTTAAAGCTGGGAGCCATCGGTTTCCTGAGCAAGCCAGTAAGCCGCGAATCCTTAGAAGAAGCGTTCACACGCATCGAAGAAATAGTCTCAAATCCCATCAAACACCTGCTCATTGTCGAAGACGATGAAAGCATGCGCAAAAGCATCTCCAACCTGATGAGTGATGAACATATACAGGTAACGGCTGTAGATTCAGGTGAAGTAGCCATTGAAAAACTAAAAGCTGATAAATACGACTGCCTTATCCTTGATTTAGGCCTGAAAAATATGACAGGATTTGAGTTGTTGGAGATGATTAAAAAAGACGAGGCCATGAGCTACCTGCCAGTGGTTGTTTACACTGCACGCGAACTAAATAAGGAAGAAGACTTGAAATTGCAATTGTATGCCGATAGCATTATTCTTAAAGGTGCACGCTCCTTTGAAAGATTGCTTTCGGAAACAACCCTTTTCCTTCATCAGATTGAATCGCAGCTGCCGGAAAAGAAACAGGAAATGCTAAAGAAAATACATGGTCGCGAGGATGTGCTTTCCAACAAAACTATTCTTGTGGTGGACGACGATATGCGCAATGTGTTTGCGCTGTCAAGCGTACTCGAGAATTACAATATAACTGTGATTATTGGTAAAAACGGACGCGAAGGTCTTGAGAAACTGGAGGAAAACAGCAATGAGATTGACCTGGTGATGATGGACATTATGATGCCTGAAATGGACGGATACGAGGCCATGAAGCAAATCAGAAAACAAAATAAACACAAGAATTTGCCCATTATTGCATTGACTGCCAAAGCGATGAAAGACGACCGCGAAAAATGCCTCGCTGCTGGTGCCAATGAATACCTGGCCAAACCTGTTGATACAGAAAAATTGATTTCATTGCTGCGGGTGTGGTTGTATAAGTGAGTCGTGTCTCATGAGTCGTGAGTCAGGAGTCGTGAGTCAGTCCTCGTTGTATCAAAATTTTAACTCAAGACTCAAGCCTATTGACTCTAGCCTATTGACTCTAGACTTTTAAACAAAATAGCTATGATAAACAGACTGTTGCAAAAACTGACAATCAAGTATAAGCTATACTTGATCACCTTTATCGCAATCGCCAACCTGCTGCTGATTGCCTGGGGGGTGAGCTATTTTTTTGGCACATTTCAGGTCCTCAATATTCTCACCAATGCTGAGCGCATTCATATGAGTTATTTTCAGCAAGGTGTCATTGATTTTTATCGTTATCAGTACAAGCCTGAAAACGCAGATCCCCAAAAAGCCATCGACCAGGTGGTTTATGCAAACCAAATGGCTTTTACCTTTGGTAAGATTGACAGCATAGCCGCAGCAAATAGCACCGATGATTTTTACGCTGTGCTGCTTAGTGAGCTTAATGAAGTGCTTGATAACAATCCTGACAATGCAAGGTTACTCGGTTCACGTTCCAAATTGTTTTTGGCAATTGGCGACAAAAGGTTTAATCATGCCACCGAAACTGCCTACAGGGGCTATCTGACGGGTGTGGATGTTGTGCACGCTATGGAAGCTTATATCGAGAATTCCTCAGCCGAAAACGAAAATTATTTGCAACTAAAAATATCTGAAATTCAGATAGAATACGCTGCGTTTGCTGTTGCACTGCACGACTTAGGCAGTTATGGCCAGCGACTGCTGTTTATCCTGATGATCATGCTGATTTTACTTTCAGGAACGATAGTAGTTTTACTTTCCTTAAAAATTTCGCGGGCCATAACAAAACCCATTCAAAGTTTGGTAAGCAGTTTCGAAACCATGTCGCGGGGCGCATTGGTGGACCAGATTCATACCGATGCAAGGGATGAAACTGCAGCTTTGATCAAATCATTTAACTTATTGCAGCAAAGCCTCGCCTCTATCGTGTCGCATTCAAAAAAAGTAGCAGATGGACATTATGAGGCTGTGATAAATCCAAAATCGAAGAAAGATGAACTGGCCATTTCGCTCAACCGCATGACCACAGCTTTGGCTGAGAATGAAAGCAATCAAAAAAAACTGGATTGGCTAAAGTCGGGTAAAAACAAGTTGGGCGAAGAAATTCAGGGCGACAAATCCCTCAAGGAGCTTTCAGATCGAACACTCAGTTTTATGGCCAATTACCTGGATGCCCAACTGGGCACCTTGTACATTTTTGAACCTGAAAGCGGCCAACTCAATTTGAAAAGCAAATATGGCCTTGAAAAGGCACAGGCCAAAGAACAACTGAGCCCTGGTGAAACATTGGTAGGTCAGGTTTTTGTTGACAACAAAATAATGCACCTGGACAAATTGGCACCCGACCGGACTTTTATTAGTGGTGGCCTGATGCGAACAGCAGCCAATGCTTTGTTGATTTTCCCTTTGGTGCACAACAAAAAAGTGTACGGCGTTGTTGAAGTGGCTTCGCACAAAGCCTTTGATAAACATGCCATTGATTTGGTCAACGATGTATCTGAAAGCATTGCCATTAGTATCAATAGTGCAGTTTCGCGATTGAAAATGAGCGAATTGCTTGCTACAACCCAGCAACAGGCCGAAGAGCTGCAAACCCAGCAAGAGGAGTTGCGTGTGTCCAACGAAGAACTTGAAGAGCAAGCAGTTGCCTTAAAGGAAAACGAAAAGAAGTTGCAGGAACAGCAGGAAGAACTGCGAGTTACAAATGAAGAACTTGAAGAACGCACACACGATTTGGAACTCCAGCGCAGGGCCATTACAGAAAAAAATACGGCACTTGAGAAAGCCCGACAGGCCCTGGAAGAAAAAGCCAGCCAACTGGAACTCACCAGCCGCTATAAGTCTGAGTTTTTAGCCAATATGTCGCACGAACTGCGAACCCCTCTCAACAGTTTGTTGATTCTTTCGCGGGATTTGTCCGAAAATAAATCAAAAAACCTGACCAAAGATCAGATAGAATCAGCCAGTATCATCAATGCCAGTGGATACGACCTGCTCAACCTGATCAACGAAATACTCGACCTTTCGAAAATTGAATCGGGAAAAATGACCATTACGCCCGAGCCTGCACGCCTTGAGGATATCGCCCAACAAGCCAGAAACAACTTCAAACATATGGCTGAGGAAAAGGGGCTTGATTTTTACATTGATATTGACAAAGAACTGCCAAAAAGTATTGTTACCGATAAGCACCGCCTCGATCAAATTATTAAAAACCTTGTTTCCAATGCATTAAAGTTTACAGCCAAGGGAAATATTTCCATCCTGTTTAGCCTTCCGTCCGATGACTTTGGCTTTAAAAATGACTTCTTAAACCCTTCCAACAGTTTGCTTATTGCTGTGCAAGATACAGGAATCGGTGTACCTCAAAAGAAATTGATGGAAATTTTTGAGGCCTTTCAGCAAGCTGATGGCAGCATTTCGCGTAAATATGGTGGTACCGGGCTAGGGCTTTCAATCACCCGTGAATTGTGCCGCCTATTGGGTGGCGAAATTCATCTGGAATCGGCTGAAGGCAAAGGCTCCACCTTTACAGTTGTTTTGCCTTTCAAGCTTCAAAAAACCTCGGATGAACAATTGGAAACTGAGCTGCAGCCCCCCACGAAACTGGAAACTAGTTCATCACCTCCCCCTCCTAAGGCTCATAAGCAGGAATCAATGGAGGTGGATCGGGATGATGAAATCGTTTTTATCCCTGACGACAGGGAAAATATTACAGCAGGCGACAAAACCATGCTAATTGTTGAGGACGACCTCAAATTTGCCAAAACACTCAAGAAACAGTGCTTTGAAAGGGGTTTCAAATGTCTGGTTTCAGGAACAGGGGAGCATGCCCTTCTGATGGCAGAGAAATACAAGCCCGATGCCGTTATCCTCGACCTGAAACTGCCCGGAATGAGTGGTTATAAAGTTTTGGAAGCCTTAAAGCAAAACCCTTCTACCAGGCATATCCCGGTCCATATCATGTCGGCCCTGGATGAAAATATAGAGGCATTGCAAATGGGTGCTATTGGATTCATTAGTAAGCCGGTTGACTCCGATAAACTGGATGCTGCCTTTAAAAAAATTGAGTCGTATGTGGAGAAAAACATCAAGGACTTGTTGGTCATCGAAGACGACAACAATATGCGCAGCCTCATCAAAAAACTTATCGGGGGCGACGACGTAAAGGTAACCGAAGCCAAATCGGGGTCTGCTGCCATCAAAATAATGAAGGAACAACAGTTCGACTGTGTGGTGCTCGACCTCGGTTTGCCGGATATGACCGGCTTTGAATTGCTTAAAAAGCTCGGTAAAATGGAGCTCAAAATCATGCCTCCAATCATTGTATATACAGGCAGGGAGCTTACCAAAGAGGAAAACTTTGAATTGCAAAAATATACCAGCTCCATTATTATTAAAGGTGTGAAATCAGAAGAACGCCTGCTCGATGAAACTGCACTTTTCCTTCACCGGGTAGTGGACAATATGCCCGACAACAAGCAGCAACTTATTGCAAGCCTTCATGATAAGGAAGCCGTTTTGCGCAATAAAAAAATATTGCTCGTTGACGACGATATGCGTAATGTGTTTGCGCTCACACGCATACTCGAAGACCGGGGGATGAAAGTGGTGGAAGCAGAAAATGGTTTGGTAGCCATTGAAAGGCTTAAGGAAAACAAGGATATCGACCTGGTATTGATGGATATTATGATGCCCGGGATGGATGGTTATACGGCAACAAGAGAAATAAGAAAAAACACTGCCTGGGGTAAATTACCCATTATCACACTTACTGCAAAAGCCATGAAAGAGGACAGGGAAAAAAGCATACAGGCCGGCGCCAATGATTACCTGGCTAAGCCGGTGGATGTAAACAAGTTAATATCTCTGTTAAGGGTATGGCTCTATCAATAAGCCGTGAAAAGAATATTGTTTAAAAGCAGTTTGAATTGTCGAAATGTAAAACAATGGGCAGTATTTTGTATGTTTGGTAACAAATTAGGACTCAAATATAATGGCAGAAAAATTCAAAATTTTAATTGTGGACGACAGGCAGGAGAACCTGGTAGCATTGGAAAAACTGCTGGATTCGCCTGATATAGAGTTCGTGCGTGCCTTATCAGGAAATGAAGCACTCAAACTTACGCTTCATCATGAATTTGCCCTGGCCATCATCGATGTGCAGATGCCGGATATGGATGGTTATGAAACAGTTGAGCTGATGCGTTCGGCCAAGCGCACAAAATACCTGCCCATAATTTTTGTTTCAGCCATTTACCAAGATGAGTTTCATGTGAAAAAAGGTATAGCCAGCGGTGCGGTTGATTTTATTTCTAAACCAATTGTACCTGAAATACTTACCGGAAAAGTCAAGGTTTTTATAGAGCTATATCAGCAGCAGCAACAATTGTCCCAACTGCTGAAAGAAAAGGAACTCATTAATATCCAATTGCAGGAAGCCATTGAAAAAGCCGAGCAGGCCACACATACAAAATCCATGTTTTTGGCTAATATGAGCCACGAAATTCGAACACCGTTAAATGGCATTATGGGCCTGGCCGAAATAATGGCCAAAACAAAACTTGGTGCAGAACAAAAAAGTTTTTTAAAACTGATTCAGCTTTCCGGTGAAAACCTTTTGGCTATCATCAATGACATCCTGGATTTTTCAAAAATTGAAGCCAGACAAATTAAAATTGAAGAAACAGTTTTCAGCCTTGGTTGCGAAGTTGGCAACGTCATAAAGCTCATGAGCTTTAAGGCCAGCGAAAAAGACCTGAAACTCAAAAGAACGATCCAGCCCGACCTGGCCCGACATTATAAAGGCGACCCACTCAGGTTGAAGCAAATTTTATTGAACCTGATAAACAATGCCATTAAATTTACGGATAAAGGAAGTGTCAACTTAATGATAAAAAAGGGCAAAGTGGTTGATGGCATTACCCATTTGCATTTTGCAGTAAAAGACACAGGCATAGGCATTGGAGCCAAAGGCCAGGAAAACCTGTTCAAGGAATTCAGCCAGGCTGATATTTCTACATCACGCAAATATGGAGGCACTGGGCTTGGTTTGGCCATTTGCAAAAGCCTCGTCCATCTTATGGGCGGCTCCATTGGTTTTGAAAGTGAGGAAGGCAAAGGCTCCTTGTTTTGGTTTGAGCTTCCACTTATAGAAACTGCTGGGAAGGATTTAAAGAAAGAGTCGGAAGAAAATGCAAGCCTTCCGATTGATATAGCTATTTTGTTAGCCGAAGACAATGCCATCAACAGGAAAGTAGCCCAGCATGCCCTGAATCAGTTTGGTTACCTTTGTGATATGGCATTGGATGGCCGTAAGGCGTTTGAAATGTATAAGCAAAAGCATTATGATTTGATACTTATGGATATCCAAATGCCCGATGTGGACGGACTGGAAGCAACCCGCCTTATCAGGGCTTACGAAAAGGAAAAGGGGGTAAAAAATGCCGTTGTGATTGCAGCCGTTACTGCCAATGCCTTTAACGAGGACAAATTAAAATGCCTGCATGCCGGCATGAACCACTATATCAGCAAGCCATTCAAATTAAGTGATCTGAAAGAACTTTTTGCTTTACTGGAAAAACACTAGTGCATGTACAACAATATCAATGAAGACAACAACCTTAACCTGGTTCAGAATATTGAAACCGAAGCCTTGCTCAACGCTATTTATCAACGTTATGGTTATGATTTCAGGGATTACAATAAAGCGCATGTAAAACGCCGTATCCTCCACAGAGTCGCCCATACAGGATTAAAAAGCATCTCGCAACTGATGCACAAGGTTTTGCATGAGGATCAATTTTTCGACTTGATATTGAGGGATTTATCAATCAATGTGACGGAAATGTACCGCGATCCATCTTTTTATGCCGTGATGCGTAAGGAGGTGATCCCCATTTTAAAAACCTACCCCTACCTGAAAGTTTGGCATGCAGGATGTGCTACAGGCGAAGAAGTATATAGCTTCGCTATTTTGCTGCAAGAGGAAGGATTGTACGAGCGCACGCAACTTTACGCAACTGACTTCAATCCGTTGGTGCTCGACACTGCAAAAAAAGGCATTTACCCCATAAACCGGATCAAAGATTATACAACAAATTACCAAATGTCGGGCGGCATCAACTCATTTTCTGATTACTATGTTGCACGCTACGATTCAGTAATTTTGGACCAGTCCTTAAAGAAAAATATCGTGTTTGCAGAGCACAACCTGGTTACCGACAGTGTTTTTGCTGAAACCAACCTCATCATTTGCCGTAATGTGTTGATTTATTTTAATAAGGAACTTCAAAACAGGGTGGTCAAACTGTTTACTGATAGCCTTGTCAAAGGCGGCTATCTGGGGCTGGGTTCCAAGGAAAACCTCATGTTCACAGAAGTGTTTGACCAATACCAGGTTGTTGATGGAAAAGAAAAAGTGTATAAGAAGAAAGTTGTTTGAGAAAATCAGCTATTGATTTTTTGAAATTCTAAAAGTCATTTGTAACTAATCAATGTGTTGAAAAGCAATAATAATGAGGGTTAATCAATCTTGTCTATCCTTTGTGTAACTTTGTGCTTCTCTGCGCTTCCGCAAGTGCGGAATTGTGTAATAGCTGTTTCACAAAGAGCCACAAAGAAGACACTGAGTTACACAAAGTAATAAAGTAATGTTGAAGATCAATATACATTTTAGCAGTGATTAGTTACAATTATTTATATAAACAGCAGGAGAAACAAAACGGGTGAGTAATAAAATGTACCAAGCGATTGTCATTGGGTCATCAGCTGGCGGGCTTCATGCAGTGAAGACTGTAATTACGGGGTTGCCACAAACTTTTCAAACACCTATATTAATAGTGCAGCACCTAAGCCCCCATTCCGACAATTTCATGGCACGTTACCTGAATCAGTTGACACATTTGCAAGTGAAGGAAGCTGATGAAAAAGAGCCTGTACGGCCAGGACATGTGTATATTGCACCTCCAAATTTTCACCTGCTTGTGGAAGAAGATTACAGTCTGAGCCTTTCGGTAGAGGAAAAAGTAAATTATGCCAGGCCATCAATAGATGTGCTTTTCGAAACAGCAGCCATGGCTTACGGCCCTCGTTTGATAGGCCTCTTGTTAACCGGCGCCAACAATGATGGTGCTCGCGGTATTGAAAGCATCAAAGCGGCTGGAGGCACCACCATTGCCCAAGACCCCAAAACCGCTGAATCGCCCATTATGCCTTTAGCAGCGATTGCTACCGGCAAAGTAGATCATACAGTTCCCTTGGAAGAATTGGCTGATTTTCTTACTAAAATTTGTGTGAAACCCTGATTTCATTCTTCCTCATCCACCTCTACTGCACCAACAAACTCCAGATCAATAAACACAGGCAAATGGTCGCTAATTCCTCCGGTGTAGCGAGGACCAACATAAGTACGGAACAATTTTTGCCCCAGATAGCGCTCATCCTCAGTGAGTAAAAAATCACTTTTAAATATTTTTGCACTTCCCGGTTTATACCGGATCCCGCTTGTTGCCTCAAAAAGAGGTCTTGAAACAATGATGTGGTCAAATATTTGCCACATATGTTGAAATTTCAAAGTACCAATATGGCCTAAATCGTTCTTGTTGGTAAAAAGATGTAACAGCTCTTCGTGTTTCTTTATGTCATCAGGCGGAAATGCACGCAAACCTTTAATAATACTGTCGTCTTCGGGTGTATCATTAAAATCACCCATAATGATCACTTTGGCATGAGGTTTTACAAGCATAAGCGAATCAATATCAGCACGCAATGTTAGGGCAGCCAGCATACGTCGGGGTATAGACGCCAAAACACCACCAAAGCGCGAAGGCCAATGATTTACGTACACATGCACCGTGTCCATTTCGTTAACAATAAAATCAGCATATAAAATATCGCGTGTTCTGAAATCCGGATTTTCCGGGTCTTTAACCGGAATTGGCCTGCTGCTAATCAGCTGCAAATGATCAAGGCGATAAATTAGCGCAGCATCTATGCCCCTGAAATCGGGTGAAGGATAATGCACATAGCTATAATTTGAGTTATTAAGCGGGGTACGGTAAATCAGGTCTTCCAGCACAACGTCATTCTCAATCTCACAAAAACCAACCAAGGAAGGTGCTTCCCATCCACCAAGTGCCATGATAACACGATAAACATCATTTCGCTTTTTGTAATAACGGTAAGTAGTCCAGCGCTGCTCACCATCAGGTGTAAAAGCATTGTAATCGCGGGTGCTGTCAACATGTGTATCAAAAAAATTCTCCAGGTTGTAAAAAGCAAAACGGTATTTTTCCTGACCCTCCATCTGAGCAATGGCCGAGGTACCCAAAAATGCAATCAGCAAACATAAAAGTACAAATTGATTCAGTTTCATAATACAGTCATTACAAATAGATAGATGTGTGAAAAAAAGTATTTTTCAAAGGTAACAAAAAGGCTTTACGATTTTTTCATAAGTTTGTTGTGGAAACAGGAGTAAATTAAGCAAAATTCTATTTTTTTATAAAGCCTAAAACCTTGTTTTTTAGTATTCTAAAAAATATTTTGATTTTTTTTTGATTTTAGGTGGTGCACTTTTTATAGTTTTTGGTATTAATGAGTAAGAAAAGGGAAATATATAGCGACGAGGAAATACTCGAAGGCATTCGGACCAGCGACAGAAAAGTGCTGGAGTACATTTACCGAAGATATTTCAAAGTTGTTAGAAATTTTGTCATCATAAAATCAGGAAGCGAGTTCGCCGCCTGGGATGTTTTTCAAGAGGGTATTTACGTGCTCTACGACAAAATTCAAAACAGTCAGCTTGAACTGACAAGTACTTTTCAGACGTTCTTTGTAGCAATTTGCAAGCACATTTGGTTGAATCAATTACGGGACAGAAACAGAGGTGAACTCGTAGATATCAATATAGGAGAATTGGATATTTTTGGTGTCGATGAAAATGAACTGATAGCCTTGAATAAATCCAACCTGCTTTTCAGACTCATGCATAAGTATCTGAACGAACTCAGTCCTGAATGCCAGGAAATGTTGCGGTTAATTTCGGAAAACTATACCGGAGCCGAAATTGTCAGGGAGATGAACTACGGTTCTGTCTCCTTCGTTTACAACAAAAAGGAAAGGTGCTTTCGAAAACTACTTGAAATGATAAAAAACGACATAGAATACAAAACTAATATCGGTGATAATAATGAAAAACTTTGAAAAAATTACCAATTACCTGAAAGGCGAGCTTAAAGACGGTGATTTGTGGGAATTCCGCAAATCACTTGAAGTGGATGCCGAATTGGCAGCAGACTATAAACTTTATACCCAGGCAAATGCCCAATTAGAAAACAAAAACAAAAGCAAGCTTCACAACACACTGAACAGCATCCATCAAGATGCCAGCCGCAAAGGAATCGTCAGGACTCTTGGCGTTTACAAGCTGACAGGTATCGCTGCTGCTATTGCTCTGCTTATCGGGTTTGGTACGTTCATGTTTAATATGTTTGGAACTTCAACCACACAACAGATGTATGCGTTCTATTTCCAGCCTGAAAAATCGGTACTCAATGTGCGTTCTGCCGGATTGAACATGGAGCAAACTGTGATGCAGGGCATGCAGTACTATGAAATGAATAAGTTTGAAATTGCCATTGCCATGTTCGATATGGAACCCAGCAATTTGCTTGGCAAACTCTATGGCGGAATTTCCTATATGGAACTTAATGACTTTGACAAAGCGATAGATTATTTCAACTCCATCATCCAACACAACGACAACCTTTTCATCGATCAATCAGAATGGTATCTCAGTCTCTGTTATTTAAAAACCAATAAAACGGCTGAAGCCAACAAACTACTTAACAAAATCGCAACCGAAAGGGGTGTCTTCAAAACAAAAGCCCAAATGCTGCTCAATGAAATGAAAAACAAGTAAAATTTCAGTCGTCGGCTCCAGTCCGACACTTTCTTCCCCCAAGCGTAAGTACTATTCAGGGAGCTTAATTAAAGTACTTACGCTTTTTTTATGTCTATACCTCAAACTATTTCAGGCAAGAACATCCCGGTGATTTGTAATTCAGCTACCAATAGTGCCATCCAACATTTAATCCTTCATCTAGCCACCAATAGGTTATAAACACAACATTTACAAGGCAATCAAACTAAAGGCTGTATTGTATTAATGAACTGTTTTTTTTAGCTAAAAGTCGGCTTACCACCACCGCCGCTACCACCCAAGCCTGGCTGCAATTACACGAAAACATGCCACTTTCACACGTATCGAATTGTTTAACTAGGGCTTGCTGAAAAACTCAAAATAGACAATTCCGGTAAATATTATCGGTGCGCTGCACCTAAGGGATAACGATACTCTCTTTTTTTATAAAGATTATCGCCACGCTGTGGCTCATATTGAGGTGCGTAGCACCGTTACTATTTATTAGAAATCCATTACAGATGAGTGTTGGGTGCAGCGCACCGGTCCTTATCTGGTGCATAGATTTTTATTGTATTAGTACAAATACCTTGCAGAAACCTGTGATGAGAATTCTCCTAATTATCACGAAAGCCAATTGGATAAAAGTTTTTCAGCAGACCCTAACTATAGAGCAGGCTGCTTTACAAGGCACATCCTGTAAGCCAATTCCACAAAATTGAGCTTGCCGGTTTGCCAAATGGTTTGTATTTGGTGAGACTGTGGGATGGAGAGCGGTGGTATGCGGAGAAATTGGTAGTGCAGTAAATCGCTTTCGGGCCGTTTTGCGAAGCATCCGCTTCGCAACCCCATATTGTAGCGTTAGCTATATTAACAAATAAATTGCTATTGTGATTTTACACTAGGCCGAAATCATCTATTGTCCTTTAGGCGCTTGAGGCTCCGGTGCCGTCCATAGAAAAAGAGCAGAAGTGCTGCAAAAAGCGCAAAAGACAAAACAACCCACCAAAAAGTGCGTTTAGGGGGCGCGAGTGGTTCCGCATCACCGATCAGGATATAGGCCGACCAAAAATAGGGGTGCGATTTGAGCTGATTGGCTTGATCAAGAAAAGCCAGCTTGGCCTGCTGCAAAGCCACATCCTTGGGTATGCCAACACTAAGCAGTTTATAAAAGTGGTCCATCATCAAGGCCCCCGATTCATCGTGCACCTCCCAGGCCGTCATAACGATGGATGGAACGCCTGCATAAACAAAGCCCCGTGTAAGGCTCATAACCCCCTCCCCTTGCTGTAATTTTCCGGCCCCGGTATTGCATGCACTAAGCACCACCAATTGGGCATTGAGCTGCAAACCATAAAGTTCGTAAGTATTCAAGGTGAAAGCATCAATGCTATCTGACAAAGGTTGAAAAATCAAACGGGAATAGAGCGGGTTCTGATCGTTTATCTGCGCATGCATGGCCAAATGCAAAATATCGTAATCTGATGCCACTTTTTGGAAATTCATTTTGTTTGCCTTCTCAGCATGCAGGATTCTGCCACCCATACTTGCTTTTACATTTTCTGCTTCTTCAAGGGCAAATGGCAAGGGTGTTAAGTCCAGACCGCTGCGCAAATCAGGACTTATAAGCATTATATCGCTGTTTCCATAGTCGGGCACAAAAGCCAACAAACTCCTGCCCTTCTTCTTTTGCGGTTGTTTGCCATCGAATCGCAAAGTTGCAGAGTAGGCATAAGAAATAGCTGACTTTCGCAATAGATAGGACAGGTCGTAATATTCAATTCTGTCATTTTTCTCCGGTAATTCTTCAATCAGCAATTCAAATGGGATATATCCCAATAAACCGTCAGGAATAATGAGCAGGCGCTTATCAATGATGTTTGCTTCCATAGGTTTAATCAAGCTGTTGTACAAATGGTGCGCTGCTGTTAAAAACTCCAGGTAGTCGCTGTGCCCATGATTGGAAAAATCAAGTTTAACCTGCTTCCTGAGGGCTTCAATGGATGCACTAACCGCAGCAGCCTCCCTGGAGCGGACGAGTTTAACCTGCTGAGGGCTAACGGCAAATATATACACCATATCGTTTGTAAGCACATATTCCAGCAACACCTCATCAGCTTTAAGTTGTTGCTGCACTTGATCTATATTTACCACCTGATTGTCGTAGCGCAAGGTGTAGTAGTCAGCATAGTTATTTTCGATAAAACCCACCAAGCTGTCATATTTTCTGACCAAATTAAAATGGCGCGATTCAAGGAAAGAAATCCTGTTATGATCTGGTTCAGCACTTTGCTGCTCGTCAAAAATCAGTTTTCGCAGGGAAGAAATGCGTTCATTCAGATTCCTTTCTTCCTCGGTAACATGCTGTGGCACGCCCCCGGCCTGCAGGGCGCTCATTTTACGAACCGATGAAAGCAACACGGCAGCTTTGCTCCTGCCCGAAAACGTGAAGGCCTGGCCTACATATTCTTTATCTCCGGTAAGCTCATAAAGCGTAAAACAAACATCCATAACATCAGCCAGCATACTTCGTACGCCCTCATTAAGCAAAATACGGCTATCGTCTGTGATGCTCATGCCGATTCTATCTACCAGGTCCATCCCGTTTTTTAACAAGGCCAAACTTGCATACAACAATTCATCCTTGTTGGTTTGATCATACCACGAACGGTAAAGGCTCGCCCTCCCGGTGAAATAACTCATGATACGCACATCTGCTATCCGGTCGGCCGATAAATTATCATTCAGCATCTGCCCGATGATGGGTTCGAATATTTCCTCAGCACAATCATACAGGCTATCTGCTTTTGTGAAATTGCCGAGTTCGTAATAGGACTGGGCCATATTGATGCAGGCAAAACCGACTTCCCTGTCTGTTGGGCCGAAATTCTTTATGAAAATTTTTAATGCTTTTTCATAGTGTTCCAATGCAAGGCTTGGATTCTTGAAGTTTAAATAAAAATTACCGGCATGAATTAAAGACTGAGCAGTTTCGTAATGAGTGGCACCCAACTTGTTTTCCGAGAATTCAAGTGCTTTTGTAAAGTAAAAGCTGGCACTATCCTTATTGCCAATCGCATCGTAAACATTTGCTATATCATTCAACATCGATATCTTAGTAATAGGATCAACTTCTACATCAATAATTACATTTAGTAGGTTTTTCGCAGAAGTATAATCACCTGATAAATAATAGACATATGCCAAATTTCGTTTAGCTGTAATGACAGAAGGATGCTCATTATCTAAAACCTTTTCGATCTGCCATAATCCATTCGAATAATACATTTTTGCTTTATCATAATCCCCTTGAATTTGCAAAATACCAGCTGTATTCTGCAGAAGCACTCCTAAAACGTATGAGTTTGTATAATCGAGGTCTTTTAATATTGATTCTGATTTTAAATAGTATTCAAGGCTCCTCTCAATTTCACCTGTTATTGATAGAAATCTCCCATAATTCAGGTAAAAAGTGCCCAACTGCAAACTTATGGGTTCAAATAACTCCTCCCTTATTTCCTTTGATTGGTTTACCACCAACATTGCACTATCGAAGTCTCCTTGAATAGTCAACACAATAGCCATGTTTTGAAGCGCATCTGCGAGGTCAATATTCCTTAACCCATTTGCTTCACAAATACGCGTAGTCTCTCTATAATCCCGCATTGCTTGGTCAAACTCACTTTGAAAGAAGTGATTAACCCCTTTATTATTATAAATTTTCGCAAGTTCCGGGCTGTTCTTCCCTTGCAGTTCTTCAACCAATAAAATAATTTTCTCGTAATCAGAATTTGCATTAACAAAATCTCCCATATTTGATAAAATCTTAGCTTCCAAATATTTCTTTCTAGCAAACTGCAATTCATTCGAATCAGGAAATTTCTCCAAAATTGAATCGAGCTTTATCACAACTGACTTTGCAGCTTGAAAATCATTTTGTGACCTATATAAATCACCTATTTTCAAAAAGAACAGTTATTACGCTGTCCGTTTGATAAGACAACTTCAATAAGGAAAGAATAAACTGCAATTGCACTATCCATTTTGATAGATCTTCCATGTTTCGGGCATGCTGCAAAATACTATCATACCTCACTTCATCATTTTTGTTTTGCTGGCAAATTACTTTGTCGCTAAATAAAATGGTGCACAAAAAAATTACCCCATATTTGAAAAACCATTCCTCATTTTATTCCAAAATTGATATGCGAAGGTACTGTATCATTTACCAAAAACAAAAAAAGGAAGCAGTTTATGCTTCCTTTTTACAATCGCTAATGTGTCATTTTATCTACTTGATTAGCAGTCGGTGGATTGTTTAACAAATCATGTGCCTATCAATTACTATGAGTTGATAAATGCCGGTATCATATCCCAATATAATAACTGTGCTGCTTTGTAGCTAAATCTAAATGCCAATTCCTTACCAATTGACCGGTACTTTGTTGTACATTTTAATGGCCTGCGCAGTTTGTTCCGGCTTCCAGTCTGATCTGGATGTTGTCGGATGCCGGGTTGGGCGAAACACTGAATGCTTCGTCAAGGCTCAAGGACTTGAAGATGATTTCAGGTGCCAGGATATCAAGAAGTTAACAAATTCTCCCACTTCTAGCGATGAAGTGACTTTCGGGATTTATTTCGAAAGCCATTCCTTTAAACGCTTTTCCGTTCTGGTTTACCCTGATTGTGAAATCAGCAAGGGTTTGCGGCAAATTCACCTCTTTGTCCACATCTGTATTGATCCAGGTCGTAATGGTTTGACCATTTCAACGGATACATTAACATGCTCAATAGTTGGTTCAATACTTATGATTTCAAACATGTCTGCATCATAGTCAAGGACCATCAATAGCCATTCAAATCAAATGTGTTCGACAACTGCAAGGGGAAACGAATGAGCTCATCCTGTATAGCAACAATAGTGCCTTCGGGGGTGAATGACAATTCTTCAACATAATCGCGGCCGGTTGGCAACCAAATACCTGAAACCGTTCCTGTTTTTGAGCCACCTGAAGAAAGGGTATCTTGCCCATCGCGCGAGAATGTTGAAACAAGCAATTCATCAAATTGCCAATCGCCGGCAGGGAAAGGATTGCCAAAAACAAGGTGATGTATTAATATAAAGACAAAATCCTGCATATTGACCTGTCCGTTTCCCGTTACATCAGCAGCCATCACCTGATAGGGAGTGAATTGCATATTGCCATTTATATAAAACAGTATATTCAAGGCATCTTGCATGGTTACATCCGGGCCTTCCAAATCTGTGTTAGCAGTAAGGGAATACATTCCTTCTTCAAGTCCGGTGAACTGGTAATAGCCGTCATCACCGGTCAGGAAAGTATCAACTAAGTCCCCCGCTTCGTCAAAAAGCGAAACCGTTACCTCTGGCAGGGGGTATTCAGGATTGTTGTGGTAGTAAATAAAACCATTGACTTCGTTTTGGCTGTAAGCCATGTTTGCACTAAGCAATATGCCCAGGAAGCTAGCAAGAGTTATGAGTCTTTTCATTTTAGCGTGTGTTAAAAGATACTTATTCGTAGTTTGTTTGTTTTCAAGTTTAGTACTTTTTCAACTATTAATAACAAAAAGGTTAAAAAGTGCACCACCAAAATTAAACTTTTTTTTCATTTTTTTTTGCTATTATTTTATTCGCTTGATTATTAGATATATATTTTTTTATCATTTACTATTTATCCGATCAAATTGCAGCAATTTTCATTGAAAACAAGTTTTTACTAATTTACTCTTTCAGCTTTTCAGCACACACCACCACATTCAACTGCAAAGTTTGTACTTTTGAACAAAAAAAAATGTAGATGAAATTTACAAGGTATATTTATTCAGTGTTGATCATTTTATGCATTAATACACTCAGTTATGCTGATGATGGTTTTGCGATCAGCATCAAACTTCAAGACAACAAAGATGAACTTTTTTACCTCGCCAGGTATTATGGTGAGCAGGTTTATATGGTTGACACTTCTTACACAAACAAACCCGGCCAGGCTAATTTTGCTGGTGACGCAAAACTTCAGGCAGGCATTTATATTTTGGTTTCTGCCGACAAAACCAAACTCCTGGAGTTTATCGTTGATCAGGATCAACATTTTGAAATCAAACTATTGTCAACTGCAGGCCAAGCCTTGTTTGATATCAAAGGCAACCACCAAAACAGCTTGTTTTTTGAACATATTCAATTAAACAATGCCCTGGCTGAAACCGCAGCCAAATTGAAAGAGCTGACCGACATACATGAAGATGATGAGCAACTGGCAGTCCTTATAAATAAACGGGATAGTTTAATTGGCTCGAATGCGTCTTTCAAGAAAAAATTAATTTCCGACTTCCCTGATTATTTGCTGACAAAGATTATCCAGGCTATGGAGGATGTGAAAATCCCGGATTCGTTAGACAAAAACACCAACATGGCATACCTTTATTATAAGGATAACTTTTGGAAGACTGTTGACCTTGGTGATGAACGATTGTTAAATACCCCGCTGCTTCCACGAAAAATCCGCAATTATTTTGATCAGTTGGTGCCCCCTTTTGCCGATTCCATTATTTATTCCATAGACCATTTGATTGAACTGACCGGAAACAATAAAGAAACACGCGACTACCTGATTTGGCATTTTACATCGGAATACCAAAACCCAAAAATTATGGGACTCGATAAAGTATTTGTGCACCTTGCTGATGAATACTTTGCAAAACTCGAAATAGCCAACACCAGCGAATCGGTACGGACCAAAATCCTGGAACGGGCTGATCAATTGCGGTATCTGCTCATTGGTGCTAAAGCCCCTGACCTGCGCCTGGTGGATACCACAGGACAGTTTGTATCTTTTCAGCAAATCGAGGAACAATATATCGTCCTGTTTTTTTGGGATTTTGATTGCGGGATATGCAAAAAGGACCTGTTGGTGCTAAAAGACTTGTACCAGAGCAATGAATACAATTTTGAAGTATATGCCATAGGTACCAATGCCGATATGGAGGGCTGGAAAAAGTATATTCGCGAAAATGGATTGGATTGGGTGAATGTGAACGGAACCCGCAGCATCACTGAAAATTTCCACGACTTGTACGACATCTATGGCACACCGGTGATATATGTTTTGGATAACAAAAAAAACATCATTGCCAAACGGATCAGCGCTGATCAATTGAAGTTGGTTTTTGAGAATGATTCTAAATTGAGGTAATTTGCACAAAGCATAAAATGTTGACAAAACAATTATTTAACTTTACCAGCTAAAATATATGCAAACCTTTTTGCAAAGCGAACGTACAAAACCTTGCTACCAAATACTGGCTTGATGATAATGAAAGACAAACAAACAGTAAAATTTTTACACATTTGAACGGGCATGATTACAAATATACACTTATGCAATAGATGATTGTCGTTTTTAAGCGATATCATTTCGAGCCTTTTTGCATCGTATTAAACCCATTTCGTATCATTACGGCGTGTCTTGGTAGCAGCAGTTGTAAAACTGTTTGATTGAATTGTTTTTTTGGTTACTGCCGGTGAGGGGCAGCTTCCAAGGTTAAAATTAAATAACCAATAGCCGCAACGATGAGTAAACTTAGGTATTCTTTTTCCGTGCCCAAAACAACCCGAATCATTTTAAGCCTGTTTTTTGTTTTATTAGCCTTTTCGGCGAATATCGTAGGCCAAACATTAACGCCAACTTCTGAAACCTATTGCGAAGGCAGCCTTGGTGTGATTATCACGGCCGACGACCTACTAGTCGGCGATGATTACGAAATATGGGCCGGCGAAAATCCTTGGAGTTTGTTCATGGTTCACGACTTTCAGGCAGCAGCAGCCACCTACCAGCTTCCCGGTTTTTGGGAAGGTGATATTTACGAACTCCGATCAGCAGGTGGTGCTGTGTTTGTTACAATTACAATAACACAAGTGAATTTATATCAGGTTACTGGTAGCGGCACTTTATGCAATGGAGGCAATGTGACGATTCAATTGGCAGCCAGTCAGGCTGATGTTGAATATGAACTATACAGGGATGGAAATTTAGTTGAAACGCTGCCCGGGATACATTGGGGGGGGGCTATAAATTTTACTCCTGTATCTGTTGCAGGCGTTTACACAGTGATGGCCGTAAGCCCTGATTGTTCAGTTCAAATGAATGGGGAGGCTATTGTTTCAGAACAACCCGTTTCAAGCTTTACTTTTGACCTGAATAATGTTTGCTCAGGCACTCCCATAACATTTACTTCGACAGTTACCGGAGGAACTCCACCCTACACTTATGTTTGGGATTTTGGTGAAGGTGAAATTACTACTGACCAGCCAGAATACACTTATGTTTTTCCGGCTTTTGGCAATATCGATCAGGATTTTGAAGTGTTCCATAACATTATAGACGCATCAACATGCACTAGTTTAGAAAGCTCAGAAATTGTTACGGTTTCGCAACGTCCAGATGCTAATTTACAACAAGTAATAGTACCACAACCACCACAAAATGTGTGGGGTGATTGTAGTGGAGATCCATTTTTTATGCTGGAAGTTTCCAATGAGTCAACCACAATAGATTTTAATACCACCTATACCATTGACTGGGGAGATGGAAATGCCAATGTTTTCGATAACACGTTTACGGGCACCACCCATATTTACGACGATTTCGGAAACTATGAACTGCTTCATACAATATTGGGTAACAATGGCTGTGAAGCTACATTCACTGAGTCTGTATTCTATGGCACCAATGCTGTCGGTGGCATTGCTATTGTTGGTTCAATAACCGGATGTGCCCCGATTGATGTTAGTTTTGAGCTTACTGGTGTTGATGTTAATCCACCTGGAACAGAATATCATATTGATTTTGGCGATGGTCTATTTGTAGTTTTCATGCAAGAAGACCTTATTGATGACTATTGGGATGATGATGAAGCAAAATACATAGTAAGCCATACCTACAATGAAAGTTCTTGTGGACAACCAAACAACCGTTTTGTGGCTGAGTTGACCATAACAAATCCTTGTGTTCCACCAGTTTTCACTACGGTGGGGCCTATTCAGGTTTCCCGACCGGCCATACCTGATTTTTTCAGGGACGAATTCCCGGATGATCCGATTATTGCCTGTGTAAACACACCTATAACTTTCGCTAATGATACTGATGAAGGCTGCCTTGTGATTGATAACAACAACAATATTAGCCAAACAAACTATTACTGGGATTTCAATAATGATGGAACTATACAAAGCACTGCAGTTTCACCAACTTTTACTTATGATACACCTGGCAACTACCAAGTACGATTAACTGCCCACACAGCAGAAGGTGAAGCTGGTGACTGCGGTAGCACTTTCATTTTGCGCGACATTTGTATACAAGAGGTTCCTGTGCCAGACTTTAACATGGTACATGGCCCGCCCACGTGTGTACCATATATTGTTGATTTTAATAACCTGACAACGCATTCAGCTTGTGCCACACCGGAATATACGTGGAATATTATTCCCAATAATGGCTTCATCTTTCTTGACGGAACAGATGCCAGTAGCGTGAATCCGCGCATTGAATTTCAGCAGATGGGCACTTATACCATTACATTAAGAGCTTCAACTTATTCAAATGGAGCACTTTGCACGCATGTTTTCAGCATCGACCAAACCCTGAGCATTACTGACCAACCTGAAATTAGTTTATTTGAAAATAGTTTTGAACTTTGTGGTTTTCAAGATATTACTTTTACAAATCAAACCATTGAGTTTGCTGACAATGGCCAAAACATCAACGATTATGAATGGGTGGTTATCAGGCCTGATGCCTCAGTGGATATTTTTACAGATGAGTACCCGACCATCGATTTTAACCAATATGGATTTCATAATATTCAAGTTGGTATAGAAAATATTTGTGGTGTTGCTGTACCGGTGATTATCACTGTGGAGGTGGTTCCCGAACTTAGTAACATTGCTATTGATGCATTGGTTGATGAGGTATGCGTAGGCGAAAGCCTGGGTGTAATCATAACAGGTCAGGATCCGCAGAATGGCGGGGGTGACTACGAATATTCATGGGAAATTGATGAAGGTAGCGGATGGGTAGTTATTAATGGCGAGACAGGACCGAATCTCGATTATCAGGAAGCGCTGACTTTTAACCCTACCCGTTTTCGCCGCATAGTTTCTGCACGTATTTGCGAAGACATTGGATTGTTTGAAGTGACTGTATCACAAAATATTACAGACAATTTTGTTGTCAATGATGCGACCCAACACATTTGCTCCAGTGCAGCTCCTGACTTATTAAACGGTTCAGCACCCAACGGTGGTTCAGGTATTTACGATTATTTGTGGCAACAGAGCACAGATAATGGCGCAAATTGGTTTGATGCAAACGGTGTAAATGATGAAATAAATTACGCACCTCCAGCACTTAACCAGGACACCAGGTACCGCAGAACGATTTTTTCGGGTAATTGCATTTCCATTTCGGATGAGGTGCTTGCAATGGTCTATGGACCTATTGTAAACAACGCTATAGCTTCGCCAACATCGGAGTTATGTGCTGGTGAAGTTCCAACCGGGTTAACAGGAAGTACACCAAGTCAAACCGGCAACAATGGCTTTTCTTTCCAGTGGCAATCAAGCGAGGATGGCATCATTTTTTCTGACATAAACGGATCCACCTCAACCAATTATGCGCCCGGCTCTTTGTCTGAAACCATTTATTTCAGAAGGCTGGTTACATCCGATGCGCCTGTGCCTGTCGGCTGTAATGTTTCTGAAAGCAATACAGTTATGGTAATAGCACTCGAAAACCCTGAAGCCAATGTGGGCCCCGACTTTCTGATACCATACGGCACCACTACCACCCTGAATGGTGTAGCTGCTTCAGGCACCCCCCCATATGGCTACCTATGGACCGGGCCTGTAATCAACCCAACCAATGCCTCTACTGATACAGAACAATTAACACAAAACCAATTATTTACTTTCACTGTTACTGATGACAACAACTGCACAGCTAATGACCAGATTACAATTACTGTTACTGGTGGGGCATTACAGGTTGTTATACAGGCTGACAATGAGCAAATATGCTCTGGAACCTCTGCTATGCTAACAGCTGCTGCTTCGGGCGGGAATGATCCTTTTTACAACTACAGCTGGTCTTCAGTTCCTGATTCAGGACCTTTCCCTGACAATAACACCATAACAGTTTCACCCACAAGCACAACTAACTACACCGTAATTGTAGATGATGGCTTTAACACAGTTCAGGAAAGCATTCAGATAACCGTAAATAATATCCCAGTAATCAATAGTTCAGCTGCTTCAGCAGTTTGTTCAGGTGAAGAACTTAATTATGGTATCACTTCAACCATTCCTGCAAGTACATTTAGTTGGACTGTTAACAACCCACAGCCAGCAAACGTTACTGGCACAAGTGATGGCAATGGCAATAGCATAACCCAAACGTTAACCAACACTGGCACTGATCCGGTTATACTAATTTATACAATCACACCAACCGGACCAGCACCAGCATTATGTGTTGGCGATCCATTTGATCTCGCTGTGACAGTAAGGCCCCAATTCTTAAGTGCTTTTCAGGATATAACCATCAACACAGGCACATCGACTATTATTGGCGGTAGCATTTCAGGAGGAACCGGATCATATTTATATGCTTGGCAACCCGAAGCCATGATACAAGGGCCTTCAAATATACTCAATCCCCAAACTGTTGTACTGAGCAATGCGCAAGCCTATTCATTAAATGTTACCGATGGTGCCAACTGTAGTTTTGGGATAACCCTTGATGTTAATACAGATGGAGATGCACTGGATGTTATTATTGATTCTGATGCCATAAACAACGAGCTGTGCTTTGGCGAAAGTGTAACCCTTACTGCTAATGCAACAGGGGGTGGCGGAAACTATAGCTATGTCTGGAATGGCATCCCGGGGAATGCCATTCAAAATGATAATACGGTTATATTTACACCTCAGGCAGAAGGCAATAATGTATATTCCGTTGTTGTTGATGACAGTTTTACAACAACAAGTGAATCTATCAGCATTACTGCAAACCCATTGCCCATTATTTCCAGTTTACCTACCCACAATATGTGCTCGGGCACACCAATCAATTACAATCCAGCGGCAAATATAGCCAACTCAAGCTTTAACTGGTCTTCCGTGAACAATCCGAACATAAATGGAAATTCAGTGAATGGCAGTGGAAATTTGATGGACATTCTTTCAAATACATCTACAAGTTCTCAGATTGTTGTATATACTATCACACCAACAGGACCGGCACCAACACTTTGTATCGGAACACCTTCTGATGTGGAAGTATCAGTTAATCCCGTTGCAAGTGTTACGAACATTGAAGACTCGCAAACCGTTATTTCAGGACAGTCAACAACTGCTGTAGGCTTTACTTCCGACGTTCTGGGAGTAACTTTCACCTGGACATCAACACCCAACTGCCCAGACCATATTAACTACACTGCAATCAGCGGATCAGGGCCAATACCTGAGCAAATCATCACAATTGATCCTGATGGCCCAAATAGCTGTACCATTGAATATGAGATAACACCTCAAATCAACGGTTGTTCGGGTAATCCTTTTCTCTATTCTTTTACTATTAATTCCACACCTACTGTTTATAATCTAGCAGGAGAAGGTACCATTTGTGCAGGTGAGTCAACACAAGTAATACTTGATGGTTCTGAAATTGGAATCTCTTATCAATTGCTTCGAAACAACACCCCTGCGCAAGTGACTCAGGATGGAACAGGCAACCCTTTGACATGGGACAACATCAATACAGCTGGCATTTACGAAGTATTGGCTACTAATCCGGTAAGTGGGTTATTTGAAATGATGAATGGCCAGGTGGAGGTTATCCTGAGGGATGTGCCAACTATTTACCAATTATCAACGCTGGCACCTGGAAGTAATTGTCTTCCTATCGACTTGCGATTAAATGGGTCCCAATTGGGGGTAAACTACTATCTTAACAGGGAAGGTTTTGATGGCCAACTAAATGAAGGCGTTGAGATAATCGCAGGAACAGGTAGCCCGCTACTATTTACTGCGCAAAATGAGCCTGGTTTCTATTCTGTTACAGCAGTATGGGATCATGGAGATGCGATTTGTTCACAAATAATGAACAATGTAGTTCAGGCCAACCCCTTGCCATTCGAGTTTACGATATTGCCTCAGGGCATTATTTGTGAAGATACAGATGAAATATGCCTGACCGGCTCCGAGCCTGACGTAAATTATGTTTTATGGTATGAGAATGCTCCTTTTGGAGCCGTTGTGCCCGGCAATATTAACGGAGATCCCATTTGTTTGGGTCCGCTGAATGAGCCAGGAACTTATCGTGTTCGCGCTACCAACACCATCACAGGCTGTGACCTATTCTTCCAAAACACCATTGAAGTTGAACCTCTGCCAACTGTGTATCAAATGTCACCGGAGTTCGCATGTGCAGGCACAGATATTTTTTTAGAGGATTGCCAGCCAGGTATCGATTACTACCTTTATTTATCGCCAGCAAATGCCAGGCAGACCATTGAAGTTGCCGGACCATTGCAGTGTGTCGGCGGGCTGATTAATTTTGGGCCACAGTTTGATGCGGGAGAATACAGCATTATGGCTGTAAATCCTGTAACCAATTGCTTCACCTGGATGAATGGCACAACCACCATTTATCCGGCACCCGATGTATTTGCCATTATCCCGCAAGGTAGTGCCTGCCCTCCAACAACTATCTACCTGGATAATTTCCAAACTGGTGTCACCTACTTTTTATACAGAGATGGTCAGCAAGTAGGTAGTGATGACGGATCTGACGGTTCAGTAGTTTTTAACCCGCAATCTGCTCCGGGAACCTATACTGTAAGTGCACAATATAATCACCCGAATGGCATTAGCTGTACAAGTGATATGTCAGGTAGTTTGCAAATATTTGATGTACCACAGGTCCGAACCCTTTTACCTGTAAACCCGTCATGTGCCCCTGCCGATTTTTATCTTGCCGATTCAGAAATAGGTATTACTTACGAGCTCTGGCATGAAACCATTGGATTGATACAATCAATAGTTAGCTTGGATGCGGGCGAAATTACTTTTGATCCTGTGGAAAACTCAGGACAGTACTGGGCCAGAGCCATAAACGCACAAGGCTGCGGAATTGAGATGGATGGAATTAGAACTGTTTTGGAAATGCCTGCTATTTATACAATTGCACCACAAGGTATTTGGTGCATTGACCTGCCCTTAGAAATTATGCTTGGTGGTTCTGACCCTGGTGTAAACTATCATCTATTTATTAGCGGAAATGTTACTCCTGTTGAAAGTTTGCCGGGCACCGGAAGTGCCTTAAGCTTTACACCGGTTTCCTTACCCGGAACTTATTATATCGAGGCTGTGACTGATGATGCAAATGCCTGTGCTTCTACCATGCAGGGACAGGTGCTGATTAACATTCACCCAACTATTACCAGTGATGCCTCATTAACAATCTGCAACAATGGTTTTACGAATTATACCATCACAGCGGATGTACCCGACGCAAGCTTTGTTTGGACGGCAACAGACAATTCCAACGGTGCCATTACCGGCTTTGCTGATGGCAGCGGCAACTCCATTAATCAGCAATTGATTAACACCGGCAATCAGCAACATACCATAAGTTATATGATAACACCAACTGGCCCCGCACCAACACTCTGTGCAGGAGATTCATTTGAGCTTGTTGTTGTTGTAGAACCTGTTGCCGAGGTAACAAATCCTGAAAACGACCAGTATATTCTCTCCGGCGATTTTAGTTCAGAGGTTGCATTTACCTCAAATATTACCGATCAGGTGGTTGAGTTCAACTGGATAGCCAATCCAAGTTCACCGGCACTTACAGGCTTTATTGCAAATGGTTCGGGCGATTTGCCCCAGATGCAAATCTTCATCGATCCCAATGTGCCCAGCCCGCCTCCAACAGCTTCGGTTGAATACACAGTAACTCCTGTTGTTAATGGTTGTGATGGTGTTGACTTCATCTATACCATTTACGTTCAGCTAAACCCTTCGGTTTTTAACCTTTCTGTAGTTGGCGCTGACGAAATATGCAACGATGGCATTTCACAGGCACTGCTTGAGCTGGATGGTTCAGAAGCAGGTGTAACTTACCGCATCTTACGCAATAATGTTATTCAGCCGCAGTATGATCAGTCAGGCGATGCCAGCGGAGAAGCCATAGAGTGGTGGGTTGATCAGCCCGGTACTTATACAGCTATCGCCGTGCATGATGTAACCGGTGCTACAGAGAATATGGCCGGTTCGGTTGTGATACTTGGCAGGCCTATGCCATTATCCTTTACGCTTACTGCCCAGCAACCAAATAATAATTGTTTACCGCTTATTCCCCGTTTGAGTAATTCTCAGGATGGTGCCATTTATGAACTGCTGCTGGAAGATGCCAACGGGATCATCTCGGTTGTTGATACACAAAATGGTACAGCACCTAATGAACCATTGCTTTTTGCAGCACAATCACTGCCTGGCATTTATACAGTTAGAGCTTTAATTGATTACAATAATATTACGTGCGAGCGCATGATGGCTGGCAGCATTGTAGGTAATACTTCCCCACAAGAATTTCCTTTGAGTCCCGAAGGCGAACTTTGTGAAGATGAAGTTACGCTGACTATGTTGGGCTCTGAAGTTAATGTAAACTATAGCCTAAGGCTAAACGGCTCGGCCACAGGCCCTGCAATAGCCGGAACAGGAAATCCCATCAATTTTGGCACTTTAACAGCACCAGGACTTTACCAAATTCATGCGGAAAATATGAATTCGCTGTGTGAAGTAATTTTCGCCGAATCTTTAACGGTATATTCAAAACCAGCCACTTTTGCTGTATTCCCTGGTAATACCTGCCCTGGCACAGAAATATTCATGACTGATTGCGAAGCCGGAATTGACTATTACCTATACTTTGAGGCTGACACACGTTCTGGAACCAGAGAGTTTATCGAAATAGCCGGTCCATTCAATTGCGGAGCCTCAGGTATTGATTTTGGCTCCTACTCAGATGTTGGTATTTACAGGGTAATGGCAGTTAACCCAACAACAAACTGCTTTGCCTGGATGGATAATCCGGTAACAATTTGGCGTGCACCCTTGGTGTTTGCCATGGCACCCCAGGGATCTGGTTGTCCACCGGTTACATTTACTATGGAAGATTCTGAGCCAGATGTAACTTATTTCCTTCTTCATGATGGGAGCACTATAGCCACCACAACCGCCGTTGGCGGCAGCGTAAGTTTTCCTGCCCAAACTGAAGCGGGTATCTATACCATTTCGGCGCAACACACCAACGGACAGAATCATACCTGTTATACAACGATGACAGGACAGTTTGAAATACTGCCAAACCCCGAAATCTATGCACTACAACCTCAAGGCCCTGAACTTTGCCCTCCTACAGAATTTTTCCTGGCAAATTCTCAAGCCGGTGTTGAATACAGGCTGTACAACGACCAGACTGGCTTGTTGGAGCAAATAACGAGTTCAACTGATGGCGAGATCATAAACTTCTCTGCTGTTAACGTTCCCGGAGAATACTGGGCTACAGCTTTTTTAGGAAATTGCGAAGTGCAAATGACGGGAATCAAAACCGTATTACCATTACCTGTTGCTTACAATATCACACCCGCACAGGGACAGTGGTGCAACAATGAAAATGTTGAAATAGGACTTTCAAGTTCAGATATTGGATTTACTTATGAACTTCATCGTATTCCATTTTCTTCTAACCCAGTTGATATTACTGCTGGTGATGGAAACCCCATCTCTTTTGGAATGCAGACTATTGCAGGCACCTACCGTGTTAAGGCTATAAACGTTATCTCAGGATGTGAGCGATGGATGAATGGAGAGATTATCCTGAATGATCCACCATCGCCCTTCAACATTACTGCCAATGGAAGCATTCCTGTTGCAGGTTGGTATTGCCCACCCGTTGAAATTGGTTTACAATTATCTGAGATTGGTATTAATTACACCTTACTTGGCCCTGACGGAAACACAACCATAGCAGGGACAGATGCAGCCATTATTTTTGGCACATTCACTACTCCTGGCGAATACTCTGTAACCGCTTATAACCCTGTTACAACCTGTAGTGCCAGCATGCCGGGTCTTATTAGCATATACGAAGGTCCTGAAATTTATACCTTAAGCCCGGTTGGCGAGCCCTCTTATTGTATTGGCGATGACAATGCCATTGAGCTAGTTTTAAACTCATCACAGCCAGGGGTAATTTACCAACTGTATAAGGATGACTTCACCAATCCTGTTATGCCTGAAGTGGCTGGTACAGGAAATCTTATCTCATGGACACCTGTTTCGCAATTTGGACCCGGCACTTATTTTGTTGATGCATACTTTTTTGATGATCCTTCATGCACCGCAGTAATGAACGGCAATATCAATGTTGAGGAAATAGAATTGCCAACAGCAAGCCTTTCGGGAATCAACACCATTTGCGAAAGTTTCTGCACAAACCTGACCTTCGATGTTACCGCTGACCTTCCTTTTGCCCTTACCTATACGGCCAATAATGTAGTTCAGCCAGAAGTGATTTTTGATCCGGCAAACCAACCTTATACAATAGAAGTTTGCCCAACCGAACTGACAACATATGAAATTATCAGTGTTGAATATACTGTACATCCATTCTGTGCTGCTATTGACATCTCTGGAAGCCACACCATTTTTGTAGATCCTTTACCAATCGCAAATACAGGCCCTGGTGGCATTATTTGTGAAACACAGGGGTTCCATTTTGGAAGTGCCACAGTTGAAAACGCTACAAGCTGGATTTGGGAAGTACATGAAGGACAAGGAAACTTTGACAACCCAAACTGGTTAACTCCCGTATTTTATCCAAGTCCGGTAAGCGAAATAACGGACATGACCATCAGGTTGGTTGCTTACGGCATTGCAGAATGTACAGGCACAACTGACACCGCTTTTGCAGTGATACAAGTGTACCCCGAACCACAGGTGTATGCTGGTGCTAACGACAGTACATGTATAAACACACCCTATGCATTAAATCAAGCTACGGCAGAACATTTCAGCGAGCTTCAGTGGGAAGTTATAAATGGATTCGGCACAATAGATATGCCCAATACTCTTAACCCTTCGTATATACCTCATGCAAGTGATGCCGGATTAACTGTTGTACTTCGATTGACAGCTATAGGCGAAGGCCCATGTAGCTTTATATCAGCAAGTGATCTTATAAGTATTTATATTGAGGGCATGCCAACGGCAAATGCAGGGCCAGCCTTGAGCACTTGCGTATTAAATCCCGTAGAGGTTACACAAGCTGCTGCTTCAAACTATGTTGAACTATTGTGGACACATGATGGCAATGGGGAGCTTACAAATCCGGATCAAATTAATCCAATTTACACACCTGGCCCGAATGATGCTGGAGCAACAGTCACACTTACCTTAACAGCT